>JASBUD010000118.1 GCA_030148105.1 Microbacterium sp. | reverse complement strand
GAGGCGCTCCGCGCGCTCGGCGTGCCGATCGAGCGCGCCCTGCTGATCGGCGGGGGTGCGCAGTCCGAGGCAGTGCGCGTGGTCGCCCCGCTCGTGCTGGGGGTTCCGGTCGAGGTGCCCGCGCCCGGAGAGTACGTCGCTCTCGGTGCCGCCCGGCAGGCGGCATCCGTCCTCGCCTGACGCGCCCGAGGCCCCGCTCGCCCGCCGAGATGGTCGCTCTTCTCTCGAGTTGGTCCCTCTTCCGCCGAGATGGTCCCTCTTCCGCCGAAGTGGTCCCTCTTCTCCCGAGATGGTGCACACCTTCTCGGCGGAAGACCCACCGTTTCGCGGGCAAACCCACCACCTCGGCGGAGGAGCCACCGTTTCGCGGGGAAAGCCACCACCTCGCGGGAAGACCCACCACCTCGGGAGGGCACGCGCTCCCAGGCGGCTCGTAGGCCGCCACCGTACCGTCGAGGGATGCCGGACGACGGGCTCGATGAACAGCTCACCTTCTCGACCACCCAGTTGCGCGCGATGCGCGACGAGATGCAGCGGTTCCTCTTGGAGTACCGCTTCGGCATGCAGGAGGTCGAGACCAAGGTCGGGATCCTCCGCGACGAGTTCGCCTACATGCACGACTACAACCCGATCGAGCACGTCTCCAGCCGCGTGAAGTCGCCGGACAGCATCGTCGACAAGGTCGTTCGCAAGGGCGTGGAGCCCGACTTCGCCTCGATCCGCCGAGAGATCACCGACATCGCCGGCGTCCGCATCACGTGCAGCTTCACCACGGACGCCTACCGGCTGTTCGACCTGCTCACCCGGCAGGACGACGTCACGGTCGTCGCGGTGAAGGACTACATCGCCGAGCCGAAGGCGAACGGATACAAGAGCCTGCACGCGATCATCGAGGTGCCGGTCTTCCTCTCCAGCGGCCGGGTGGCGGTGCCGGTCGAGGTGCAGTTCCGCACGATCGCGATGGACTTCTGGGCGAGCCTCGAGCACAAGATCTACTACAAGTACGACCGCCAGGTTCCCGCGGAGCTTCTCACGAGCCTGAAGGATGCCGCCGACACGGCCGCCGAACTCGATGAGCGGATGCAGCGCCTGCACCGCGAACTTCACGGACCGAAGGGTCGCACGGTCGCGGTCTGAGCGCCGGCCGGACAGAATGAACGGATGACCGCGCCCGCAGACCTCGACGCGGTCGCCGCCGAGCTCTACGCGCTGCCGCCCGACGAGTTCACCGCGGCACGCAACGTCAGGGCGAACCAGGCGGACAGACCCCTCGCCGCGCAGATCAAGGCGCTGCGCAAGCCGACGGCCGCGGCCTGGGCGGTGGGTCTCCTCGCCCGCGAGGGTCAGCTCGGCGACGCGCTCGAGCTCTCCGCTGCGCTGCGCGAGGCGCAGGACGACCTGGACGCCGCGGAGCTGAACCGCCTCGGCCGTCAGCGCCGGGCCCTCGTCGCCGCGCTCGCTGCGCAGGCCGCCGATCTCGCGGCCGCGAAGGGTGTCACGGTCAGCGCGTCGGCGCGCACCGAGGTCGAGAAGACGATCAATGCCGCCGTGATGGATGCCGCGGCTGCGGCCGCCGTGATGACCGGGCGCCTGGTCCGAACTCTCGAGGCGACCGTGCTCGAGCCCGTGGACCTTACCGACGCGGTCGGCGGCTCCGTACCGGGGGTGCCGGACGCCCCCGCGCCGAGCCGCGACGACCTCGCGGAGCGCCGGGCGCGCAAGGCCGCCGAGCGGGAGCTTCGCGAGGCCGAGCGCGCCGCGGGCGAGGCGGACCGCGAGCTGGCGAAGATCGATGCGAAGCTCGTGAAGGCGCGCGAGCGCACCGACCACCTCCGCGAACGCGTCGATGACCTGCGCGCAGAACTCGCGCGGTTCGAAGCGGATGCCGAGAAGGCAGAGGCCGCCGCGACCGATCTCGAAGCCGAACGCACCGGAGCGGCCGAGCGCGCGCAGAGCGCCGCCCGCGCGACCGAGCGCGCACGGAAGGCCCTGACGTGAGGCCGGGCTTCCGCTTCGTCGCGGCGGTCATCGCCGGCATCCTGGCCGTCACCGGCGCCGTCGTCGCGGCCGAGGTCGCCCGCTTCGCCGGCGACGCGCTGGAGCGCCCCGGGATCGACGCGTTCTACGAGCAGCCCGCGGATGCCGCCACCGGCGACCCCGGCACGATCGTGAAGACCGATCCTCTGCTCGGCGCCCCGCTCGCGGCGCGCGCGTGGCGCATCATGTACCGCACCACGACCGCCGCCGGAGAACCGGTGGTCGCGACCGGTGTGATCGTGGTTCCGCTCCTGCCGGCGCCTCCTGAGGGGCGGACCGTCGTGTCCTGGGGACACCCCACCACGGGAGCTGCCCGGGACTGCGCGCCCTCCTACGCCTTCGATCCGTTCTCGCTGATCGAAGGTCTCCGCGCTCTCCTGGACCGCGGGTACGCGGTCGTCGCGACCGACTACGTCGGCATGGGCACCGACGGCCCGGACTCGTACCTCGTCGGGATCACCGGCGGGAATGCCGTCCTCGATGCGGTGCGCGCCGCCCGGGCCGTCCCCGAGGCGCGGGCGAGCGATCGGGTCATCCTGTGGGGGCACTCGCAGGGCGGTCAGGCCGTGCTGTTCGCGGCTGAGCAGGCGCCGCAGTACGCCCCCGAGCTGCAGATCCAGGCGGTCGCCGCGGCGGCCCCGGCCGCGAACCTGACCGACCTCATGAGCGCCCATCTCGACGACATCTCCGGGGTCACGATCGGCTCGTACGCCTTCACCGCGTTCTCCGAGACCTATCCGGACGCGCCGCTGGAGAGCATCCTGACGCCCGCGGCGCTCAAGACCGTGCCGCAGATGAACGAGCTGTGCCTGCTGAGCAACATCGACGAGCTGCATGCGATCGGGCAGCCGCTCGTCGGCGACTTCACGATCGCGGACCCCACGACCACCGCACCGTGGAGCGACCTGCTCGCGGAGAACTCCGCCGGCGCGACGGCCTTCGACGCGCCGCTGTTCCTGGCTCAGGGGCTGAAGGACGAGCTCGTCGTCCCGAAGGACACGGCGGCGTTCGCCGAGCACGAGGCCGGGCTCGGCATCCGCGTGACCTACCAGGAGATCCCGTTCGCGACGCACGGCACGGTGGCCCTGCTCGCGATCCCGGGGCTCATGCAGTGGCTGGACCGCCACGTGCCGTGAGCCGCCCGATACGGTGAATCCGTGGACCAGCTCGAGCCGACGCTCCTCGTCATCCCGCTCCTCGCGGTGCTCGCGCCCCTGCTCGCGCGCGGACTCGGTCGGTGGGTGCGGATCCCGATCGTCGTCTTCGAGCTGCTGCTCGGCATCCTCTTCGGCCCGGCGCTCCTCGGCTGGGCCGTGCCGTCGGAGTTCATCGGCGCGCTGTCCGAGTTCGGCCTCGCGATGCTGTTCTTCGTCGCAGGCTCCGAGATCGACTTCACCGCGTTCCGGGGGCGCACCGGTCGCCGCGCCGTCGGCGGCTGGCTCATCAGCCTCGTCGCCGGCGTCGGTATCGCCTGGTTGATCTGGCCCGGCCAGGCGGCGATCGTCGTCGGGATCGCGCTGTGCTCGACGGCTCTCGGCACGATTCTGCCGATCCTGCGCGACGCACGGGAGCTCGGTACGCCGTTCGGCAAGGCGATCAGTGCGATCGGCGCGGTCGGCGAGTTCGGGCCCCTGATCGCGATCTCCATCTTCCTCGGGGCGAGCAACCCCGGCATCGAGGCCGTCGTCCTCGTGCTGTTCGGGCTCGTCGCGGGGCTCGCGATCTGGCTGGCGTTCCGGATGCCGCGCGGGGCGATGCACCGCGTCGTCAACTCCACCCTCCACACGTCCGGGCAGTTCGCGATCCGGGTGGTGTTCCTGATCCTGTCGGGCCTGGTGGCGCTCAGCATCGTCCTCGATCTCGATCTGCTTCTCGGCGCTTTCGCCGCGGGCATCGTGTGGCGCCTGCTCATGCGCGATGCCGACCCGCGCGACCGCGAAGCCGTGGAGAGCAAAGTCGAAGCCGTCGCGTTCGGGTTCCTGGTGCCGGTCTTCTTCATCTACACCGGGGTGACGTTCGATCTTGCGTCGCTCCTGGCCGACCCTCTGCTGCTGCTGGCGCTCCCCGTGCTGCTCGTGGTGCTGCTCGTCGTGCGGGGCCTCCCGTCGATGCTGGCCGCTCCCGAGGGGTCGGGGCCGAGGGACCGCATCTCGGTGGGCGTCCTCGGCGCGACGGGTCTGCCCATCATCGTCGCGGTCACCGCGATCGGCGTCGCCGAGGACGTCATGTCCAGCGCTCACGCCGCGGTGCTCGTGGGTGCGGGCGTGCTGTCGGTCCTGCTGTTCCCCCTGATCGCGATGACGCTTCGCGGAGAGCGGCGGTCGCGGGTCAGCGCCCCGCTCGAAGACGACCTCGCGTGAGCACGCAGGACATCCTCGCGAGCGCCCGCGCCCGGCTGCGCGGTGCGCCCCGAGAGGCGCTCGGCGAACTCGTCGTCCCCCGCCGGGTGCTCGGCATCGGCCGGGCCGACCGCATCGTCCCGCGCGGCACCGCGTGGCACCTCGGCGCGCTGCTCCTCACCGACGACGGGGTGCTCGGGACCGGTGAGATCCTCCGCGCCCGCACCGAGGCGCGGCGCGGGTATGCCGCGGAATCCCAGCGGCAACGGGCCGAACTCGCGGCGGCCGCCCGGCGCGGCGGCTTCGCGGAGGGCGAGACCGTGCACGTCGGGTGGCAGGAGCTCGATATCGACGCGGTGGACGGGGGAGCGGCATCCGGCCCCCTCGCGCTGCGCGACGGGGTGCCCTCGATCCGGTGGAGCGTGGCGGGCGGATACATGCCGCTGGAGCGCTACCTCGCCGAGCGCATCGAGCTGCTGCGGAACCCGCCCGCCGGCGCGACCTGACTCAGTCCTCGGCCGCGCCGAACCTGCGGGCGAACGCGTGCAGCAGCCGCACCGGCTCAGTGACGGATGCCGCCAGCACCCGGCCCGCGACGGTGTCGTAGTCGTTCGCCGGGAAGTAGCCGTCGTCGCGGTACACGGCCATGCGCTCGGTGAAGGCGCGGGTCGTGGGCTCGGGGTGGAACTGGGTCGCGTAGAGGCGCTCGCCCACCCGGTAGGCCTGCACCGGGCAGCCCTCGTTCGTGGCGAGCAGCGTCGCACCGGGCGGCACCGCGGCGGCGCCTTCCTTGTGGGCGGTGAGTGCGGTGAACCGGCGCGCGATCGTACCGAAGATCGGGTCGACCTGCCCTTCGTCGGTGAGCTCGACGCCGACCGGACCGGTGTCCTCCGGGAAGCCTCGGCTGACCTCGCCGCCGAGGAGGCGCGTGAGGATGCCGATGCTGTAGCACGTGAACATCCCGGCCCCGCGGCCCGAGTCCAGCACCGCCGTCGCGAGCTTCTCGAGGTCGGCCTCGAGGCGGCGCTGCACGTCGGGTTTGGCGGACTCGGGGTCGGTGACGTTGAACGGGCTTCCGCCGATGAAGAAGCCGCTGTACCGGTCCAGGACGTCGTCGGGCAGGGGCTCGTTCACGAGGTCGAGGGTCGCCAGCCGATCCGGTGAGAGGCGGGCGGCGGCGCGGAACGATTCGTACTCGGCGACCGCGGCGAGCTGCTGCGGGCGCACGCAGACGTACATGAGCGGCGCCGTGGTCATGCAGCGAGTTTAGACGTGCGCGCAGGCGGATTCTGAGGTCGTGGGAAATGTATCCGCCGACATGTATCACGCCCGATCTTTCGCGCTCTGTGCATGTGTGGACACAATGGGCGTCATGACGCACGAAAGCGCTGGGGCTTTTGTCGACTCCGCCGAACCGACACGCTGGGAGCGGGCTGCGGCCCTGTTCCTCCGCTGGCGTGACGGTGAGACGCGGGCGATGGATGAGCTCGTGCGGCTCATGACGCCGCTGCTCTGGCACGTCGTGCGCGCATACGGCCTCGACCGGGCGCTCGCCGAGGACGTCGTGCAGACGACGTGGATGACGCTCGTGCGCCGGCACGAATCGATCACCGAGCCGCAGGCGGTTTCGGGATGGCTGACGATGGTGGCGCGCCGCGAGGCGTGGCGCGTCGGCAAGCTGCAGCGCCGCGCCGATCCGACCGAGGTCGAGAGCCTGGAGGCTCACCTTCCCGCCCAGCAGTCCGCGGAGCAGACCGCATCCACCGACGACGAGTCCCGTCGCCTGTGGGATGCCGTCTCAAGGCTGAACGACCGATGCCGGCGCCTGCTGCGCATCGTGGCTTTCGAGGAGCGCCCGGACTACGCACGCATCGCCCAGGACATGGCGATGCCGATCGGCTCGATCGGGCCGACGCGTCAGCGCTGCCTCGGCAAACTCCGCTCGCTCCT
>JASBUD010000114.1 GCA_030148105.1 Microbacterium sp. | reverse complement strand
GTCCCACTGCTGGACGATCGCCGCGACGAGTCCGGCGTCGTTGAACGCGACGCGGTCGAGCCGCTCCTGCAGGTCCTCGCCCATCAGCGCACCTCGATGCCTTCTTCGCGCATGGCGTCCTTCACGGCGCCCACCGTGAGCGCTCCGGAGTGGAAGACGCTCGCGGCCAGGACCGCGTCCGCCCCCGCGGCGATCGCCGGGGCGAAGTCCGATGCCTGTCCCGCTCCCCCGGAGGCGATCACCGGGACGCTGGAGACCTCCCGCATGAGGGAGACGAGTTCGAGGTCGAAGCCCGCCTTCGTCCCGTCGGCGTCGATCGAGTTCACCAGGAGTTCGCCCGCCCCGCGCTCGATCGCCTCGCGGGCCCAGTCCAGGGCATCCAGCGATGTGAGCGTGCGACCGCCGTGGGTCGTGACGACGAAGCCGGAACGGGTGCCGGGCGCACGTGTGACATCGAGCGACAGCACGAGGACCTGCGCCCCGAACCGATCGGCGATCTCGTCGATCAGCTGCGGACGCGCGATCGCGGCGGAGTTCACGCCGACCTTGTCGGCGCCCACACCGAGGAGCCGCGCCACGTCGTCGGTCGAGCGCACGCCGCCGCCCACGGTGAGCGGGATGAAGACCTCTTCGGCGGTGCGCCGGACGACGTCGTACGTCGTGGCACGCTCATCGACCGTCGCGGTGACGTCCAGAAAGGTCAGTTCGTCCGCACCCTGCGCGAAGTACTCGCGCGCGAGCTCCACGGGGTCGCCCATGTCGCGCAGGTTGACGAAGTTCACGCCCTTCACCACGCGCCCCGCCGCGACGTCCAGGCACGGGATGACCCGGCACACCAGGGCCATGTCAGAGCCTCGCGTTGTGGATCGCCGACACCAGGATGGCGCGCGCGCCGATGTCGTAGAGCGCGTCCATGACCTGATTGACGTCCTTGCGGGGGCTCATCACGCGGACGGCCACCCACTCCGGGTCGCGCAGCGGCGAGATCGTCGGCGACTCGATGCCGGGGGCGATCGCCACGGCGCTGTCGATGAGGTGCACGGGCAGGTCGTAGTCGATCAGGACGTAGCGTCGCGCGACGAGGACTCCGCGGAGGCGTCGCAGCAGGGTCTCGGTGCCGGGTGCGTCGGTCGGCCCGGCGATCAGGACGCCTTCGGACTGCAGGATCGCCGGCCCGAAGACCTCGAGGCCGGCCTGGCGGAGGGTCGTCCCGGTCTCCACGACGTCGGCGATCGCATCGGCCACCCCGAGGCGTACGGCGCTCTCGACGGCGCCGTCCAGCGGCACGAGGTCCACGGCCACTCCGTGTCGGTCCAGGAACGCGTCCACGAGGCCGGGGTACGACGTCGCGATGCGCACGCCCTCGAGGTCGGTGAGCTCGGCGAACCGCCCGGCGGGCGCCGCGAAGCGGAACGTCGAGCCCGCGAAGCCGAGCGCCTCGATCTCGCGAGCGCCCGGCATCCGCGCGTCCAGGAGGAGATCCCGACCGGTGATCCCGACATCCAGTGCACCGGATCCGACGTAGGTCGCGATGTCCTTCGGACGCAGGTAGAAGAACTCGACATCGTTGGCCGGGTCGATGACGTGCAGGTCCTTCGGGTCCCGACGGCCGGTGTAGCCGGCCTCCTGGAGCATCTCGGAGGCGGTGTCGGCGAGCGACCCTTTGTTCGGCACGGCGATTCGCAGCATGACGGCGTGGTGGCTTTCAGATCGGTGGGGGTCGACGGGCGGGGTCTCAGAGATGTCGGTAGACGTCCTCGAGTCGCAGACCCTTCGCGATCATCATCACCTGCAGGTGGTACAGCAGCTGCGAGATCTCCTCGGCAGCGGCCTCGGCGGACTCGTACTCGGCCGCCATCCACACCTCGGCGGCCTCCTCGACGATCTTCTTGCCGATCGCGT
>JASBUD010000107.1 GCA_030148105.1 Microbacterium sp. | reverse complement strand
GACCATGCGAACGCCGCCGACGTGCCGATCGAGATGAGGGTGTCCATCGTCGCGGCGCCGTGGCGGAGATTGATCCACGCGGCACGGTGGAACGGCCAGCCCGCCCACAGCACGACCGGGGTGGCCAGGGCGAGCGAGACCCACTGCCAGGAGGAGAACTGCAGCGCGGGGATCATCGCGATCGCGATCACCGGCACCGACAGCACGACCGCTCCGATCAGGCGGCGCCGGAGCGAGGTCAGTTCGCGATCCTCGGGCTCATCGCCGGTGGATGCCGGAGGCTGCGGCAGTGCGGCCGTGTAGCCCGTCTTCTCCACTTCGGCGATGAGGACGGCGGGGTCCACTCCGGCGGGCGCGTCGACGACGGCCTTCTCGGTCGCGTAGTTCACGCTCGCCGAGACGCCGTCGAGGCGATTGAGCTTCTTCTCGATGCGGTTCGCGCACGAGGCGCACGTCATGCCGCCGATGTCGAGCTCGACATGGGACGGTGCGTCCGGCACGGCCGCGGGTGCCTGGGTCATCAGACGCGGGCCGCGGCGTACCCCGCCTCGTCGACCGCGGCGAGCACCGCGTCGTCGTCGAGCGGGGAGGTGGAGGTGATGACCAGGGTGCCCGCAGCGGCGTTCACGTCGACCTGTTCGACGCCGGCGATCTTCTGCACTTCGCCGCGCACGGCGTTCTCGCAGTGGCTGCAGGTCATCCCGGTCACCGTGTACTGGTTCGTCGTCATCTCGAATCCTCTCGCTGGCGGATACCCCTTGGGGGTAGTGCGTCGATGACAACCGTATACGGCCACGGGGTATTCCGGGCCGGACGCTGCGCCGTCTGGATCAGCGACGGTCGACTGCGGCATGCGGCACCGCTCGCGTCGCCGGATCATCGTCCAATCGAGGCGTGCGTGCGGGTCGCAGGCGTTTCTCGAACGGCCGTTCGATCACGATGTGCAGCAGCCAGGCCGCCGCCACGGATACGGCGAATGCGGCGCCGAGGGCGATCCACTCGAGATCCGCGCCGACGAGTCGAGCCAGCCGGAAGGTCGTGGAGAGCACCATGGCGTGCAACAGGTAGAAGCAGTACGACCAGATGCCGAGCGCGACGAGAGGCTGCCACCGGAAGATACTGACGCGGCCGCGCAGGTCAGCCGTGGCCAGAGAGGCGACGAGGATGACGAAGGGGATCAGGGTGACGGCATAGCGGGACAGCGAGTACGGCGCGTAAGCGGCGGCGACGACCCCCGCTACGGCGAGCGCGCAGGCCGCCCACAGCGGGACCGGGAGGCGCAGACCACGGCGGAACAGCATCCCGAGCGACACCCCGATGATGAATTCCATCAGGCGCAAGGGCGGGAAGATGATGAGCGCCCAGCGCGCGAGCGGCGACTCCTGCACACCCAGTGCCGCGATCGCCACGGTCAGGCTGACCGCTCCCGCACCGACGCCCACGCCGACGAGGCCCGGTGTTCGCAGGGAACTCATCAGCCGGTGGATCAGGGGGAAGAGCAGATAGAAGAACGCTTCACAGGAGAGGCTCCAGAAGACGGCGCTGCCGGCGAAATACGCCGCCTCCACGGGTATCCACGCTTGCAGCAGCGTCGGCGGGATGAAGTCCCATCCCATCAGCGACCCGCTCGACAGCAGGAGCGCGAGGGAGATGAGCCAGGCGACGATGAACGCGGGGTAGATCCGCGCGAACCTGCGACGGTAGAACAGCACCGCGCGATCCTCCGCGCGCGCCGTCCAGGCCATCACGAAGCCACTGAGGATGTAGAAGAGGGAGACGCCCACCATTCCGGCTCCGAACACCTCCATCCCGCTCACGTAGTGGATGGAGTGGAAACCGAAGACGAGGAACGCGGCGAAGAACCGCACACCGGTCAACGAGTCCAGTCGAGCGGTGCTCGGGTTCACGGGTGCCGGTGCGGTCATGGGAGGGATCCTGCCAGGGACATGTTTCCCCGTCGTGAACGCACAGTCTCGTTCCGTGGAACCGCGGACCATAACGATCGGGTCGCGTTACATATCGTTAACGAAAGGCAACATTGGCGAGACCGGCTCCGGTTTAGGTTTAGGGGAACTGGCCCGGCGCCCGAGCCGGACCGCGTTCATTCACAGCAAGGAGCAACATGAGCGTCTTCTCCCGAGGCACTGCCTCCCGTTCGCGCGTGCGGGCGGTGATCGGCGGTATCGCCATCGCCGGCGCAAGCGCCCTCGTCCTCGCCGGCTGCGCCGGCGGTGGAGGCACGGCCGAGCCTTCGGATTCGGCTGCCCCCGCTGAGGATCTCACCCTCAAGATCGGCACCGTCCTGCCTCAGACCGGCAGCCTCGCCTTCCTCGGCCCGCCCGAGGAGGCCGGTGTCACGCTCGCCGTGAACGAGGTCAACGAGGCCGCGGCCGGCGTGACCGTCGACGTCACGTTCGGCGACTCGGGTGACGCCGACAACAAGGCGTTCGAGACGACGGTTCCCAAGCTGCAGAGCGAGGGCGTCTCGGCCATGATCGGTGCCGCATCCTCCGGTGTGACCAAGCTGTTCCTCGACAGCAACGTGTCCGAGGGCATCATCACGTTCTCGCCGGCCAACACGTCGCCCGACTTCACCACGTGGGACGACAACGGCCTGTACTGGCGCACGGCTCCCAGCGACCTGCTGCAGGGCGAGGTCCTCGGAAACCTGATCGCCGAGGACGG
>JASBUD010000093.1 GCA_030148105.1 Microbacterium sp. | reverse complement strand
TTCCTCAAGGCCGTGACGAAGGGCTGGATCTTCGCGCGGGACAACCCCGAGGAGGCCGCCCAGATCACGTACGATGCCGCGATCAACGCCGAGGCCGCGTTCCCGGTCGGACCCGTGCACCAGCTGTGGCAGATGAACGAGGTCAACAAGCTCATCTGGGCCGGCGGCGACTTCGGTCTGGTCGACAAGGCCGCGTGGGACAAGACGGTCGCCGGGGCGCTGTCCGCGAAGAACCAGGACGGCATCGAGCTGATCACCACGGAGCCCGCCGAATCGGCATACTCGAACGAGTACATCGAGAAGGCGCTGGCAGAACTCAAGGACGAGGGCGTCGAGGTGGGTGGCGAGTACACCCCGATCGACGTCGTCCTCACCGAGGGTGGCCAGTAGCACTCCCGTTCGGGCGGTCCGCGCGAGCGGGCCGCCCGAGCACTGAACACCCGACGGCAAGGAACCGCACATGAGCACCAACCAGCGCGCACACGACCTCGACCGGCAGTACGTCTTCCACTCCTGGTCGGCGCAGGCGGCGCTGGATCCGCTCGTGATCGCGGGCGGCTCCGGATCCGAGGTCTGGGACTTCGAGGGCAACCGCTACCTGGATTTCTCGAGCCAGCTCGTCAACGTGAACATCGGCCATCAGCATCCGGCGGTGGTGAAGGCGATCCAGGATCAGGCCGCGACGCTCGCCACCGTCGCCCCGGCCGCCGCGAACCTGACGCGCGGCGAGGCCGCCGAGCGCATCCTCTCGCGCGCGGGCGAGCCGTTCTCGAAAGTGTTCTTCACGAACGGCGGCGCCGACGCGAACGAGAACGCGATCCGCATGGCGCGCCTGCACACCGGCCGCGACACCGTCCTGTCGACCTACCGCTCGTACCACGGCAACACCGGGGCGGCGATCGTCGCGACGGGCGACTGGCGCCGGATGCCGAACCAGTACGCCCGCGGACACGTCCACTTCTTCGGCCCCTACCTCTACCGCAGCGAATTCTGGGCGAGCACGCCCGAGGAGGAGTCGGCGCGCGCCCTGCACCACCTCGAGCGCGTGATCCAGTCGGAGGGCCCGGCGACGATCGCGGCGATCCTGCTCGAGACCGTGCCCGGGACGGCGGGCATCATGATCCCGCCGCCGGGGTACCTCGCCGGTGTCCGCGCCCTGGCTGACAAGTACGGCATCGTGCTGATCCTCGACGAGGTCATGTGCGGGTTCGGGCGCACGGGGCGCTGGTTCGCGTTCGAGGGCTACGACGTCGTCCCCGACCTCATCACGTTCGCGAAAGGCGTGAACTCCGGGTACGTGCCGGTCGGCGGCGTCGCGATCTCGGCCGAGATCGCCGCGGACTTCGACGAGAACGTGTTCCCCGGCGGCCTGACCTACAGCGGTCACCCGCTGGCGGCGGCATCCATCATCGGCGCCCTCGACGCGATGGAGTCCGAGGGGATCGTCGAGAACGCCCGCCGCGTGGGCGCCGAGGCGCTCGCGCCCGGGCTGGCGGAGCTGCAGGAGAAGCATCCGCTCATCGGCGAGGTCCGCGGCGAGGGGGTCTTCTGGGCGCTCGAGCTCGTCGCCGACCGCGGGACCCGCGAACCCGTCCCTCCGGCGCTGATCGGGCAGCTGAAGAAAGAGCTCCTCGCCCGGGGGCTCCTGCCGTTCTCGGCCGACAACCGCATCCATGTCGTGCCGCCGTGCGTGGTGACCGACGACGAGGTCGCCCGCGCCCTGTCGATCTACGACGAGGCCTTCCTCGCCGTGCGCTGACTGCTCCTTCGCGAGAGGGCAGATATGTAGGGCGACACGCCGGTGACGGCAGCCATTTCTGCCCTCTCGCGGGGAGCAGTGCCGCGACCTACGCTGGAAGACACGTGCCCACGAGGCTCCGACAGAGAGAAGAGACCATGACCGACTCGGCAACCCTCACCGAAGAGACGCCGTCCGCCACCACCGCCGTCCTCGACCACTGGGTCGACGGCGCCCCCTGGAGCGGCGCCTCCGCCCGCACCGCGCCGGTGTTCAACCCCGCGCTCGGTCGCGTGCAGCGCGAGGTGCGGCTGGCCTCGACC
>JASBUD010000092.1 GCA_030148105.1 Microbacterium sp. | reverse complement strand
TGAGCATCGCCCGACAGTCGGTCGGGACGCGCGCCGCCTGCGCCGTCGGGCTCGGCGCCGGCGTCCGCGTCACGGTCGCGCTCGGCGAGGCGGTGGGCGATGGCCCCGAGGCGTCGCGCTCGGGCACGCACGCCGTGAGGGCGAGGGCCAGAAGCAGGGCGGTTGCCGCCGCGGTCGCGGAGCGCCGGAGTGCCATGCGCCCACGAAACCACGCGCGGAGCGCTTCGCACCGCGCCACGCCCGCGAATCCCCGGCACGCCTCCCGGGAGCGGCGGCGGCTGCGGGTTACTCTCGCAGGGCAGGGACGTGCCCTGCGTGAGGAGTGCATCCGATGAGTGACTCGAAGTCGTCCTACGGCGACCCGGTCGAAGAGCCGCGTCCGGTCGATGATGTCGTCAGCAGCGCCAACGACACGATCGCAGACGCCGAGGCCGCGCGTCGCGATGCCGTCGTGACGGATGAGCCCTCGCCGTACGCGGCGCCCGCGGATGCCGCATCCGATGCCCCCTCCGACGTCGACGCGGCTCGTACCCCGCGCGCCGTCCACGAGCCCCTCGTCGACGAGGACCCGTCCTTCGACAGTGCGATGTACGAAGCGCACGCCGACGACGCCACGACCGCCTACGCGACCACCCCGGCCGCGACGAGCGCCTCGACCGTGACGGCGAGCGAGCCGGTCGCCGAGACCGCCTACGTGCCTCCCGCCGCGGATTCCGCCTACGTCGCCCCGGCCGCCGGCGCGGCGGCAGCGGGCGCTGCGGCCACGACCGCGTACGCGCCCCAGCCGATCTTCGTCCAGGCGCCCGAGTCGCCGCGCCCCCGCGGCAACCGCGGCGCGGCCGGCGCGATCGGCCTGCTGGCCGCGCTCTCGTTCGGTGTGCTCTACCTCGCGGTGTGGCTCGGCATCGGCCTGTTGAACGGCGAGGTCACGGTCGACACGATCGGCTCCGCGGCCCTCGCCGCCCTCGGCACGTTCACGCTCTGGGTGCCGGTCGTCGTCTTCTTCTTCGCCTTCTGGCTGCTCGGGGCCATCATCAACCGCGGCCGCTGGGGCGCGTGGGTGATCTTCGGTCTGCTCGTCGGTGTCGCCGCGTACGCGGGCCACATCCTCGGCGCGCTGTTCCAGGCGCCGTTCTGGATGCTCACCGCACGCGAGGGCGCCGCCGTCGTCGAGGAGCAGCTGCTCGCACCGCTCGCGATCGCCGCGTTCATCATCGGCCGTGAGCTGACGATCTGGTTCGGATCGTGGGTCGCCAAGCGCGGCGCGAAGGTCACCGAGCTCAACATCGAGGCGCAGCGCGAGTACGAGCGCACGCTCGAGGCCGGGCCCCAGCTCACCCGCGTGTGAGATGACCGGTCCCGCGGGCGCGTCCGGCGGGCCAGTGCGCCCGGCTGTGGCGTGGGGGCTGGCGACGGTCACCTTCGTCGCCCTGCTCATCTTCGGGCTGGGGATGACGAGCCTCGTGCTGAACGCCGACATCGTCGCGACGCCCGGGCTCGGGCAGCTGCCCGGGGTCTTCGCGACGACGGCGGCGACCGCCGCGTTCGGGCTGTCGCTGTGGCTCACGCTGCGCGCCGCCCAGCCGAGCTATCTCGGAGCGCTGTGGGCGGCGATCGCCTGCGTCGTGGCCTATGTGATCGCGATCTGGCTCGGCGTTCTGGTCGCGAGTTCCGAGCTCGCCACTGCGACCGAAGTCGCGGGGCGTATCGCGACGAGCTGGTTCGGCCTGGTCGTCGCCCTCACCGGCGCCGTGGCGGCGGCTGGCGGCATCGCGCTGGCCCGCACCCGCTCGCAGCGTCCGCGGTGGCCGTGGGAGGACGAGTTCGACGAGTGAGCCGGACTCTTCACGGCGTGCTGTGCGCGGAAAGCCGCCGAGCGCGCGGCGTGTCGGACTAGCGTGTATCCCGTGGAGCGGTCGCTCGAAACCCAGGTCAGTCAGGCCGTCGATGCCTGGCTGCGGTGGCTTCCGCGCTGGGAGCCGGCGACGCACCGCGGACGGGTGGCGCCGTGCCGCCGGTGCTTCGGCTCGCCCGTGCTCTCCGCGGCGGGTCTCGGCTCCGACGTCCCGCACGGCGTGCAGCACGGCCTGTCCACGCGCATCAAGACGATCGTCGATCACGCGGTGGCCGAGTACACCGCGCTGAACCTCCCGATGCTGCAGACCGAGCTCGACCACCAGGCGGCCCGCAACCGGGCGCGCACCTACCGCCCCGCCGAGGGCCTCGAGCCGGAGTTCGAGGGGCTGCCGCTGGACCCCGAGCCGCAGCCGGGCGCGCCCTTCCTGTTCACGATCTCGGGGCTCGCCGAACAGGCGGATGCCGGCATCCCGGCCCTGCCCCCGCTGAGCGACGAGGCCAAGGCGGCGCTCCGGCAGGAGGTGGGACTCGCCGACGACTACGCGAACATGATCGGCCGCGAAGTGTGCACGATCCTGCTGCACCATCGCCTGCGCATCCAGGCGGCGATCGCGCAGTACGTCGAGCCGCAGATCGAGGCGATGCTGGAGGAGCTGACCCGCTCGCTGGACGCGCCGTTCGACCCGAACGAGCCGCCCCTCCTGTGATCTCCGCCTCCATACTCGTCCGTCGGGACGCGAGGTCGGTTTTGTTAGCATGAGCGGGTTTGCAGTTGGACTGAGAACCGCGCGTGGACGCGCGGCCCGCCGGATCTGAGCGGGAGACCCCGGGGAGGCTTCGGTGGCCACACGCCTGCCTTCCGCGCCCCCGATCCTGCCGGGGCTCGCCTACATCCGCCCGCTCGGCTCCGGAGGCTTCGCCGACGTCTTCCTCTACGAACAGGACATGCCGCGTCGCGACGTCGCGGTGAAGGTCCTGCCGAGCGACGTGCGCGACCCCGATCTGCGACGCATGTTCAACGCGGAGGCCGATGTCCTGGCCCACCTGTCCGCGCACCCCTCGATCGTGACGGTGTACCAGGCGGGGATCTCCGCCGACGGGCGGCCGTACATCGTGATGGAGTTCTGCCCCGGCTCCCTCGCGCAGCGCTACCGGCTCGAGCGCATCCCCGTTCCCGAAGTCCTCGCGGTCGGCGTGAAGATGGCGAGCGCCCTCGAGGCCGCGCACCGCGCGGGTCTCGTGCACCGCGACGTCAAGCCCAGCAACATCCTCGTGACGACTTTCGGCGCGCCGGTGCTCGCCGACTTCGGCATCTCCTCGTCGCTCGCCCGTGCGACCGCCGACGAGGTGCTAGCGATGTCGATCCCGTGGAGCGCGCCGGAGGTCATCGCGGAGGACACCGCGGGAACCGTGGCGAGCGAGGTGTGGAGCCTCGGCGCGACGGTGTACTCGCTCCTGGCAGGACACAGCCCGTTCGAGCGCCGCGACCGCGCACAGAACACGAAGGAGCAGCTGCGTCGGCGGATCGCGAAGGCCTCGTACACCGAGATCGCCCGCGCCGATGTGCCGGCATCCCTGCAGCGCGTCCTCGCCCGCGCGATGAGTCGCGATCCGCGGCAGCGTCACGCGTCGGCGCTGCAGTTCGCCGAGGCGCTGCGCGACGTGCAGGCCGAGCTCGGCATCTCACCGTCCGCACTCGAGGTCGCCTCGTCCGAGTGGGCCGCTCCGGCGTCACCGGTCGATTTCGGCGACACCGAGCTGCGCGGACCCGCCCGCAGTCGCATCGAGCGCACCGAGCGGCGCAAGCACGCACCGGGCGCCGGTGTCGCCGGGCTCGCGCGCGACGAGGACACGGATCTGACGGGAGCGGCCGGGTCCCGACCGGTCCTGCCGTGGGTGTTCGGCGCCGCGATCGGCGCGGTGGTCGTCGCGGGCGGCATCCTCACCGCGCTCTTCGCGACGGGGGTGCTCTGAGTGCGTCGGCGCACGATCGCAGGGCTCGCGGCGGCGACCGCGGCGATCGCCCTCGTTGTGGGTGTCAGTGCGGTGTGGCCGGGGCTCGACGCGCAGGAGGCCGACCGCACCGATACCGCGGTGTGGGCACTGCAGACGGCGGACGGCCGTCGCTACGCCCGGGTGAACACCGCGATCGGCGAACTCGACACCGTCCGCGAGATCAGCAACCCGAGCCAGGTCGTGCAAGCGCCGGGGGCCGCGTACGTCTTCTCCGACAGCTACTCGCGCATCACCCGCATCGACGCGGCCCTGCCGATCGACCTCGACGAGCAGACCCTGCGCTCTTCACCCGCCACGCCCGCCGGCACGACGGATGTCGTCGCCGCGGAGGACTTCGTCGCTTATCGCACCGACGCGGGGGCGGTGTTCGCAGGTCGCCTCTCGACGGGGGAGTCCACGCAACTGGATCCCTTCCCCCGTGAGGACGAGGATGCGCCGCAGTACACCGCGGACGCGATCGCCCTCGACGAGCGCGGGATGCTGTTCGCCTACTCCGCCGCGGACGGCTCGGTCCTGCGCTACGACGTGCCCGCCGCCGCGGTGCGGAGTCGCGATGAGGTCGCGGCCGAGGACTTCACGGCGCCGGCGCTGTCCGCCGCGGGCGACGCATGGGTGCTCGTGGACACCACGGACGGAGATCTGCTCGTGCGGGGGGCGGATGCCGTCACCTCGGCGCCGACGACCGGCGCGATCGTGCTCAGCCAGCCCGATCCGGACGGCACCGCCGTCCACCTCGCCGATGAGACCGCGCTCGTGCGCGTGCCCGTGGACGGGTCCGAGGTCACCGTCGAGGCCGGGGGCGGCGCCGGGGTCCTGGGGACCCCCGCGCGCCCCGTCGTGCACGACGGCGAGGTGTTCGCCGCGTGGCTGCCGCCGAGCACCGAGGGCCGCGGCGGATCCGGAATCCTGTGGAGCTCGCGCACGGGGCAGGTGCCGCTGGACTACGCCGCGGGATCGCTCGGCGACCAGCGCCGTCCGGTGTTCGTCGCGAGCGACGACGCGATCATCCTGAACGAGACGCGGTCGGGCTGGGTGTGGACCGTGCCGGACGGCGCCCTCGTGCCTTCGAGCCAGAACTGGTCGCTCGATGACCGCACCGATCCGGATGCCGCCCCGAGCCAGGAGCAGCTGAGCGTCGTGCTCGACCCCGAGCCGCCCGTGGCCGTGCCCGACGCGTTCGGCGTGCGCGCGGCGAGCCTGGTGACCCTGCCCGTGCTCATGAACGACCACGATCCGAACGAGGACGTGCTGAGCATCGATCCCGCCTCGGTCACGGGCCTGGATCCCGGATTCGGGACGCTGTCCCTCACGGACGACGCGCAGCGGCTCACGGTCGCGGTCGCGCCCGGAGCGTCGGGCAGCGCGACCTTCTCGTACGCGGTGACGGACGGCACGAGCGAAGGCGGCCTGCTGTCGCCCCCGACGACCGTCACGCTGACCGTGTCGGCGACGGATGCCGCTCCCCAGTGGTGCGGCGTCGAGGGCTGCCTCGTGCCGTGGCCGACGCCGGAGGTCGCCCGCGGCGGGACGATCTCCGTCCCGGTGCTGCCCGGCTGGGTCGACCCGGACGGCGATCCGCTGCTCCTGCTGTCGGTGTCCAACCAGTCGGGTGTCGGCACGGTCGCCGCGACTCCGACCGGCAACGTCGTCTACCAGCACAGCGACGCCGGCGCCGGCTCGGGGGAGGAGCTCATCGAGCTGGAGGTGACGGTCGCGGACACCACGGGTCAGGTCTCGACCAAGGCGCTGCTCGTGCGGGTGTCGCCGCAACCCGCGCTCGCGGTGCAGTCCTTCGCCGTGATCGACACGATCGACGCGGGGCTCACGGTCGACGTCACCCCGCACGTCACCGGCACGGCCGGGGCGGTCTCGCTCGAGTCGGTGCGTGTGCTCGACGACGCGGCCGCGAGTGCGACCGTGATCGGAGGGTCGGCATCCTTCGATTTCACCGCCCGCACCCCGGGGACGTTCCGCGTCGATTTCACCGTGACGGACGGAACGACGCCCGCGACGGGAACGGCGCGCATCACGATCCTCCCGTCCGACGCGCCGCCCGAGTTGGCGACCTCGCCGGTCGTCGCGTTCGTGCACCCGCAGGAGGACGCCACGCTCGACGTGTTCGCCGCGGTCGCCAACCCGACGCGGCGCGTGCTGCTGCTGAGCGACGTCGAGGGCCACGCGGATGCCGGAGCATCGCTCTCCGTCGACGCGGTGGGGCAGAACCACCTCAGGGTGTCCGGAACGACCGCCTCCGGCGCCGCCGGACGGCTCGGCACCGTGAGCTACACCGTCAGCGACGGCACGGACGATCAGGGCGCGAGCGTGCGCGGCGAGGCGACCGTGTACCTGCTGCCGCCGGCCCCCGAGCTCGCCCCGATCGCGGTGGATGACACCGTGGTGGTCCGGGCGGGGTCGCAGGTGGACATCCCGGTGCTGGAGAACGACATCGCCCCTGCGGGCGGTCAGCCGATCCTGAACCCCGCGGCGGTGACCTCCTCCACCCCCGATGCGCTCGCGTTCGCGGGCGGTGACGTGGTGCGCTACCTCGCGCCCACCGAGCCGGGCTCCTACACGGTCGAGTACTCGGTGTACACGACGGGGGCGCCCGCCCTCGCGGACACCGCGACGATCCGCGTGCAGGTTCTGCCCGCGGAGTCGAACCGCGCGCCGGTGCCCGAGCGGCTGGAGGGCCGCGTCCTCAGCGGCCAGTCCACCGTGGTCGCGTTCGACGGATTCGGGATGGATCCCGACGGCGATGTGGTGAGCCTGGATCGCATCGTCGCTCAGCCCGAGATCGGGGCGGCGACGATCTCGGCCGACGGCGCGTCGATCGTGTACACGAGCGTCGCGGGCCATCGCGGACAGGTGAGCTTCCGGTACCGGGTCGTGGACGCCGCGGGGGCCGCGGGGGAGGGCGTGGTGCGCATCGGCGTGCTGGACGCGCAGTCCAACCCGAGCCCGGTCACGTACACCGACTACGTGCAGGTGCAGGCCGGCGTCTCCCGTTCCATCCGGGTGAGTCCGCTCGCGAACGACGTGGATCCGACGCGCGGCACCCTGAGCCTCACGGGCGTCCGCCCGGACGTGCCGGTCTCGCTCGCCGACGGCTCCGAGAACCCCGAGTACGCCCGCCTCGCCGGCCTCGTGACCTCCACGGGCGAGTGGACGGTCCTCATCCAGGCGGGCACCGAGCCCGGGACGATGTCGTTCCTGTACGACGTGGAATCCAGTTCGGGCAACACCGGCCGGGGCCTGATCGTCGTCCGCGTCGTCCGGGAGGCGGTCCCGGACTACCCCCTGATCGAGGACACCGTCCTCACGGCCGAGACGCGCGAGGACTTCCAGGCCGGTGTGGACGTGCTGAGCGGGCGTGCGACGTGGTCCGGGGGAGATGTCGACGACCTCGAGGTGAGCCTGTGGGGGGAGCCGTCGGGAGTGAGCGTGCGCGGACGCGAACTGCGCGGCCCGCTGCCCGAGAGCACCCGGCTCATCCCGTTCGCCGTGACCGGCGAGGGCCCCGACGGCCCGGTCACGACGTACGCGTTCCTGCGGGTGCCCGGCTCGGACGACCTCTCGCTCGCGCTCCGCGCGAGCGCCGCGCCGCCGCAGGTCACCGAACTGCAATCCGTCGCGTTCGACATGGCCGCGATCGTCGCGGCACCCCGGGGCAGCACGCTCGAGGTCGGGCCCGACGTCCGTGCGTCCGGCGCCCGCCCGCAGGCGACGTGCGCGGTCGAGTCGGGGACGACCGTCCGCTACGACTCCGGGTCCGGCGCGCCGTGGACGGATGCGTGCCAGGTGCCGGTGCGGATCTCGGGGCAGGACGAATGGACGTACCTGTCCGTGCCGATCATCATCAACGCCCTCGACCCTCAGCCGGTGCTGCGGGCGGGGTCGATGACGGTCGGTCCAGGCGAGACGGCGACGTTCGACCTGCGCAACATGACCACCTGGCAGCTGCGGGAGGACTGGAGCGGCATCCGCTACGGGGTGGACTACGCCGGTTCCGCGTTCGAGGTCGCGCTGGAGGGATCCCTCGTGACCGTGACCGGCGCGGATCGCGCAGTGCCCGGAGCGGAGGACGCCGCGGTGATCTCGGTGACCAGTCACGCCGCCGTCGCGCCGGTGCGCCTCATCCTCCGGGTCGGGGCCGCGCCGTCGACGCTGCCACGCGGCGGCGCGGTGACGCAGCAGTGCTCGCAAGCGGCGGGGTCCTCGTGCACGATCGCGGTGATCGGCGCCTCCGGCGAGGTCAACCCGCTGCCGCGCACGCCGCTCACCGTGATCGACGCCCGCACGAGCGGCGCGTGCGTCGGCGTGAGCGTCCAGGTCGCCTCGCCGACGTCCGTCGTCGCGTCGTGGTCCGAGGACGCGCCGGGCGCCACGTGCTCCGCGACCTTCTCGGTGCAGGACGCGCAGGGACGGCGCACGAACGCCGAACGCGACGGACGCATCCTGCTCGACCTGCAGGGCTTCCCGAAGACGCCCGCGAGCGTGTCGCAGGCGGCGTTCGGCGACGGGTCGGTCACGCTCCGCGTCGACCCGGGCCAGGCGCGGCAGGCCTACCCGGGGCTCAGCGGATTCGTGATCCGCTCGAACGGCCAGGAGGTCGCGCAGTGTGCGCCCGACGGCACATGTCCGCCGATCGCCGCGCCCAACGGCGAGCGCCGCACGTACGAGGCGCTCGCCCGCAATGCGGTCGGCCTCTCCCGCGGCAGCGTGCAGACGGTCGCATGGGCCTACCAGGCGCCCGGTGCGCCGAGTGGGGTCCAGGTCGCCCCCGTCCTCACGTCGGGCGCGGGCGGCGTGGTGTCGCTGCGGATCGCGGGGATCGATCCCGAGCGCACCGGAACGCTGCAGATCACGAGCCCCGCGGGGGAGACCCAGAACGTGTCGGTGCGGCGTGGTCAGACCGAACTCGAGGTGCGGGAGTACCGCGTCGGAGCGAACACCGCCGGTCCCATCACGATCACGCCGTTCTCGCGCTTCGACCTGCCCCCCGGTCTCGGGGGGAGCCCCTCGGGCGCTGCGGTCACGGTGACCGGCAACGGCATCGGCGCGCCGCTGAACCCGACACTCACCCTCACGTCGAGCTCCAACGGCGACGGCACCTCGACGGTGACCGCCCGCGGGGTCGCGAGCCTGAACGGCGACGGCTCGGAGCTGCGCTACGGGATCGTCCGCGAGGGCCAGCGGTGCACGCCGACGGCGGGCGGCGACACCGCGACGTTCGCCGGACTCGCCGACGGCGACGAATACGCCTTCACGCTGTGCGCCGACTCGTTCTTCGACGGCCGCTCGTACGGCACGGCATCCGTCACACAGACCGTGCGGGCGCAGCAGACCGGTCGGGCGCCGCAGGGCTACACGTTCGTCGTCGACGCGTCACCGAACGTCGGCGGGGGCCGCGCCGATTGGATCGTCCGCGCGCAGCCCGAATCGACCGAGCGGGTTCCCAACCGCAACCGCGTCGAGATATCGGGGGTGCCGAGCACGGTGTTCGGGCGCGACCCGGGTATCCAGGTGCGCTACGTCCACGAGATCTGGGGCACCGCGACCGCATGGGCGACAGCCACGCCGCGCGCGGGCAGTGCGCCGTACCAGGTGCAGGCGAGCTGGAGCGTGCAGCGCTGCGTCGGCGGCTCCGATCTCGTGCCGGCGGGCGACTCCTCGACGGCGCCCTCCGGAGCCAAGGCCGCGATCACGTTCGGCAACGCCGGGCTCCGCTTCTACGACGCCGCCGGCGCGGTCCTGCCCCGGACGCCGGATACGTGGGCGGTGCCGGTCGGCGCGGTCCGCGTGGACGGCGTCTCCGTATCGGTCGACTGGAGCGCCCAAGGCTGGGGCCTGAACGGTGCGAGCACCGAGTTCTCGGCATCCTGCGACCCCGGCACGCCCCCGACCCCCTGACCCCCCCGAGAGCGGAGACCGCATGAGCATCACGCAGGAGCAGGCGACCTGGTTCGCGCAGACGTTCGGCCAGATCGCCGACAACGTCGAGCGCGCCGTGCTCGGCAAGAGGCACGTCGTCGAACTCGTGCTCACTGCGATGCTCAGCGACGGGCACGTGCTCCTGGAGGACGTGCCGGGAACCGGCAAGACCTCGCTCGCCCGGGCGATCGCGCAGTCGGTGCAGGGGACGAACACCCGCATCCAGTTCACCCCCGACCTGCTGCCGGGCGACATCACCGGCATCACGGTGTACGACCAGAAGACCGGGGCGTTCGAGTTCCACGCGGGGCCCGTGTTCGCCAACATCGTGCTCGCCGACGAGATCAACCGCGCGAGCCCGAAGACGCAGGCCGCCCTCCTGGAGGTCATGGAGGAGGGCAGGGTCACGATCGACGGCATCACGCGGCCGGTCGGCTCCCCGTTCCTCGTGCTCGCGACGCAGAACCCCGTCGAGCAGGCAGGGACCTACCGCCTTCCCGAGGCGCAACTGGACCGCTTCATGATGCGCACGTCGCTCGGATACCCCGATCACGCGGCCACCGTGCGGATCCTCGACGGTGCGGCCGTCGCGACGGCGGAGCTCACGCCGGTGCTGAATCCGCAGACCATGGCGGGCATGGCCGACCTCGCGGCGACCGTGTACGTCGACGCGCTCGTGCTCGACTACGTCGCCCGACTCGTGGACGGCACGCGCTCGGCCGACGACGTGCGCCTGGGGGTCAGCATCCGCGGCGCCCTCGCCCTCACGAAGGCGACCCGCACGCGCGCCGCGTCGCAAGGGCGCACGTATGCGACCCCCGATGACGTGAAGGCGCTCGCCGTCGCCGTGCTCTCGCACCGGCTCATCCTGCACCCCGAGGCGGAGTTCGACGGCGTGACCGCCGAGGCCGTCGTCGGGCAGGTCCTGCTGGATGTCGCCCCGCCGACCCGCCGCGAGACCGTATGAGCCCGACCGATCCGCGACTGACCCGCACCGCCGCCGTCTCCGCGGCGGCGACGGGCGTGCCCGGCACGACGACCCAGCGCACGAGCACGCCGCGCGCGCGGGGACTCGTGCGGGCCGTCATGGGGGCGACGCGGATCCGGCGCGCCGCGGCGGCGGGCCTGAGGGCAGCCGCGGCCTGGAGCGCACGCACGGTGCGCCCGGCCGGGGCCCTCGTCGTGATCGTGGCGACCGCGGGACTGGGTCTCGGTCTGGTGTTCGGCTGGGTGGAATGGATGGTCGCCGGTGCGATCGCCGTCGGGCTGATCCTCATGAGCGTGCCGTTCCTGTTCGGGGCGCGGGCGTACGACGTCGCCCTCACGCTCGCGCACGAGCGCGTCGTCGCCGGCGACGGCATCTCGGGCGAGATCGTCGTGCGCAACGACGGGCGGCGCACGACGCTGCCGGGGAGCCTGGACATCCCGGTCGGGGCGGGGCTGGTCGAGTTCGGCGTCCCGCTGCTGCGGCCCGGGAGCCGTATCGCGCAGCCGCTGGAGATCCCCGCGCTGCGGC
The DNA here is from genome assembly GCA_030148105.1 of Microbacterium sp. Classification (GTDB taxonomy): domain Bacteria; phylum Actinomycetota; class Actinomycetes; order Actinomycetales; family Microbacteriaceae; genus Microbacterium; species Microbacterium lacus. Next base: position 6,670 of record JASBUD010000092.1, on the reverse strand, counting down.
GCGGGATCGTCACGGTGGGCCCCGCGACGACGGTGCGCAGCGACCCGATCGGGCTTCTGCGCCGCGAGCACGCGTTCGAGGACGTGCACGAGCTGTACGTCCACCCCCGGACGGTCGTCCTCCCCTCCACGAGCGCCGGCCTGATCCGCGATCTCGAGGGCAGCCCGACGCGCCGCCTCGTGGATGCCGACATGTCCTTCCACGCGATCCGTGAGTACGCGCCGGGCGACTCGCAGCGGCAGGTGCACTGGAAATCCACCGCGAAGACGGGCCGGCTCATGGTGCGCCAGTACGAGGAGACGCGACGATCGCGGATGGCGGTCGTGCTGTCGGCGGCGCGCGAGGAGTACGCCGACGCGGACGAGTTCGAGCTCGCGGTCGGGGCTGCCGCCTCGCTCGGCCTGCGCGCGGTGCACGACGCGCGGGACGTCGCGGTCGTGACCGGTGCCGAGATCCCCCGGGCCGTGCGCGGCCGGCTGCGCGCGATCCACCACATCCCCGCGCGCTCCCGCCGCACCCTGCTCGACGGCTTCAGCGCGGTCGAGCTCCTGGAGGACACGATGCCCGTCGGCGAGGTCTGCCGCCTGGCCGCGGAGGAGAACGAACGCCTTTCGGTCGCGTTCGTCGTCGCCGGCTCCCCCGTGCCGCTTCCGCGACTGCGTCAGGCGGCGCTCGCGTTCAGCGGAGACACTGCGGTCGTCGCGGTCGTGTGCGATGAGCGGGCCCACCCCCGCATGCGGGCGCTGCCGGGACTCACGGTCCTCACGATCGGCACTCTCGACGATCTGTCCGGCCTCCTCGCGCGGGGAGCGGCCTCGTGAGCGCCGAACGGCCCGAACGCGGCAGGGTCCTCGTCCCGCGCATCGTCGCGGGCACGCTCTTCGTCGCGGTGGGCGTCGTGATCGCCGCCGTCGCCGCGTGGCCGATCTACCGCGATCCGGCCTTCGTGCTCCTGGTCGGCGCGTCCTCGCTCACGGCGGCCGGCATCGCCGCGCTCGCCGCGGCGCGCGGCTGGGGCGGGTGGTCGGTGGCCGCGCTCCTGCTCGGCGCGTTCGTCGTGCTCGGCATCCCGCTCGCCGTGCCCACCCGTCTCGGCAGCGTGCCCGATGCGGCCCGCGGACTCGCCGATCTGGGCCTCGGCGCTCTGTTCGCCTGGAAGGACCTCCTCACGGTCGACTTGCCCGTCGGCACGTACCGCAATCTCCTGGTGCCGGCGCTGATCGTCTTCCTCGTCGGCACGTGCGTCGCCCTTCTCCTGTCCTGGCGCGCCGGTCGATCGGCGTACGCCGCGGTGGCCGTCGTGGGCGCGATGATCTCGTTCGGGCTGTTCTTCGGCCGCCCGACCGTGAGCGGGCCGCTCGTGCTCGGGCCGCTGCGCCTTCCCGCGCCGGTCGAGACGGCCCTCGGGGTCGCAGGTCTCGTGGCCGCGCTCGGGTGGCTCGCGTGGCGCAGCCGTGATGAACGCGTGCGAGCGCTGCGCCGCGCCGCCGATTCCAGCGGCGTGCGCCTCTCGCGTCGGCCGTCGCTCGCGGACCGCCGCCGCTTCGCGCTCGGAGCGGGCATGCTCGTGGTCGCGGTGACGGCATCGGCGCTCGTCGTGCCGTTCGCGGCGCAGGGTGCCTCCCGAGAGGTGCTGCGTGCGGGGGCGGGTCCCGAACTCGCGATCGCCGCGGCGGTGAGTCCGCTCGCCGAGTACCGCGGGCTGTTCCGCGACGATCGCGCGGGGGACGTGCTGTTCACCGTGACCTCCGACGGCGTCCTGCCCGAGCGCGTGCGCCTGGCAACGCTGGACAGCTACGACGGGGAGCTCTACCGCACCGCAGGCGCGGGTGCGTCTTCGCCGTTCGTGCGCGTGCCCGCCACGCGCGACGCCGGCGAGGGCACCCCGTCCCAGACGCGGATCGAGATCGGAGAGCTCGGCGGGATCTGGATGCCGAGCATCGGCCGGCTCGTGTCGGCCGAGTTCGAGGGTCCCCGGGCGGCGCAGCTCGCGGACCGCTTCTACTACCGTGCGGATGCCGGCGCCGCGGTGCAGACCGTGCCGGGCGGTTGGGTCGCCGGCGACGCCTACGCGCTGACCGGTGTCACTCCGCCGGCGGCGGATCTCGCTCTCGCGGAGGCGCCCGGCGGGCCCGTCGCCGAAGTCACCGCCCCGGAGAGCCTGCGCACCTGGGTGCAGGAGCACGCGTCGGGCTCGGGCGGGGCCGCGCTCGAGGGGCTGGTGCGTCTGCTGCGCGAGCGCGGCTACCTGAGTCACGCGCTCGAGATCGACGAGGGCCGGCCGCCCGCGTGGATGCAGGCGCTCCCCGACTACCGCTTCCAGCCGAGCACGGCGGGCCACTCCCTCGCCCGTGTCGACGCGATGTTCGCGCGGCTGCTCGAGCGCGAAGCCGACCCCCGGGCGCGCGCGAACGACAACTACGTCGCCGCGGTGGGCGACGACGAGCAGTTCGCGACCGCGACGGCCCTGATCGCGAACGAGCTCGGATTCCCGGCGCGCGTGGTGGTCGGTGCGCGACTGCAGAGCGCGGATCCGCAGCTGTCGACGTGCGAGGCGGGGGTGTGCCGCGCGGAGGACGTCGCCGTCTGGACGGAGGTGCTCACCGCCCGGGGCGAGTGGGTGCCGATCGATGCGACCCCGCAGTACGCGCAATCGCCGAGCCTCGAGGTCACCGAGCAGCGCAACCCCGAGAACGTCACGGAGGTGCGGCCCGACCCCGTCGAGGACGTGCTGCCGCCGGACCCCGTGCAGGAGGACACCGGATCCGATGAGGCCGCCGACGAGCCTGCGGGGCTCGACCTCGCATGGCTGTGGCCGGTGCTGCGCGTGGGCGGGATCGTGCTGCTCGCTCTGCTCCTCGTGCTGGGTCCGTTCGCGGTGATCCTCGCGGCCAAGGCGAGCCGCCGTCGCGGCCGCCGCACGCAGGGTTCGCCCGCTGTGCGGATCGCCGGCGGGTGGGACGAGTACGTCGACGCCGTCGTGGACACCGGGCACGACGCGCCCGGTGATCTCACGCGCACCGAGCTCGCGAGCGCGGTGTCGGGGGCGGCGGCGCTCGCGCTGGCGACGGATGCCGACCGCGCGGTCTTCTCCGACGAGACGCTCACCGATGACGACGCGGCGGCCTACTGGCGGCTCGTGGACGCCCGGCGGCGGGAGCTGCGCCGCGGGCGTGGTTTCTGGCGCGGGACCTGGGCGACCGTATCGTTGAGATCATTCGTCCGCCACCTGGCGCCCTCGGGCTCCCGGTCGCGCAGGTCCGAAAGGGGGAAGCGCCGGTCCGTCAGGCCGCTGCGCGTCACGTCATGAGCACCGCCGACGACTCCACGGGCATCGCCTTCGGGCTGATCACCGCCCTCCTGTCCCTCGCGCTGTACATCTGGACCGCGCTGGCGCTGTCCGCGGTGTTCCGCAAGTCCGGCGAGGAGGCCTGGAAGGCGTGGGTGCCGTTCCTGAACCTCGCGGTGCTGCTGCGCCTGGGCGGGATGTCACCGTGGTTCCTCCTGCTCCTGATCGTCCCCGTCGTCGGTCAGCTCGCCGTGTGGGTGGTCCTCGTGATCGCGTGCTTCCGGGTGAACGTCGCGTTCGGGCACGGTGCGGGGCTCACGGTCGTCGCGGCGCTGGTCTTCCCGGTGTGGGCCTCGATCCTGGGGTTCGGTCCCGCCCGGTGGCTCGGCTCCGACCGCCCTCCCGCGCACGGCCCGCGCCGGAGCGGCGTCGCCGACGCCGCGGCGGACGGCCCCGCGTACCGCCACGACGGGGCGCCCGCCTACACGCCGCTGCTGGATGCCGCGCCCAGGTCGTCGGGCTTCGAGGACCTCGGGCTCGGTGACGATGGCGATCGCAGCGTCCCGTCTGCGCCCGCGGTCGCCGCCCCGCCCCCGTCCTGGGCGGCGTGGGCGCCCGAAGTGACGGGGGAGGTCACCGGCGCCGAGGCCGACGCCCCCGCTCCGATCTCGGCGGTGCCGGTGCGGCCGGCATCCGCAGAGCCGCCGCTCACCCCGCCGATGACGCTCCCCTCGGCAGCCGACGCACCGGCCACGACGCGACCGCCGGTCGCGCGGGTCCCCGTGGGTCCGGAGCAGGACGACGAGCCGTGGGCCCCCGCCCGCTCGCCGCTGCCCGATCCCGGCGCCGTTTCCGAGACGTCGGCCGAGGTCTCGGCGATCGCAGCCGGTCCGGAGTCGCCGCGTTCCGCGCGCGCGGCCGTCTCCGCCCAGCACGCGCGCCCGGCGCTGCCCGACGATCCGATCGACGAGACGATCATCACGCGACGACGGCGCACGGCGTGGGAGCTGCTCCCTCCGGGCGGTGCTCCGATCCCGCTGACCTCCGAGACCGTGATCCTCGGGCGCAAGCCCATGCCCGACCGCTCGCGTCCGAAGGCGCAGCTCGTGTCGATTCCCGACGGCACGGTCTCCAAGACCCACGCCCTCCTGGTCCTCCGCGACGACCACTGGTACGTGACCGACCTCGGCTCGACGAACGGCGTGCTCTTCGCGACCGTGATGGGCACCGAGGTCGAAGCGCCCGCAGGTGAGGAGATGGAGGCGGGTGAGCGCTTCTACCTCGGGGATGCCGAGATCCGGCTGCGGCGGACCGACGGATGACCGAACCCGACCCCCTCGAGGAGGACACGGTCCTCGCCGAGCGCACGAGAAGAGCTGCGCGTCGGGACCCCCCGCCGGAGGACACGGTCGACGGTTCGACGATGGTCGCCCGGCGCGAATCACGCCGGCGCGGTGAGCGTCGGGCTTCGCCCCCCGAGCCCGTGGCACCCGTCCAGCCGATGCCCGCGCAGCGCGCTCCGACCGCTCCCGCCGACACCTACCGCGCCCGCGCCGCCGCGCCCGTGATCTCGGCCCGCACGTCTCCGCCCGGCACGGTCCCGCAGACCCCTGTCGACGGGCATGGGATGGCGTCGGTGCGCCGGCGCGCGGGGCGCAGAACCGCGCTGATCGTGGTCGTCTCGGCATCCGCTCTCGCCGTGATCGCCGCCGCGTCGCTCCTGCTGATCGCCCTCTCTCCGTGGTAGTCGCCCGCGTTTGACCGCCCCCTCCCGCAGCGCGTATCATTGAAGGGTGTGCGCTCGCGCGCGCTTCGTGCTGTGCCTCGGCCCGGCGGGAGGACGACGGACGCCGCATCTTCGGGAATCGCCTGCGAACAGGCGGCCCCCACGGCATATCCACCACACCAATCGCCCGGGATCCGGCGCGCCGGTGGATCTGTGGTGAAAACACCATCGCTGTCACCGTGCAGCATTACAAGGAGAGAACGTGCCAACCATTCAGCAGTTGGTTCGCAAGGGACGCTCGCCCAAGGTCGCCAAGACCAAGGCCCCCGCCCTGAAGTCGAACCCCCAGCAGGCGGGCGTCTGCACCCGCGTGTACACGACCACGCCGAAGAAGCCGAACTCGGCGATGCGCAAGGTCGCCCGTGTCAAGCTCCGCAACGGCACCGAGGTCACCGCGTACATCCCCGGCGAGGGCCACAACCTCCAGGAGCACTCGCTCGTGCTCGTCCGCGGTGGTCGTGTGAAGGACCTCCCCGGCGTCCGCTACAAGATCGTCCGTGGCGCCCTGGACACCCAGGCCGTCAAGAACCGTAAGCAGGCTCGCAGCCGCTACGGCGCGAAGAAGGGTTAAGGAACATGCCTCGCAAGGGACCCGCCCCGAAGCGCCCCGTCGTCAACGACCCGGTCTACGGCGCACCGATCGTCAGCCAGCTGGTGAACAAGATCCTCGTCGACGGCAAGAAGTCGCTCGCCGAGTCGATCGTCTACAACGCCCTGCAGGGCGTGGAGGCCAAGAACGGCCAGGACGCCGTCGCCACCCTCAAGAAGGCGCTCGACAACGTGCGCCCCACCCTCGAGGTCAAGAGCCGCCGCGTCGGTGGCTCGACCTACCAGGTGCCGGTCGAGGTCAAGCCTCACCGCGCCAACACGCTGGCGCTGCGCTGGCTCGTGAGCTACGCGAAGGGCCGTCGTGAGAAGACGATGACCGAGCGTCTGCAGAACGAGATCCTCGACGCCTCGAACGGCCTGGGAGCCGCGGTCAAGCGCCGCGAGGACACCCACAAGATGGCCGAGTCGAACCGCGCCTTCGCGCACTACCGCTGGTAATCAGCATCCGAATGTGCGGGGACCGCGACCCGGTCCCCGCACTTCACCCCTGATCTCGGTCGGGCGCACGCGCGTCCGGTCGATCACCCGAGAGGAAACCCCGTGGCACAAGACGTGCTCACCGACCTCAACAAGGTCCGCAACATCGGCATCATGGCGCACATCGATGCCGGCAAGACGACGACGACCGAGCGCATCCTGTTCTACACGGGCGTCAACCACAAGATCGGCGAGACGCACGACGGCGCTGCGACCACCGACTGGATGGAGCAGGAGCAGGAGCGCGGCATCACGATCACGTCCGCCGCTGTGACGTGCTTCTGGAACAAGAACCAGATCAACATCATCGACACCCCCGGTCACGTCGACTTCACCGTCGAGGTCGAGCGTTCGCTCCGCGTCCTCGACGGCGCCGTCGCCGTCTTCGACGGCAAGGAGGGCGTCGAGCCCCAGTCCGAGACCGTGTGGCGTCAGGCCGACAAGTACGACGTCCCCCGCATCTGCTTCGTCAACAAGATGGACAAGCTCGGCGCGGACTTCTACTTCAC
>JASBUD010000087.1 GCA_030148105.1 Microbacterium sp. | reverse complement strand
GCTCGCGGCGATCGCGGTGTAGTGCGCGAACAGGTCGGCTCCACCGTCGTCGGGGGCGATGAATCCAAAGCCCTTTTCGGAGTTGAACCATTTCACGGTGCCAGTGGCCATCGTGTCATTCCTTTTACTTTTCGGGCCGCGAGAGCGACCAGGGGTGCCGCGCCGCAGTGTGCGGAGCGGACGTTTCAGACGCGGGGGACCCGCGGGGGTGGGGGCGAGGTGCGTGACGGATGCTGCGACGGCGGCTCGCGCCCGGTCGCGGGTCTCGTGCACACCGAGGTTCTCGCCGCGGGCGCCGTGGGCTTCGTGCCCCCGTGCCGTGGCCGCGACGAAACCCGCGTACTCGTCGGCGACGGTCGCGACGAAGACATCGGAGTCGGCCGGTCGCCAGACGGGCTGAGGTCGCGAGGCGGAGGGGGTGATGGTGACGGAGGTCAAAAGAACTTTCAGGAGCTGCGCGACGTCAGGGGACGCTCGTGCGCGAAATCGAAGGGGAGTGGCGGCGGACGTCAGGAGAACGATCCGGGCGTCGTGTTGTCTGGTCCAGGCTCTGCATCTATGCGGAGTGGGTGACGACGCAAGACCCGAGTGGGCTTCTCCACTGTAACAGGCCTTCCTGGGTGGTGGCCCGGCGGGCTGTTCTTGCGCCCGATGTGACGGCGAGGCGGCAGGTGCCGTCAACCTTCGCGACGACCAGGGTGGACAGCATCCGTTCGGCGGGTCAGGCTGGACTGTCGGAAGGAGCACACCGATGGGCGTGCTGAAGTACGTGACGAACATGTCGCTCGACGGGTTCATCGAAGACGACGAGGGCCGATTCGACTGGCTGCCGCTGGACGACGAGCTCTTCGACCACCAGACCGAGCTCGTTGCGTCCGCGGACACGCTCCTGTACGGCCGTCGCCTGTACGAGTCGATGGCGGTGTGGGAGACGGATGCCGCGCTCGGCGCCCAGAACGATCATTTCGGCGCGTTCTCCGCCGCGTGGAAGGCCGCGCACAAAGTCGTCTACTCGACATCGCTGGCCGAGGTCGGCACCGCCGATACGCGCATCGAGCGCCGATTCGTCGATGAGGAGGTCCGCCGAGTCACGGACGGCGCCCCCGGCGACGTCCTGATCGGAGGGGCGGACCTCGCCGCCCGGGCGTTCGCCGGGGGACTCGTCGACGAATGCCTGCTCTTCGTGTTCCCCGTGAGCGTCGGCGGGGGCAAGCCCGCGCTCCCGCGTCGACAGCGCGTGGGTCTCGAACTCCTCGGGGAGCGTCGATTCTCGAACGGAGTCCTCCTTCTCCACCATCGCGTCCGCGCGCGCTGACTCTCCCGCCGGGTGGTGCCCGTTCCCGCGAGATGGTGCCTGTTCCGGCGAGGTGGTGCCTGTTCCCGCGAGATGGTGCCTGTTCCCGCGAGATGGTGCCTGTTCCCGCGAGGTGGTGCCTGTTCCCGCGGGGTGGTGCCTGTTCCCGCGAGGTGGTGCCTGTTCCCGCGAGGTGGTGCCTGTTCCGGCGAGGTGGTGCCTGTTCCGGCGAGGTGGTGCCAACCATCTCGCCGGGGAACCCACCATCTCGGCGGGGAACCCACCATCTCGGCGGGGAACCCACCATCTCGGCGGGGAACCCACCATTTCGGCGGGGACGGGACGGGCGCGAGGACACACGCGATCGCGGATGCCGAGGGCGCGGTCAGCGGGCGCGGTGAGGATCAGTCGCTGAGAGTCCGCAGAACCTCGGGCAGGTGAGTGCGGATGCTGTCGGGCACCGGCCTCGGGCGCTCGGGGCGCCACGACGACGTCAGGTAGACGATCTTGCCCATCGGGTGGCCCATCCAGAGGCTGTCGAAACCGGCAGGAGTCGTGAAGTATCCGTAGAAGCTGCTCTGGCCCACGTACACCAGCACGAACACGGTCTTCAGGTTCCAGTTCGGGTCCTCGCCGACCGGTTCGAAGCGCAGGTAGACCGGACTCTTGTCGAGGAACGCGGTGTCCAGCACGAAGCCGATGCGCGGATCGTTGAACCCCGGCCACTCGACACGTATCTGCGGACTGGGCAGGTCGGGCTCCTTCGGACCGCGCCCGAGGATGTACTCGCGCCACGATCCGCGTTCGAAGTCGTCCGCTCGGCTGTCGAGCCGGAACTCCCTGCCGCCGAGCCCGAGGTAGACCCGTCCGTCGGTGCCCGCGTTCTCCATATCCCCGGTGATGATCTGCACCAGGATTCCGGTGATGGCAGTCATGATCACTCCTCTCCATCCGGGCCGACGCCGAGGCCGGCTGATTGCAGAGAAGAAGAGGACCGCCCGACGGATGCTGATACACCTCGGCGTTCCCGCGCGCGGCGCTCGGCATCCGGTGCGAATCGCACCGGTCCTCTCAGCCGCTCGTCGGGATCGCGGGCTAGGCTCTCGCGAATGGGTGCGAAGCGGACGGCGATCTCGGTCTGTGCGCTCGTCGCCGCGCTGACGATCGCGGGCTGCGCCGCAGAGAGCACGCCCCCGGCGGCGCACACGACCCCGACAGCGGCACCGTCGCCTGTCCCCACCCTGTCCGCGCAGGAGCGCACGCACGCGTGGGTCGACCGACGGCTTGCGGGCATGACGCTCGAGCAGAAAGCCGCGTCGCTGCTCATGGTCCACGCACCCGGCACGGATCCCGCCCCGTTGCGCGCCCTGGTCGATCAGGGCGTCGGGGGAGTCATCCTGATGGGCGACAACATCCCCGGCACGCCCGAGGAGCTCCGCGATCTGACGTCCGCCCTGCACGTCGAATCCGATGCGGCGACCCTGGTCGGCATCGACGAGGAGGGCGGCATCGTCCAGCGGCTGCCGTGGGATCCCGCAGCCGATCCGGCTCAGCTGCGCGCGGCGCCGGCAGCGGACGCGCAGACGGCCTTCTCCATGCGGGCGGACGTGCTGGCGGCATCCGGAATCAACGTCAACTTCGGGATCGTCGCGGACGTGACGGCCGATCCCGCGTCCTTCATCTGGGATCGCGTGCTCGGCATTGATCCACAGTCCGCCGGCGACCGGGTGGCCGCGGCGGTCACGGGGGAGCAGGCGCAGGGGTCCGTCGCCGGCACGGTCAAGCACTTTCCCGGCCACGGCGCCGCTCCGGGCGACTCGCACACGAGTGTGCCGGCCGCTCCGCTCACGCTCGACGAATGGCGGGCCGCCGCCGCGCCCCCGTTCCGCGCCGCCGTCGACGCGGACGTCGACCTCGTGATGACGGGTCACCTCGCCTACCCCGCCGTCGATCCCACGCCCGCTTCGCTGTCGCCGGTGTGGCATCGCATCCTCAGGGAGGAGCTGGGCTTCGACGGGGTCGTCGTGACCGACGACATGCTCATGCTGCAGCACAACGGACTCGCGGAGTACGCCGATGCCGGCGAGAACGCGATACGAGCGGTCGCGGCGGGGTCGGATCTGCTGCTGTACGTACTGCCGGCGGATCCGTCGACGTTCGGGATCAGCGTCCCCGGGCTCTCGGCCGCGCTGGCCGATGCCGTGCGCTCCGGGAGGATCCCGCAGGACAGGCTCGACGAGGCCGCCGCGCGGGTCATGACACTGCGCGCCGATCTCAGCCCGTTCCTGAGCAGGCAGATCGAGACCCGCGAGGGCAGCGACACCTGCCTGGTCGACGGGATCCCGGTGTCGGTCTGCTCGGTCTGACCTCGGGCCGGCGGGGTCGTTTCCCCTGGGGGCGCGGGGGATAATGCGGTCCACAGGCTTCGCGCGGTCAGGCGTCGAGGCAACCCTCGCAGAAACGTCGGCACCGCCCATGGCTCATTCAGACCACTTCCACCCGCACGGGACGGCGCCCTCCGCCGCGACCACCGCCGCGCAGCAGCGTGCCCGCGAGTCCCTGCCGTTCACCGATCGCCGGGACTTCGACGAGGTCACCCGCGGCTTCATCGCCCGGCCGACGGTGACGCGCATCATGGCGGACGCCGGCAACGTCGCGTGGGACTTCGGCGCGTACTCCTTCCTCACCGAATCGGACGAGTTCGACAGCATCCACCCGTCGCTCCAGCGACAGGCGGTTCTGAATGCCCACTACGGCCTGTTCGAGGTCGTCCCCGACCGGGTGTGGCAGGTGCGCGGCTTCGATCTCGCGAACGTCAGCTTCATCAAGTCGGACACGGGTTGGATCGTGTTCGATCCGTTGACCACGCGGGAGACCGCCGCGGCCGCGCTCGACCTCGTCACCGAGCACCTGGGCGAACGCCCCGTCGTCGCGGTGGTCTTCTCGCATTCGCACGGCGATCACTTCGGAGGTGTGCGCGGAGTGATCGACGAAGCGGACGTGGTGAGCGGTGCGGTGCAGGTGATCGCGCCGGCGGGATTCCTCGAGCACGCGGTCGCCGAGAACGTCTATGCCGGAAACGCGATGTCGCGTCGCCTGTTCTACCAGTACGGCGCTCTGCTCGAGCCGAGCCCGTTCGGACACGTCGACCAGGCGATCGGGAAGAAGGTCGCCGCGGGCTCGATCGGTCTCATCGCCCCGACGATGTCGATCGAGGACGACTTCGAGGAGCACGTGATCGACGGGGTCCGGATGGTGTTCCAGAACACCCCCGGCACCGAGGCGCCGGCGGAGATGAACACGTGGTTCCCCGACCTCAAGGCGTTCTGGGCCGCGGAGAACATCACGGCGACGATCCACAACATCTACACCCTCCGCGGCGCGCTCGTCCGCGACGCCCTCGAATGGTCGAGGCAGATCAACGCCGCGCTGTACCGCTTCGGCGGAGAGGCGGAGGTCATGTTCGCCTCGCACAGCTGGCCGCGCTGGGGCAACGAGCGCATCCAGGAGGTGATGCGCGCACAGCGCGACACGTACGCGCACCTGAACAACACCGTGTTGCACCTCGCGAACCAGGGTGTGACGATCAACGAGATCCACAACGTCTACCGGGTGCCGGAATCGTTGCAGCGGCAGTGGACGGCGCGCAGCTACCACGGGTCGGTCCCGCACAACGCTCGGGCCGTTGTGAACCGCTATCTCGGTTACTGGGATGCGAACCCGACGACGCTCATCCCGCTCTCCCCGAAGGATTCCGCCCCGCTCTACGTCGAGCTGATGGGAGGCGCCGGACCGATCCTCGCCAAGGCGCGGGAGCTGATCTCCGAGGGCGAGTACTTCCTGGCCACCGAGATCCTGAACAAGCTCGTCTACGCCGAGCCGGGCGAAGAGGACGCGCGGATGCTGCTGGCGGAAGCCTTCGAGCAGATCGGGTACCAGCAGGAGAGTCCGAGCCTACGCAACAGCTTTCTGGCCGGAGCGCTCGAACTGCGCTCCGGGCTTCCCTCGGGCGTCACTCCCACGGCGACCGGACCGGATCTGGTGCGGGCGCTCACCACCGTGCAGTTCTTCGACTTCCTCGCGATCCGCCTCGACCCCGCCAAGGCCGAGACCTTGTCGTTCGTCGCGAACCTGACCACACCCGACACCGGACAGCGGTTCGTGATCGAGCTCTCCAACGGCGCCCTGACCACGCTCGAAGGAGCGGCGGCGGCCGATCCGGACGTCTCGGTGACGATCGATCGTGCACATCTCGAACGCGCCATGACCGGCGAGGTCTCCCTTGCGGCGCTGTTGACGGATGGGTCCGCGCACCTCGACGGCGACGGCAGCGTTCTCGCCCGACTGGGGGAGATGCTCGTCGACTTCCCGCTCGGCTTCGAGGTGCTTCCGGGAACGCCCGGCGCCGTCGCCGTGCCGGGGCGCTGACTTCAGTGTGAGGGGGCCACGGTTCCGCGGGCGGCCCACGCAGACCCGCTGATCTCGAAGGGAGCGGCGGGCATCTCGGCCCGCAGGGCGCGCTCCAGCGCCGAGCGGCCCGTCTCATCCAGCGACTCGATGTACGCCCCGATCGGGCCCGCGCCGCGCAGGTAGGGCGTCCACCAGTCTTCGAAAGTCGGGTGCAGCACGTGCACGGTCAACACCGTCTCCACGATGTCGTCGAGGCCGGCATCCCTGAGGTACTCGCTCAGCTGACCCGCGCGCGTCCCCGGGAGGTGCGCTTCGCGCGGAGCGTCGGGGTCGTGGGCGCTCAGCACATCCCAGAAGCGGCTCAATGGGCTCGTTCCCCCCGCGTGGTCCCACGTGCAGGCCGCGATGATCCCACCCGGCCGCGTGACCCGCGCCATCTCCCGCAGATCGTGGACCGGGTCGGCGAGGAAGTGCACGACGAGCTGGGCCAGGGCTGCGTCGAACTCGGCATCGTCGAACGGCAGGTCACCGGCGGATGCCGTCTCGACCCGTACGTCGGGAAAGCGCTCGCGCGCGGATGCGACATACGATGCCGACGGGTCGACGCCGGCGACGGAAGACGCCCCGACACGTGCCACGAGCTCGCCGGTCAACGCACCGGGACCGCATCCCACATCGAGGACGCGCTGCCCGGCTCGCACGCCGGCGAAGTCGGCGAACGGAGCGCTGAGCAGAGTCGAATAGCGACCCATGAAGCGGTCGTAGTCGATCGCGGCACCATCGAACCCCATGCCCACACGGTAGAACTCGGTCGGCCGCGGCGGTAGGGCCGCGCGTGACGGCGATCGTGCGCGGCTCGGCTCTGGCGCTGTTGGTGTCTTGCCACGACGGCGATGGCTGACTAGTCTCAAGATCCCCGACGGAAGGATCTTGAATATGAGCGCCTACGATCGTTGAAATACCAAAGCGAACCCCCGCTCGACCAGGTCGAGCGGGGGTTTCGTCGTCCGGGCGGCTACGAGCCGATGGCTGATCCGAGCACGGAGACGAGATGTGACTGCGCCTGGCGTCCTGCGCGTGTCGGCACGAGCGGGTACACGTGCACCTGCCCGGCACCCTCGCACAGTTCGAAGGGCACGCCGGCGGCACGGGATTTCTGCGCGAGCACGTGCGCATCGGGATTGAGGACATCTCTCGTCCCGGTGAAGACCGTGAGGGGGCCGAGTCCGGCGAGATCGCCGAACAGCGGACTCACCGCGGGGTCGAGCAGGTCGAGATCGCCGCGCCACTGCTCGGCGAGGACCTGGCCGCCGGGAGTGGCCAGCCAAGGGTCCGACGGCTGCACGAGCGGAATGCGGGGGTTGCTCCACGAGAGATCCAGTGCGGGGGAGATGAGGACGGTCCGGGGGAGCACCACGCCGCCGTCGCGGAGGCCGAGTGCCGTGGAGAGAGCGATCTGACCGCCTGCGGAATCGCCGGCGAGGCAGGTCGCTCCGTACGTGTCGATGCTCCGGCGGACCAGAGCGGCCGCCGTGTCGCGCGCCTCGCGGGCGGTTCCGAACGGAACCAGGGGGTAGATCGGCACGACGACCGCCGTCGACGTCTCCGCGGCGATCCGTGCGGCCAGGTGCCAGTGCTGGGGTGCGATCTCGTTCACCCAGCCGCCGCCGTGCACGTACACCACGGCGCCGCGGGTCTCGGGCGGCAGGATCGTGTACACGGGCCAGCCGTCGAACTGTTCCACGTCGACACGGATCCCGGGCCGCAGGCGCGACGGAGGGCCGTACGGCACCGGTCGCAGCTCGCGTTCCCGGATCCGCTTTCTCGCGCCGTCGGCGCTGACGAAGGTCCGGTTCGCGCGCATCATGCGCAGCGCGAGGGGAACGACGGCATCGGGGAGGACGGCTCGCATCATCTCAGCATCACACGACGCGTCGACCGTTAGCCTCCTTCGTGTGCTGCGCTTCGACGATCCGCTCCCGCTCCGACCGCGGCGTGTGCTCGTGGCCGGAGTGTCCGGCGCGGGCAAGAGCACGCTGGCCAGGCGGATCGCCCGCGTTCTCGACGCGCCCTACACCGAGCTCGATGCGCTATACCACGGACCGGAATGGACGCCCCGGGAGGGGTTCGTCGAGGACGTGCGGATGCTGGCGGATCAGCCGTCGTGGACGACCGAGTGGCAGTACTCCACCGCGCGGCCCCTGCTGGTCGAGCGTGCCGACCTCCTGGTGTGGCTGGATGTGCCGTTCGCGACGGTCACCCTGCCGCGAGTGGTGCGGCGCACGCTGCGACGCAGCCTCCACCGAGAGGTTCTGTGGAACGGAAACATCGAACCGCCTCTGCGGACGTTCTTCTATGACCGGGAGCACATCGTCCGCTGGTCGATCAGGACCAGACGCAAATACAAGGGGCGGATCCCGCAACTCGACGCCGACCTGCCGCATCTCGCGATCGTCCGGCTGCGCACTCAGCGGGAGCTCGAAGCGTGGATGGCCGGGCCTCTGGCCTCGGCGGCGGACTGAGCGCGTGCCCGGCTACTGTGCCCGACGGTCGTACGTGAGCACACGGACACCATGTCCAGCAGAACCTCATTCACGGACTGGAAACCCGTCGGGACGAACGGTCCGTCCACCAGAGGTACACCGGAGCCGATGATGAAGGGACTCTGCTTCCGGCCTGGTGGTCGTCTTTCCGAGGGTGGTCAGCGCGATGTTTGACGCCCGAGCAGGGCCTGCTCGAATTCGGTGACCGATCCGCGCAGCTGACGCAGGTCGTCGGCATCCAGCGCGACGGACGTCGAGCCGTTCGCGTGGTGTGCCACGACCACGGGCAGAGCGATCTCTCGGACCGCTGCTTCGAGCGCCGGGTCGAGTTCGTTGCGGTGCAGCAGCACGATCGGACGGCCCAGCCTGGCGACCATCCGATCCCACTCCGGTTTCCTGCGGACAGGGGAGTGCGTGATGTCGCACAGCGAGCAGTCCGCCGAGCCGAAGAGGTGCCCGAACACGTAGCGGATCTCGCCCACGACGCCGCCGTCGGCGTTGTAGATGCCGGAATAGCGGACGATCGACGATCTTGCCGGTGGAGGGACGGCATCACTGTCTGGCACGTGACCAAGGATAAGAGCCGGAGCGACGGCATCGCCCCGTAAGCGGCGACCCTCCGGCGATCGAGTTGGGGAACCCGAGCCGCCGGAGGGCCTGAACCCGCGGCAAAGCGTCATTGACGAGGGCTGGAACGCTTGGGGGGCCTCACAGCGTCACCGTCGCGGGTCTGTTCCCAACATAGGGAGCGCAGCGCACGGCGGTCATCAGTTCGGATCTCGACCGCCGCAGAATTCACATGACCGAAACGTGTCGGCGGTCAGCTGCCGGGCGTACGATCGCGGGCATGAGCCGGATCTTCACGATGTCGTTCGCGTCGGTGTATCCGCTGTACGTCGCGAAGGTCGAGCGCAAAGGGCGCACCCAGGCTGAGCTCGACGAGGTCATCGCGTGGCTCACCGGTTTCGACGCAGCCGCGCTGGCACGCCACATCGACGCCGGCACCACGTTCGAGGAGTTCTTCGCGGACGCCCGCCTCAACCCGAGCGCGACGCTCATCACCGGCACCGTCTGCGGCGTTCGTGTGCAGGACGTCGACGATCCGCTCATGCAGAAGATCCGCTATCTCGACCTGCTCGTCGACGAGCTCGCGCGCGGCAAGGCGATGAGCAAGATCCTGCGCTCACCGCAGCCGGCCTGACCTCACTCCGCTCCGAATCGGTCGGCCAGGCGCACGAGCGTCGGCAGACCCCGTGATGTCGCCGGACCGCCGGTGAGACGCTCCGCCACGGGCGTCGCGTTGCTCTCGGCGTCCCGCTCGTTGACGGTGACGATCCAGCCGGGTCCGGCATCCACGATCTCGCAGCGGCGATGTGCCGCGGTGCGGACGACCTCCGGATCGGTCGGGTCCACGACACCCCCGCCGTGGAGGGTCACCTCGCAGCGCCGGATGTCGAGCCGATCCGCATGAACGTCGACGATCGCGACGACGTCGGCGAGCGGCATCCAGAATCCCTCGCGTTCGATCCCGGAGCGTCGGGCCAGCGCCGACCCTGCGGCCTCGACCGTGGCCCCCGGGTCGGCCGAAGCGAACAGGATGGTCCCGTTGCTCTGGAACGCGCGCGGATCGGCGGCGCCGGCATCGGCGAAGGATCCGACGACGTCGGCCGTCGACGGGTGCCCGCGCTGTCCCTGATTCACGTTCCGGAGAAAGGCGACGCACTGCACAATCAGGAGCGTACGCCGTCCGGATGCGGCGCATCCGGATGCCGATGCATCGCGTGCCGGGCGTAGCCTGATCGAATGCCGTCACAGACCTCTCTGAGCGCCCGCGCCGCGCTCATCGCGTTGACGGCAGACGTGGCCGCCGGGCGCGGAGCCGGGTTCCCCGGCTTGAGCGCCCTGCCCGCTTCGGCGGATGCCCGGTCTTCGGCCGTGCTGATCCTGTTCGGCATCCTGGACGGACTGCCCAGCGACCATCGAGCCGCGAGCGACGCCGTCTCACGCGACCTCGACGTCCTGCTGCTCGAGCGCGCGGCGACGCTGCGGGCCCATCCCGGTCAAGTCGCCTTCCCCGGCGGTCGCCTGGACCCGCAGGATTCCGGACCGGTCGACGCAGCGCTGCGCGAGGCGCAGGAGGAGACCGGACTGGACCCCGCCGGGGTGGAAGTGCTGGGCATGCTCGAACGCGTCCCGCTGGCCTTCTCGCAGAACCTGGTCACGCCCGTCGTCGCGTGGTGGCGGCATCCGTCAGAGGTCCGTGTCGTCGACGAGGCCGAGTCGGCCGCGGTCTTCCGTGCACCGGTCGCCGATCTGCTCGACCCGGCGCATCGAGGAGTGACGGTGATCCGCCGCGACGGCCGGACGTGGAGCGGACCCGGCTTCACCGTGGAGCGCGACGGCCGCGAATTCCTCGTGTGGGGGTTCACGGCGATGCTGCTCGACGGCCTGTTCGAGCGGCTCGGCTGGACCGAGCCCTGGGACCGGGCCCGCGAGCTTCCGTTGGATCTGGACGGCCTGCCGCGGTGAAGGCGGCGCTCATCCTGGCGACCCAGCAGTTCGCCGATCACCCGGCGCTCGCCGATCCCGACATCGACCTGATCCTGTTCGTCGAAGCGGATGCCGCCTTCCGTCGGCGCCCGTATCACTCCCACAAGATCGTGCTGCTGCTGTCGGCCATGCGGCACACCGCAGCGCGGCTGTCGGCCGACGGCCGCCGGGTGGAGCGCGTGACGCTGGATGCCGACCTCGGGTTCCTGCACGCGCTTCGGCACCTCGTCCGCACGCACGACATCGAGGCGCTCGCATGGATGTCGGCGACCGATCGGGGCGTGGACCGTCGCCTCCTGCGCTTCTGCGAGCAGGAGTCGCTGCACACCCGCGTCTACCCCGACGCTCTGTTCCTGACTCCTGCCCGCGACCTCGACGAATGGTTCGCGGGGCACGCCGCGGCGCGCATGGAGGACTTCTATCGGTGGCAGCGCCGGAGGACCGGCATCCTCATGGACGGCGCGCAGCCCGTCGGCAAGCGCTGGAATTTCGACGCCGACAACCGCGAACCGCTGCCGAAAGGCGGCATCGACGTGCCCGCGCCCCTGCTGCCCGAGCACGACGACATCACCCGTGACGTGATCGCCGAGGTGGCGAGGCGCTTTCCGGATGCGCCGGGCGACGCTGCGGAATTCTGGCTGCCGGTGACGCCGGATGCCGCGCGTTGCTGGCTGGATGACTTCGTGTCGCGGCGCCTCGAGCTCTTCGGTCGCTACGAGGACGCGATGGCCGCGGAAGAGCCGTTCCTCTTCCACTCGC
This sequence comes from Microbacterium sp., assembly GCA_030148105.1. Lineage (GTDB taxonomy): Bacteria > Actinomycetota > Actinomycetes > Actinomycetales > Microbacteriaceae > Microbacterium > Microbacterium lacus. The sequence goes on along the minus strand of JASBUD010000087.1, from coordinate 925 downwards.
TGCTGAGCCCCCTGCTGAACATCGGACTGCTCACGGTGGACGAGGTCGTGGACGCGGTGCTCGCGCATCCGGACGCGCCGCTCGCGTCGCTGGAGGGCTTCATCCGGCAGGTGATCGGGTGGCGCGAGTACATGCGCGGTGCGTACCGGGCGATGCCGGAGCTGAAGCAGGCGAACCACTTCGCTCTGTCGAGGAGGCTCGAGCCGTGGTGGTACACCGGGGACGGCATCCCGGATGATCTTCCCGCGCCGGTTCGGACCGTGCTCGAGCGCGTCCTGCGCTGGGGATACGCCCATCACATCGAGCGGCTCATGGTGCTCGGCAACTGGTTCCTGCTGCAGGGCTACCACCCGCACGACGTGTACGACTGGTTCTCGGCGCTGTTCGTCGATGCGTACGAGTGGGTGATGGTGCCGAACGTGCAGGGAATGAGCCAGTACGCGGACGGTGGTCGCGTGGCGACGAAGCCGTACATCTCGGGCGGGGCCTACCTGCAGAAGATGGGATCGTGGTGGGGGAGCGCCGCCGAGGCGCGGGACTCGGAGTTCACCGCCGCGTATTGGGCGTTCCTCGACGCGCACGAGGAGCAGCTGCGGGGCAACCCGCGTCTGTCCCTCCCGCTCGCGCAGATGCGCAAGCGCCGCGCCGGCTGACCTGCTCCTCGCGAGCGGGCACTTCCGACAGGCGACACGCCGGCGAAGCGGTCCGTTTCTGCCCTCTCGCGCGGTGCAGGTGGGTCTAGGGTTCAGCCATCGAGGCTCAGGAGGTGCGATGGCGCGTCGGATGGCTGATCCGGAGTACAAGCGGCTGCAGGAGACCCGGCTGGACGAATTGCAGATCCTGCCGGTGAACGACCTCGCGACCCGCCTGCAGCGCGGGCGCCCCGCCGCCGAGTGGCCGCCCTACGTCTCGGCCGAGCACGCCC
>JASBUD010000079.1 GCA_030148105.1 Microbacterium sp. | reverse complement strand
CCGGGTCGAGGTCGGCGATCACGACGAACGCCCCTTCGGCGGCGAAGCGCCGCGCGGTCGCCAGGCCGATCCCGCTCGCACCGCCGGTGATGATGGCGACGCGGTCCTTCAGACGCTGGGTGAGATCGACGGTCATTGCTGATGCTCCCTGGGTTGTGCGGTGGGGTGGATGCCGCTCACGGCATACCCGTGGCGAAGAAGACGTTCTTGGTTTCGGTGAAGTGCTCGGCAGCGTCGGGTCCGAGCTCGCGGCCGAGCCCCGACGCCTTCATGCCCCCGAACGGGGTCGTGTAGCGGACGGACGAGTGGGAGTTCACCGACAGCACCCCGCTCTTGACGCCGCGCGCCACGCGCACGCCACGGCCGAGGTTCTCGGTCCAGATCGAACCGGCGAGGCCGTAGATCGTGTCGTTCGCGAGGGTGATCGCGTCCTCCTCGTCCTCGAAGGGCAGCACCGCAACGACCGGTCCGAAGATCTCATGCCGAACGACACGGTCCTCGCGGGAGTCGGGGATCACGACGGCCGGCGCGAACCAGAACCCGGGGTCGTTCGGCGCCGAGCCGCGGAAGGCGACCCGGGAGTGCTTCACGAACGGCGTCACGGTGTCGCGGTGCGCGGCCGAGATGAGCGGGCCCATCTGAGTCGCCTCCGAGAGCGGGTCGCCGACACGCCAGTCCGCCACGGCAGGTTCGAGGAGCTCGAGGAAGCGGTCGAACACCGAGCGCTGCACGAGGATGCGGCTGCGGGCGCAGCAGTCCTGCCCGGCGTTGTCGAACACAGCGCCCGGCGCCGATGCCGCCGCGCGCTCGAGGTCGGCATCCGCGAAGACGATGTTCGCGCTCTTTCCGCCGAGCTCGAGGGTGACCGGCTTGAGTGCACGCGCACACCCGGCTGCGACGTCCGTGCCGACCTCGGTCGAGCCGGTGAAGACGACCTTGCGGACGTCGTGGTGCGACACGAACCGCTGCCCGACGACGGATCCCGAGCCGGTGACGACCTCGAACAGACCCTCCGGCAGACCCGCCTCGAGTGCGAGCTCGCCGAGCCGCATCGCGGTGAGCGGAGTGAGTTCGGCGGGCTTGAGCACGACGGCGTTGCCCGCGGCGAGTGCCGGCGCGAACCCCCAGGCGGCGATCGTCATCGGGAAGTTCCACGGCACGATGATCCCGACGACGCCGTACGGCTCGTGGAACGTGACGTCGATACCGCCGGCGACCGGGATCTGCTGCCCGATGAGTCGCTCCGGCGATCCCGCGTAGTAATTCAGCACCTGCGCGACGTGCGAGGCCTCCCACCGCGCGGACGAGATGGGGTGTCCCGAGTTGCGGACCTCGAGCAGCGCGAGTTCCTCCACGTGCGCCTCGACGACCCGGGCGAATGCGCGCATCGCATCGGCGCGGGCGATCGGGGCGAGCGCGGCCCAGTGGCGCTGCGCCCGCACCGCGCGCGCGATCGCCGCGTCGACATCGTCGACGCTCGCCCGCGAGACCTCCCGGAGCGGCTCGGCGGTCGCGGGGTTGATGACGGTGAAAGTGCTCACGCGATCTGTCCTGTCTTCATGCGTGCGGCGGCATACGCCGCGGCCTGGTCGACGAGTCCGGCGAACAGGCGGCGATCCTCGACGTTCTCCTCGGGGTGCCACTGCACGCCGACGACGTAGCCGTCGCCGGTGGACTCGAAGGCCTGGACGAGTCCGACCTCATCGGTCGCGGTGACGGTCAGGCCTTCGCCCACGCGATCGACGCCCTGGTGGTGGTAGCTGTGCACGCCGAACTCGCCCTCGCCGATCAGCGCCGCGAGCGCGGTACCGCCCTGCACGGAGACGGTGTTGGTCGCGAACACCCCGCCGCCGATGCGGTGGCGGGCGGTGCCGATCGCCTCCGGCAGATGCTGGTGCAGCGTGCCTCCGCGCGCGACGTTCACGAGCTGGAGTCCCCGGCAGATCGCCAGGACCGGCATCCGCCGCTCTTCCGCTCCCCGGAACAGCGCGAGCTCCCACGCGTCGCGGTCGGGCCGGGCGGGGTCGGTGAGCGGATGCCGCTCCGCCCCGTACAGCTCGGGTTGGACGTCCAGTCCTCCGGTGAGGATCAGGCCGTCCAGGCCCTCCAGCACAGCGTCGGCGACGGCATCCCGCGCGGGCTGCGGGGGGAGGAGGACCGCGATGCCGCCGGATGCCGTGACGGCGTCGAAGTACTGCTGCGGGAGGAAGGCCGCGCGGACGTCCCAGACGCCCTGTTTGGCCTGCTCCAGATACGTGGTCAGGCCGATGACCGGTGGACGGGTCAGGCCGTTATCGATCCCGTCAGAGACGTTCGAAGCCACGGATCCGCTCCCAGTCGGTCACGGCGGCATCGAACGCCTCGACCTCGATGCGCGCCTGGTTGAGGTAGTGCTCCACCACGTCGTCGCCGAACGCAGCCCGCGCGATCGTCGACTGCTCGAACAGCGCCGCGGCCTCCCGAAGAGTCGTCGGCAGGTGGTCGACGTCGGACGAGTACGCGTTCCCGGCGAGCGGGTCGGGCATCGGCAGCTCGTTCTCCACACCGTACAGGCCGCCCGCGATGATCGCGGAGATCGCCAGGTACGGGTTCACGTCACCGCCCGGCACCCGGTTCTCGGGACGCAGGGAGTTGCCGTGCCCGATGACGCGCAGCGCGCACGTGCGGTTGTCCAGCCCCCACGCGACCCCGGTCGGTGCGAACGTGCCCTTCTGGTACCGCTTGTACGAGTTGATCGTAGGCGCATACAGCAGGGTGAACTCGCGCAGGGTCGCCAGGATCCCGGCGATCCAGTGCTCCATGAACGGGCTGAAGCCGTACGCGCCGTCGCCGGCCATCACGGGTCGCCCGTCCTGGTCGCGCACGGACAAGTGGATATGGCAGCTGTTGCCCTCGCGCTCGTTGAACTTGGCCATGAAGGTCAGAGCCTTGCCGTGCTTCTCGGCGATCTCCTTCGCACCGGCCTTGTAGATCGTGTGCTGATCGGCAGTCTCGAGCACCTCGGCGTAACGGAAGGCGATCTCCTGCTGACCGAGGTTGCACTCGCCCTTCACGCCCTCGCAGTACATCCCGGCACCGTCCATGCCGCGGCGGATGTCCCGGAGGAGCGGCTCGAGCCGTCCGGATGCGAGGAGGTCGTAATCGACGTTGTAGTCGGTGGATGCGGTCAGGTCGCGATAGCCCTTGGCCCAGGCGTCGCGGTAGGTGTCGTCGAACACGATGAACTCGAGCTCGGTCCCGGCGTAGGCGGTGAGCCCGCGCTCGCCGAGGCGATCGCGCTGACGGTTCAGGATCGCGCGCGGCGACTGCGCGACCGGCTCGCCGTTCTCCCAGCCGAGGTCCGCGATCACCAGCGCGGTGCCGGGCTGCCACGGGATCCGGCGGAGGGTGCCGGGGTCGGAGCGCAGCATCATGTCGCCGTACCCCTTCTCCCAGCTGGACATCGCGTACCCGTCGACGGTGTTCATGTCGACGTCGACGGAGAGCAGGTAGTTGCACGCCTCGGCGCCATGTGGGAGGACCTCCTCCTGGAAGAGCCGGGCAGACACTCGCTTGCCGACCAGGCGCCCTTGCGCGTCGGCGAAGGCGACGATCACGGTGTCGATCTCGTCTGCCGAGATGGCGGCGCTCAATTCCGCGACGCTGAGGTTGCCTGGCATTGCTCCCCTTCCGGCGACGGGCCCGGGGCCCGTCCGCGACGCGAGCAGGGCGCCCGTGTCGCGTCCACTGTAACCACGAAGTTCGCTCCAAAGGTAGACAGAACCCACCAATAGGCATCACAATCATGCGCAAGACGGCACCCCCGACTCACACCCGACTGCACGGAGGATCGATGTCCCAGACCCGCAAGGATTCGGCGAAGGTCGCAGGCGCGACCTATACCAGAGCCGGTCAGGAGTACTTCCAGAAGCGGACCCTCAAGCGGTCCGCCGGCATCTGGGGCCTGTGGGGCCTCGCGGTCGCCGCCGTCATCTCGGGCGACTTCTCGGGATGGAACTTCGGCATCGACTTCGCCGGCTTCGGCGGGATGCTGATCGCCTTCGCGATCCTCGTCGTCATGTACTACGGCATGATCTTCTCGATCGGCGAGATGGCCGCCGCGATGCCGCACACCGGTGGGGCGTACTCGTTCGCCCGTTCCGCGATGGGCCCGTGGGGCGGCCTGGTCACCGGCGCCGCCGAGACGATCGAG
>JASBUD010000048.1 GCA_030148105.1 Microbacterium sp. | reverse complement strand
ACTCGGATCGACGGTCGCCGGCTCCTCGGGCTGATCGGTCGTCTCCGAGATCGGCTGAGGCTCCGACGGTGCGGGGTTCACGACCTCGGGGCGGAACGTGGGCGACGGATCCGACGCCGTGACACCGAGCCAGGACCCGATCGCGATGACCACTGCCGCGGCGGCACCGGCGGCGAGCACGAGGCCGAGTGCCTTGGGGCGCGTGTGACGGATCGGGCGATGCCGGGTTCGCAGACCGGGTGCCGTCGCCGCGGTCGACGGCGGTTCCGCCGGGAGCACCTGGGTCAGCTCGGCTGAGACCGGGGGGACAGCGGGCGCGGCGAGCGGCGGCAGGACCGCCGGTTTCGGCGGCACCACGACGCCGACCGGCAGGGTGAGTGCCGGAGCGGTGTCCGCGGTGTCCAGGTCGCGACCCCGACGAGCGACCTCGAGTGCATCGGGACGATCGGCGGGGTCCAGAGCCGTCATCGCCGTGAGAAGTGACCGCCACCCGTACCCCCAGTCGCCGGGGATCACGGGCGATGCGGTCAGACGGACGGCGATCGCCTCTACCGGAGTCTGCGTCGCGTACGCGCGCCGCCCCGACAGCGCCTCGAGCAGCACCAGTCCGAGACTGTAGATGTCGGAGGCGTGCGTCGGCTCGTGACCTCGGACCTGCTCGGGCGAGATGTACGCGGCCGTTCCGATCCCGGTTCCCGGGGCCGTCACCCGGGCGGCATCGGCGACATACGCGATGCCGAAGTCCGCGAGCACCGCTCGGAACGTGTGATCGGGTGTGAGCGGGGGACGCAGGAGGATGTTGGCCGGCTTCACATCGCGATGGATGATGCCCGCCGCGTGCACGACGTGCAGGGCCTCGCCGAGGTCGGTCGCGAGGGACGCGGCATCCCGCAGCCCGATCGGCCCCTTCTCGATGAGCGACGCGAGCGTTCCGCCGTCGACGTACTCCATGACGAGGTACGACGGACCGGATGCCGCGATGTGTGCGTCGAACAGGGTCACGAGCGACGGGTGACTCACCGCGGCGAGCAGCCGCTTCTCGGACTCACGCCGGGTCGCGTCGCCCTCTCCCCCGGTGCTGCCCCAGAACACTTTGACGGCCACCGTCCGCCCGAGTGCGGTGTCGACAGCACGCCAGACCGACCCCATTCCGCCTTCGCCGATCGGCTGTTCCAGCCGATAGCGTCCGCCGAGCAGATCGCCGGGTCGGGTAGGCCCGGCGACGACCGTCTCCGTCATCGAATCGATGATCGCAGGAGGATCGATGCCGCGAAGGAGGCTTGACACGCGGCCCCGATCGTGCGGTGTCGTCGTCCGCGTCAGCGGACCGTGATCAGGCTGCGCTGCCAGCCGGTCGAGCCGTCCGGAGCGATGGGTGCGCGCTCCTCGATCTGGGTCTCACCGGCCTTGTTCACGGCTCGGACGGTGACGTAATGGGTGCCCGCCGTGGCGTCCCAGTCGAGGTACCACTGCACCCAGGTGTCGTCGTTGATCGGCGTCGACAGGGTCGCGGCCTGCCAGTCGCCGTCGTCGATGCTGACCTCGACGCGCTCGATCCCGACGGTCTGCGCCCAGGCGACACCCGCAAGCGGGGTACGGCCCACGGTCACGGGCGTACCGGTGCGCGGGGTGTCCAGGCGCGAGGAGAATTTGATAGGAGCCTTCGCACTGTACCCGCGCGGTGTCCAGTAGGCCTCGTCGGCGTCGAACGTCGTGACCTTGAGCTCGGTGAGCCACTTGGTCGCCGACACGTAGCCGTACAGGCCGGGGACGACCATGCGCACCGGGAAGCCGTGCTCGAGCGGCAGGGGCTCTCCGTTCATCGCGACCGCGAGGATCGCATCCAGACCGTCGTCGGTGAGCGACTCGAGCGGCGTGCTGGCGGTGAACCCGTCGATGCTGCGCGAGAGCACCATGTCAGCGCCGCTCTGCACTCCCGCACGTGCCAGGACGTCGCGCACCGGGACGCCCAGCCACTTCGCGGTACCGAGCAGCGGACCTCCGACTTCGTTGGACACGCACGTCAGGGTGATCGCGTATTCGTCCAGCCCCATGCCGACGAGGTCGTCGAAGCTCAACTCGACGCGCGTGTCGACCATCCCGTCGATCACGAGTCGCCAGGTGTTCGGGTCGATCGAGGGAACGGTCAGGGCGGTGTCGACGCGGTAGAAGTCCTCGTTCGGCGTGAACAGGGGCGAGATCCCGGGGATGTCGAGTTCCGCCCCGGCCGGCACGGTCACAGTGCTGCGCGGCGCGGGCAGGTTGAGCGCCGATCGCACCGCGGTGATCGACGACGCCGTGGCGTTGATGAGCGCTCGCGCTCCGACACCCACGACGACCGCTGCCGCTCCGGCGATCGCGGACACCCGGAAGAACAGACGGCGATCGACGGATGCCGGGCCCTCGGCACGAGCACCCGCCGCGCCCCCAGCCCACCGGCGGAGCCGTGCGGACAGGAACCACAAGAGTGTGCCCCCGGCGAGCGCACCGAAGATCGGGGGGATCGCGGCGAGCGGGCCGGCACCGGCCCGCGTGAGGATCGCCGCGACGGACAGCGCGCCCGCGACGCCGAGCGCGATGACGCCCAGCGGAGGTCGCACGTACTCGAGCACCCCCGCGATCGCTGACGCGATCAGCACGGCGAGCGCGAGCCCGACCAGGAGCGCGATCTTGTCGTACTCGCCGAAGGTCGCGATTGCGAACTCCTTGAACGGCTGCGGCACGATGTCGATCACGAACGAGCCGACGGCGAGGATCGGGCTGCCCTCCCGCGCGACCAGAAGCGCCATCAACTCAGCCGCGGCGAGGAAGACCGCGGCGCTGACGACTCCGGATACTGCAGCCCACACCCAGAACCGCAGACGACCGCTCTTCTCGCTGACCATGCCTGTTGTTCGCCGCCGGCGCCCATTCGGATTGCGCCGACCGCCGCTACGGTCGAGCCATGACGGTGATGGTGAGACCAGCGACCATCGCGGATGCGCGCGCGATCGCGACGGTGCGGGTGCGCTCGTGGCGCGCGGCTTACGAAGGCCTCATCGACCAGGCGGTCCTGGATCACATGGACATCGACCGCGAGGCCGCACGCCGCGCCGAACTGTGGGAGGAATACCACGCGGACCCGCGCGGCGGCGATCTCGTCGCCGAGGGAGAGGGCGCCGTGGTCGGCTGGGCGGCGTACGGAAGATCCCTCGATGACGATCTGCCGGCGAACGGCCAGCTCTACGCGATCTACGCCCTCCCGGAGGAGTGGTCGTCGGGCATCGGGCACGCACTGCTGACGGATGCCGAGCGACGGCTGATCGAGGCGGGCTTCGATCTCGCGCACCTCTGGGTCCTCGACGGGAACACGCGGGCGGCATCCTTCTACGAGAGACACGGCTGGCGGGAGGACGGCGCGGAAAAAGACGACGACAGACTGATCGGCGGGGCGAATCCGCAGACGCTGCACGAGCGCCGACGCGTGAAGCGGCTCCGGTAGGACCTTCGACCCTGAGCGACGCATTCCGCGCCTTGAATAATCGGGGGCATGTCGATGCCCCGCGCCGGATACAGTGCGATCTCCAGCTACTCGCGCGTCGAGATCCTCGCACTCGTCCAGGCCCGCCCCGAGCGTACGATCGCCGAGCTCGCCGAGCTCACGAGACTTCATCCGAACACGGTGCGCGAGCATCTGCAGCGACTCATCGAGGCGGGTCATGTCCTGCCGAGCATCGAACACCGCACGCGGCGCGGGCGCCCGCGCACGCTGTACTCCGCCGCGACCGGTACGGGTCACGCCTCCAGCCCGATCGCCCGCCGCAAGGTGAAGGAGGCCGCCGATCGCGGTGACGTCATGCGCCGGGTGATGCCCTGGACCGGACGCGGTGTCGCCCGGCTCGGAGAGGCCGCCACCCACCAGCTGGACGCGATCGTCGAGCACCTCGCCGAATCCGGATTCGATCCCGCGGTCGACGAGGAGAGGCTCACGATCGAGCTGTCACCGTGTCCGCACGCCGCGAGCCAGGCCGACCATCGCGAGACGCTCTGCGCAGTGCACCTGGGACTCATGCAAGCCGTGCTTACCGAAGCGGGGGGTCCCCTCCAGGCCGGCTGCATCCGCACGTCGGTGCGCCCCACCGATTGCACCGTCGAACTCGTGCGCTCATGAGCGCGTCGGCCGGGGATTCCGCTGAGCGCGGGTCGTTCGACGTCGAGGTATTTTGCACGGTTTCGACATCGCCTGGGCACGCCCGGCCTGTGTACCGTGACCAGTGTCGCCGCAGCACTCGCCTACTGATGCGGACCTGAAGGGGAATCCATGGACCTGTTCGATCCACTGCTTCTCGCGCGCTGGCAGTTCGGTCTGACGACGCTCTACCACTTCCTGTTCGTGCCGCTCACGCTCGGGATGGCACTGACCGTCGCGATCTTCCAGAGTGCGTGGTACCGCACCGGCAACCTCAAGTGGCTGCACCTCACGCGCTTCTTCGGCAAGATCTTCCTGATCAACTTCGCGATGGGCGTCGTGACCGGAATCGTGCAGGAGTTCCAGTTCGGGATGAACTGGTCGTCATACTCCCGCTTCGTCGGCGACGTCTTCGGCGCACCGCTGGCGTTCGAGGGGCTGATGGCGTTCTTCTTCGAAGCCACCTTCATCGGGCTCTGGATCTTCGGGTGGGACAAGCTGCCCAAGGGACTGCACCTCGCGAGCATCTGGATCGCGACGATCGGCGCCTGGTTCTCGGCCTACTTCATCCTCGCCGCGAACGCGTTCATGCAGAACCCGGTCGGCTACCAGATGTCGCAGGACGGCGGCCGCGCGGAGATGAACGACTTCTTCGCCGTTCTGACCAACCCCGTCGCCCTCGCCGCACTGCCGCACACCCTGTTCGCGGCGTTCATGATGACCGCGGGCGTCATCATCTCCATCTCCGCCTGGCACCTGGTGCGCAAGCAGAACGTCGAGATGATGCGGACCTCGCTCAAGTACGGCCTGTGGGGCATGATCATCGCGTTCGCCGGCGTCGCGCTCTCGGGCGACCAGCTGAGCCTCGTGATGGTGCAGACGCAGCCGATGAAGATGGCCGCGGCCGAGGCCATGTTCGACAGCGCGTGCGGCGCGGACGCGTCGTTCTCGATCTTCACGCTCGGCACGCCCGACGGCACGAGCGAGCTCTTCTCGATCCGCGTGCCCTACCTTCTCGCCCTGCTGTCCACGCACTCGCTGGACGGCTGCGTCGAGGGCATCAACGACCTGAACGCGATGTACACCACCGAGATGTTCCCGCAGTTCGCCGACCAGGTCGACGGCAACTTCGCCCCGGTCCTCTGGGTCACGTACTGGGCGTTTCGCTGGATGATCGGTCTCGGCGGCGTCGCCGCGCTCACCGCGGTGGTGGGGCTGTGGCTCACCCGCAAGAGCGCGAGGCGCCCGGTCCCGACCTGGGCGTGGCGCCTCGCGATCTGGGCGTGGCCGGCATCCCTGTTCGCGATCCTCGTGGGCTGGGTGTTCACCGAGATGGGCCGCCAGCCGTGGATCGTGTTCGGGCTCATGCTCACCGAGGACGGCGTCTCGCCGAGCGTGCCCGGCTGGAGCGTACTGATCTCGCTCGTGGCGTTCACCCTGATCTACGCGATCCTCGCCGTGGTCGAAGTCGGCCTGATCCTGAAGACCGCACAGAAGGGTCCCGAGCCGCTGCCGGGGCCGGACGACCCGCCCCCCGCCGAGACGGCGCTCGAAGACACCCCCACGACGGTCTACTAGGAGAGCGCCATGGATCTCGCATACATCTGGTTCTTCATCGTCGGATTCCTGTTCGTCGGCTACTTCGTCCTGGACGGCTTCGACTTCGGCGTCGGCATGTCGCTGCCGTTCCTCGGCAAGAACGACATCAGCCGCAGGCAGATCATCAACACGATCGGCCCCGTCTGGGATCTGAACGAGACGTGGGTCATCGTCGCCGGCGCGTGCCTGTTCGCGGCCTTCCCGGAGTGGTACGCCACCTTGTTCAGCGGCTTCTACCTCGCCCTCCTGCTGATCCTGCTGGCGCTCATCGCCCGCGGCGTCTCGTTCGAGTACCGACACCAGCGGGAGGGCCTCAAGTGGAAGAAGGCCTTCGACACGATGATCATCGTGGGCTCCGCCGTGCCGGCGCTGCTGTGGGGAGTCGCGGTCGCCAACATCGTGCAGGGTGTGCCGCTGGATGCCGATCACGAGTTCATCGGATCCTTCCTGACCTTGCTCAACCCGTACGGCCTTCTCGGTGGACTGACCACTCTCCTGCTGTTCTTCACGCACGGCGTGTACTTCGTGGCGCTGAAGACCGACGGTCAGGTGCACCAGGACGCGCGACGCCTCGCCCGCCGCTCGGGTCTGCTCACGGTCGTCGTCGCCGCCGCCTTCCTGATCTGGACGATCTTCATCGCCGCAGGCCGGGGCGCGCCGCTGACGGAGTTCGCGATCGCGTGCGCCGCGATCGCCGCGGTGACGCTCGTCATGTCGCTCGTGTTCAACATGCGCGACCGCGAGGGGTGGGCGTTCGGCTTCGGGGCCGCCACGATCGTCACGGCGGTCCTGACGCTGTGGTTCACGCTCTTCCCGTACGTCATGCCGGCCTCGAACGACATCGCGAACAGCCTGACGATCGAGAACGCCTCGAGCACCGACTACACGCTGACGATCATGACGTGGGCGGCGGTCATCTTCCTGCCGCTCGTGCTCGCGTACCAGGCG
>JASBUD010000045.1 GCA_030148105.1 Microbacterium sp. | reverse complement strand
CGCGAGGTAGGCCATGCGCACGGATCGGACCGGGTGCTCGCCGATGATCGACATGTCGCGGATGCGCATCTCGTCGTCGCCGAAGCGCTCGCGGACGGCATCCAGGAAGTCGTCGTTGATGCGGTAGATGATCTCGAGGTGCCGCGGCAGCAGGTGTCCGAGCAGATCGACCGACCAGACCTCGAGGGCTTCGGGCAGCAGCGTGTGGCACGTGTACGCGAAGCACTTCTGGGTGATCGCCCACGCGTCCTCCCACTCCATCTTCTTCTCGTCCACGAGCACACGCATGAGCTCGGGCACGGCGATGACCGGGTGGGTGTCGTTCAGCTGGAAGATGATGCGGTCGGGCAGCTTCGTGAGGTCGAAGTCCTTCGGCAGCGTGACATCGAGGAAGTCCTTGATGGATGCCGCGACGAAGAAGTACTGCTGCTGCAGCCGCAGCTCCTTGCCCTGGGGCGTGGAGTCCTCGGGGTACAGCACTTTGGAGATGTTCTCGGCGAACGTCTGCGCGCGGACGGCCTCTTCGTAGTCGCCGGAGTTGAACACGCGCAGGTCGAACGAGTTCGTCGCCTTCGCGCTCCACAGGCGGAGCGTGTTGACCCGGCCGTTCTGGTAGCCCGGCACCATGTAGTTGTACGGAACGGCCTGGACGTTCCAGCCCGGCACCCAGCGGGAGCGCTGCACACCACCGTCGTCGTACGTCTCGGTGTGGCCGCCGAATGAGATCGTCTGGGCAGCCTCGGGGTGCGGGAACTCCCACGGCGATCCGTAGGCGAGCCAGGAATCGGGCTGCTCGACCTGCTGGCCGTCCTCGAAGGTCTGGCGGAAGATGCCGTACTCGTAGCGGATGCCGTAACCGGTGTTCGGCACACCCAGCGTGGCGAGCGAGTCGATGAAGCAGGCCGCGAGACGACCCAGGCCGCCGTTGCCGAGGCCGGGCTCGACCTCCTGCTGGCGCAAATCGTCGAGGTCGATACCGCACGATGCGAGTGCCTCGCTCGCGATGTCGGTGAGACCGCTCGCGAGGAGATTGTTGTCGAGCTGCCGGCCGAGCAGGTACTCGGCCGACAGGTACGCCACACCCTTGGCCTGCACTTCGCGCTGGCGGCGCAGGTCTTCGAGCCACCGCGCCATCAGGTAGTCCCGCACGGTGTACGCCAGCGCGAAGTACCGGTCGGTCGCGCTGGAGGTGGACAGCGCGACGCCGCGGTTGAAGTTGAGGTTCTGCAGGAACTCCCGGACGAACCCGTCGACCGTGCTGGCGGGCGCGGTGACGGGAGCCAGAGCGAGAGCATGCGTCGCGCGCGTCGCGGACTCTGAGGCGAGGGTGGGCTTTTCGGGCATGGTACGAAATTACCGATCAGGTTCGGTCGCGCGCCCATCGGACGAGCGCGTGATGCAAGCGTTTACAAGATCTTCACACGTCCCGTGCTCCGCGCACCACGCTCAGACTCCCGTGCGCTCCTTCTCCTCCACCCGACGAGCCGCCGCGAGCTCGGCGGTGGCGACCCGCACCGACTCCTCGGCGCGTCGCACCCGCCGCTGCGCGAACGTCGATGCGCCGAAGCGGGCGCGCACGCGATCCTGCTCCTCCTCGACACCGGTGATGATGTAGGCGCCCGCGATCAGGATCACCTGCGCCGAAAGGTTGAACCACAGCAGCAGCGCGATGAGCGATGCGAACGAGGCGAGGAGCGGGTTCGAGGACGCGCCGGCGACGAAGAGGCTGGACAGCTGCTGGAGCGCGGTCAGTCCGACGGCGCCGAGCAGCGCACCCGGCAGCAGTGCGCGCCACGAGGCCTTCACTCCGGACAGCGTCCGGAACAGGACCGCGATCGCGGCAGCGTCTAGGAGGAAGACGACGACGACGGAGACCACGCGCGTGCCGATGAGCGTGAGCGGGTCGGTGTCGGATACCCCGATCAGCCCGGTGAGCAAGCCGATGCCGGCGTTGGCGAAGAAGGTGACGACGGCGGATGCCGCGAATGCGGCGCCGATCCCGACCGCGATCAGGAGGTTGCGCAGGAGCGCGAGGACCCAGAAGAGATCGTCGGTCAGCTGTCCCGAGAGGGCGTGGAACGCGGCGCGCAGTGCGCCGATCGCGCCGATCGCGGCGCCGATCAGACCCACGATCGACAGCACGGTCGCGACGGTGAGCCCGCCGGAGACGGCGATCGAGCTCGGATCGATGAGACCCCCTTCTCCGACGAGCCCGGGGATGGCGGCATCCACCGAGTCGACGAGCGACTGCAGGGCCGCCGAGTTCCCCGCGAGGAAGAGCCCCGCGACGGAGAACCCGAGGAGGACGCCGGCGAACACGCTGAACAGCGCGCGATATGTGACGCTGTCCGCGAGCATCGGTCCGCGGTGCTCGCCGTACAGGAGGAAGGCGCGGACGGGCTTGAGGGTGAGGGCCCACGCGGTGATCCGTGCGATGAGTTCAGGCATGCGATCGAGGCTAACCGGCCCGGAAACCGGTCGTCGGGACTTGACGCTGCGCGGCGTCCGTGCTCGTGGGATGAATCTCCGGTCGGGACTACTGGCCGCCGGTGTACATGCGAAGATAGGCGGCGGCAATCCCCTCGCCGACGAAGATGCCGCTCCATGCCCCGAGGATCATCCAGGGACCGAACGGGATCGCAGTCTTGCGGCCCGCCCGGCGCGCGATCATGAGGCCGATCCCGAACACTCCCCCGTAGAAGAAGGCGAAGAACGCGCCGACCGCGAGCGCCCCCCAACCGATCCAGCCGAGGTACAGCCCGATGATCCCGGCGAGCTTGACGTCGCCGCCGCCCATCCCGCCGGGGCGGATGAGCCGCAACAGGAAGTAGAACGAGTACAGGATCGCCATGCCGATGCCGGCGCGCAGCAGCGCGGGCCAGTCCTCGCTTAACAGCGCCGCAAGGGTCAGCAGTCCGATCGCAACCGGGTAGCTCGGCAGCACGATCGCGTTCGGGAGGCGGTGGGTGTCCAGATCGATGAGCGTCAGCACGATGCTGATGGCGGCGAAGTACAGGTACGCGATCAGGACCACGGTCACGGCGACCGGCATCCGCGCCCACGACGTGTCGGCGAAGACCGCGAGGAAGAACCAGACGACGGCGGCGAACGCGACACCGGTGAACGCCTCGACAAGCGGATACCTGAGCGGCACGGGCTCTCCGCAGTGAGTACACCGGCCGCGCACCATCAGTCGACCGAGAGCAGGCACTCTATATCGCGCGGCGATCGCCGAACCGCACCTGGGGCAGCGGCCGCCCTGCATGACGGGGTTGCCCGCAGGCACGCGCACGGCGACGAGGTTAAGGAAGGATCCGACGGCGAGACCGAGCAGGCCGGCGACGATGGCGAGGACCGGCGTCAGCGATGTCACCCTCCCGCGCTCCTTCCCGACCCCGACGGCGCGGCCATGCCCGGTCGACACGTGATCTCTCGTTCTGCAGGGCTCGACCGGACTCGCGAGCGGCGCGGAATAGTCCTCATGTCGTCGCCGGCGACGTCGCGTGTGACACCAACGCAGTCTGACACCCCGCGCGACGCCCGTGCGTCGTGCGTCAGATGTTGTGGATGACCACGTTGATTGTTCCCGCCCGGCCGGTTGTCGCCATGCCGAGATGGTCGTTCTTGTGCCGAGATGCTCGTTCTTGTGCCGAACATGGCCGCATCGTCCCGGCGGAGAACTGGCCACCTCGGCGGAGGACCCGCCACCTCGGTCGGAGACCAACCACCTCGGCGGAGGACTCATCGGCTCGGCGCGCGAACAGCGGGAGTTCCGGGACTAGGCGGCCAGGAGCCCGCCCAGCGGGATCGCGCGAGCCGCGACCAGCACTGCGACTGCGGCGAGGGCGAGGACCGACACCATGATCGCGACCACCGGAATCAGCTTGCGAGTCGGACGCCGCACCGCCAGGACGAGGCCGACGGCCGCGAGCAGGAACGCGGCGATCAGCAGCGTCACGACCGCGAGGTTGACCACACCCGCCAGGACAGGATCCGCCCTCAGCGCCGGATGAGCGATCAGCCCACTCACCGCGGCGAGGCCGGCGATGACGAGCGAGGTTCTGGCCGGCCCGTTAGCCGCAGCCGGGAGGTAGGTCACGCGCGGCACATGAACGAACGGCGTCGGCGCAGGAACAGGGACGACCGGGGGTAGCGTGCGATCGTCGAAGCGGATGCCGCTGCCCGCGAACTGGTCCGGGAACAGCCCCGGCGACGCACTCTCACCGCGCAGCCGTGAGGCGGGCAGCGGAACCGGTCCCCGTAGCAACACCGGCTCCGCCTTCTGCTCCGGCTCCCACCGCAGGATCGGGTGTGGGAGCGCCGCCACTTCCGGTTCCCCCTGCGGCACCGGCTGTCGCACCTCCACCATGGCCGGTTCGCGCTCTTCGGCCGGTTCCACCACGGGTTCCGACTCCCCCACCGGCACCCGCTCGCGCTTCGCTGCCGCGGCCGATGCGGTCGGCGCCTCGACCGTCACCGCCCGCGCACGCTGTCGCAGTTGTGCCCGTGTCAGCGGTGCGTCGGGCTGCGCGGTCGCCGCGCCTTCCGCGGCGCGACGCTCGGCGCGAGTGCGGTGCGACGGCGCTGATGACGGCGTACGGTCGGTCATCATCTCCCCCAAGAGACGTCCTGTGGACGGCACGTCATCCCGAAGCTGTGCCGTCTCTGGCAAACCTACCGGTTGCAACGTCGGTCGGCGTCACAGCGTCCGCCCGTGACGCATGACGAGTCGTCGCAGACCGTCGTTCCACCCCGAACGCGCGCGTCGCGCTCACGGTCGAGCGGGAAACCCCGTGCGTCACCGAGACCTCCGTCACGCACTCGACGACCGACGAAAGGCGAAGTCCAACCTGGGTCGCAGACTCTTCGCCGGCCCAGCTTCCGTCGATCTCGAGTGCCCGACGCGTCTCGATCGCCTCGATCACGCCGACGATCGCCATGTTGGCGACATCCGAATGCACCTCCCGGCGCAGCCGATCGCAGGCCTTCCAGCCTCACCAGAGCGGGTGAATGGCCTCCCGAAGGCGACGGTCGTAGACCTCACGGACCACCGCGTCGAACGCGTCGACATCGAACCCGGCGGAGACGGCGTCGGCGGCATCCGCGTTCGACTGCGCCTGCCCCACATTGCGGGCGCCCGGGATGACGCTTGTGACGCCGGGCTGCGCCGCGATCCACGCGAGCGTCGCCGCCGGGAGGGACACGCCTTCGGGCAGCGCGGCCGCCAGTTCCGCGGCTGCGGCGAGGCCCACCTCGAAATCGACACCCGAGAAGGTCTCCCCGCGGTCGAACGCTTCGCCGTGCCGGTTGTACGACCGGTGGTCGTTGTCGGCGAACGACGTCTCAGTCGTGTACTTCCCCGACAGCAGCCCCGACGCCAGCGGCACCCGCGCAAAGACCGCGACGCCGTTCGCCGCGGCCGCGGGCAGCACATCGTCCAACGGCTTCAGACGGAAGGGGTTGAAGATGATCTGCACGTTCGTGACGTTCGGCCGCGCGATCGCGGCGAGCGCCTGCCCACAGGTCTCGACCGAGACGCCGTACGCGGCGATCGTGCCCGCGTCGACAAGCGCGTCGAGAGCCTCGTACGTCGCGTCGTCCTCGATCACCGCCGTCGGCGGGCAGTGCAACTGCACGAGGTCCAGGATGTCGACGCCGAGGTTCGCGCGCGAGCGGTCGGTCCATGCGCGGAAGTTCTCGGGCGTGTAGTTCTCCGGTTCCTGCGGCAGGCGGCGGCCCATCTTCGTGGCGACCGTGATGACGTGATCCGCGCGCCCCGCGAGGAACCGCCCGATGAGCGACTCACTGCGCCCGTCGCCGTAGACGTCGGCGGTGTCGAAGAGGGTCACGCCGCGTTCAGCGGATGCCGCCAGCACGGCGAGCGCGTCCTCCTCGCTGACCGCACCCCAGTCAGCCCCGAGCTGCCAGGTACCCAGGCCGATCTCGGAGATCGATCGGCCGGTGCGTCCCAGGGGGCGCTGCTGCATGGGGATCCTCCTTCGTGTGCCCGGTTCGGGCATCGCTTTCCAGCATGTCACGCGGGGACGACGCGGCGCACGCGAGTGGACGACGGAGCCGGCAACCGCGATGATGTCCCATCATCGGCATCCGAGGAGCGGATCATGAGCGGCAGCACGGACGACCGGCCGGTCGGCGTCGACGGGCCGCTTCTGATCACGTCCGTCGACGCCGCCGGGCGCGAACGCTCGCGGCTGATCCCCCGGGCAAGGGTCGATTCCGTGCTGCGGACGGGGGTGCACGCGTCGATCAGCAGCGTCGCCCTCTTCACGCCGACCGATGATCCGGTCGATGCGCTCGGCCGGGATGCGGTGATCGGCGATCTTCTGCTCGCCCCGGATGCCGAGCGCATCGCACGACTCGGCGAGCGCGGTCCGGCCTGGACGCCCGCGGACGTCCGCGAGATCGACGGCACGCCGTTCGCGGCATGCGGTCGGCACGCCGTGCGCCGGCAGCGGATGCGGCTCGCCGAGCGAGGACTGAGCGCACGGATCGGCTTCGAGATCGAGTTCACGCTCGACGGCGGCGAGGCGGTCGATTCGTCACCGGCACACACCGGACCCGCCTACGGCCAGCATCCGATCCTGCAGAACGAGGCGTTCGCGACCGAGCTGCTGACCGAGTTCGACGCGGCCGGCGTCCCCGCACTGCAGCTCCACGCGGAGCACGGACACGGCCAGTTCGAGGTCGCCCTCGATGCCCGCGACCCTCTGGACGCCTGCGACGACGACGTGCTGGCGCGGCTGGTGATCGACCGCGTCGCGCTTCGGCACGGACTGCGGGCGGACTTCTCGCCGATCCCCCGCGTGGGCGCGGCGTCGAACGGGATGCACATCCACCTCTCGCTCGCCCGCGACGGCGTGCCGCTCTTCAGCCCGGATTCCGATGACGCCCCCGGATCCGCCGGCAAGGCGGCGATCGCCGGGATCCTGGCGGACCTTCCCGCGCTGACGGCGCTCCTCGCGGGGAGCGTGCCGAGCTACGAGCGGCTCCGGCCCGGCCGTTGGTCGGGCGCCACGGTCTGCTGGGGGCCGGGCAACCGCGAAGCGGCCGTCCGCTATGTCGCATCGACCGCCGGCGGTTCGGCTCGCGGCGCCAACATCGAGATCAAGCCGGGGGACGCGTCCGCCAACCCCTACTACGCCGTGGCTGCCCTCCTGGCGGCGGCCGAGAACGGCATCGCCCGTGGAGCCGTTCCGCCCGCACCGGTCCTGATCAGCCCGACACGCCTGTCCGAGAGCGAACGCGCCGCGGTCGGCATCCGTCCCCTGCCGTCGAGCCTCACCGAGGCGCTGGCGGAGCTCGACCGGTCCGTCGTCCTGCGGGCGGCGCTCGGAGACGCGCTGATCGACCTGTACGTGGCGGTGCGCACACCCCGCGAGTGACCCGTGGGTCTTTCGGCCTACGCGGAGCGGACGGGAGGCGGAGACACTGGAGCCGACGGCGCACCTGAGGCCGTCAGGAAGAGGTTCCCATGTCCCGCACATACGTCATCACCGGCGCCGCCAGCGGCATCGGAAAGGCGACGGCCGACCTGCTCGTCGAGCGGGGTCACAAGGTGATCGGCGTGGACCTGCACGGTACGGACATCGATGCGGACCTGTCGACCGCCGCCGGACGGGAGTCCATGGTCGCCGCCGTGTCCGACATGAGCCGGGGGAAAATCGACGCGGTGATCGCGAACGCCGGGCTCGCGACACCCACCGCTGCGACGGTCGCCGTCAACTACTTCGGCGCCGTGGCCACGCTCGAAGGTCTTCGGCCGCTTCTGGGCGGTTCGCCCGCGCCACGCGCCGTCGCGACGGCATCCATGGCGTCCCTCTACCCGCCGGATGAGGCTCTGCTCGAGCTGCTGCTCGCCGGCGACGAACCGGGCGCTCTGGCGCGGGGCGCGGAACTCGAAGCCGCCGGCGGTGACACGGCGAACCTGATCTACGGCACGACCAAGCGCGCGCTCGCCCGATGGATCCGCCGCCACGCGGCCTCCCCCGAATGGGCCGGCGCGGGGATCCCGCTCAACGCCGTCGCTCCGGGAGTCGTCGTGACCCCGATGACCAAAGCGTTCACCGACACCGCGGAAGCCCGCGAGGCGATCCTGCAGATGGTCCCGATGCCGCTGAACGGCATCTTCGAACCCCGCGACGTGGCCTACCTCCTCGGATGGCTCGCCAGCAAGGAGAACGCCCACCTGTGCGGGCAGGTGATCTTCATCGACGGCGGGTCGGATGCGGTCATCCGGGGCGATTCGACCTGGTGACAGGTCCGCGAGGCCGCGGTCTGGGGGGACCGCGGCCTCGCGTCTTCGTGTGGAGCAGTGAGCGTGGATGTGCTCGTTCGCGGGGGCTCCGCCGACCGGCTAGGATAGGGGAGTTGTCCGCTCGCGGACATCGGGATGTGGCGCAGCTTGGTAGCGCACTTGACTGGGGGTCAAGGGGTCGCAGGTTCAAATCCTGTCATCCCGACCACATCGAA
>JASBUD010000035.1 GCA_030148105.1 Microbacterium sp. | reverse complement strand
CCACGACGGGGATGCCGGCGTCCAGCAAGGCGCGGAGCGTTTCGGCGACCTGCTCCACCACTTCCTCGGCGGGAGCTCCGACCGCCCGTGCGTGCGCCGTCGTGATGCCGTGCACCGCGGTGGCGGCGGCCGGGATCTCGACTCCGGGGTCGGCGATCCAGTCGCGCGCCAGGATCGCGGTGCCGTCCGCGTCGAGCAGGCCGACGTGCGCCGTGACGATGCGATCGTGCTCCACATCGACTCCGGTCGTTTCGAGGTCGAAGACTCCGATCACGCGCGTCCATTCCATGCTCGTGACGGTATGCGCCACCACCGACACCGGCGTGAAGCGCGCAGGATGACGGAGATGTGCGCGATGACGGAGACTTCCCGGCCTCCGGATCCGTCATTTCGCGCATCGACGCGATCCTGCGCACTCGCGGACGCGCAGAGGTCGGACCGAGCGGCCTCGTAGACTCGGACGGTGCCCGCCGCCAACCCATACGCCGACCTCCTCGACGCGATGGAGGTCCAGCGCGCGGAGGTGGACGTGCTCGGCGGTACGACGGCGTACTGGACCTACGGGTCGCCGGACAGCGACACCACCGTGATCGCGGTCCACGGCTTCCGCGGCGAGCACCACGGCCTCGAGCCCGTCGTCGCGCACCTCGACGGCATCCGGATCATCTCGCCGGACCTCCCCGGTTTCGGTGAGACGCCGCCGCTGCCGGGGCGCCGGCACGACCTGGCCGCCTACACCGAGTGGCTGAAGGCCTTCGCCGGGACGGTCGCGCCCGGTGCGGTGATCCTCGGGCATTCGTTCGGTTCGATCGTCGTGGCATCCGCCGTGGCGGAGGGGCTTTCGACCCCGAAAGTGATCCTCGTCAACCCGATCGGCGCGCCGGCGCTGGAAGGTCCGCGCGGCATCCTCACCCGGCTCGCCGTCTTCTATTACTGGGCGGGCGCGCGGCTGCCGCAGCGGGCGGGTGACGCTCTGCTGCGCAACGGCGCGATCGTCCGCGTGATGAGCGTGTCGATGGCCAAGACGCGGGACGCCGAGCTGCGCCGCTTCATCCACGACCAGCACGACACGTACTTCTCGCGCTTCGCGGACCGCGACGTCCTGCACGACGCCTTCGTCGCCTCCGTCTCGCACGACGTCCGCGAGTTCGCCCCGCGGATCACCCAGCCGACGCTGCTGATCGCAGCGATGCGCGACGACATCACGCCGATCGAGGCGGAGAGGCACCTGGCGACGCTGTTCTCGGATGGCGAGCTGCTCGAGATCCCGGACGTGGGCCATCTCATCCACTACGAGACGCCGCAGCCGGCCGCCGAGGCGATCAGGCGCTTTCTTTCGCCTTCCGCTCCCGGTAGGCGATGACGTTCATGCGGTTGCCGCAGTTGCCGGTGTCGCAGTAGCGCTTCGAGCCGTTGCGCGAATAGTCGACGTAGACCGATTCGCAGTCGTCGGCCGAGCATGTGCGCACGCGGTCGTACTCGTCGGAGCGGATCACGTCCACGAAGGCCATGGCGGCTTCGACGAGGATGCGAGTCGCCAGCGGGGCGTCGTCGGATGTCGCGTGGATATGCCAGTCGTAGCCTCCGTGCCGGACGAGGCGGGGGAGTGCGCGGCCGTCGGCCAGCATCTCGTTGACCAGCGGCACGGCGCCGTCGCGGTCGACGTCCCACAGGCGCCGCAGCCGCGGACGGATCGCGCGCACGGCGTCGATCTCGGCCTGATCCCGCCGGATCTCGCCGGTGTAGGGATTGATCGCGAGGTACGCCTCGAACTCCTCGGGTGTCTGCAGGGTGTCCTCGCCGTCGAATCCGGGCAGGGTGTTCACCAGGTACACGGCGGCGCGGAGGGACTGCTCGGTGTCACGGATGAACACCATGTTGACTCCTGACATCGGGGAACGCTAGTGTCACCAGTGTACGCACCGTACACTCCTGACACGTAGACAGTCGGATTCCCATGGCCGCACCCACCGCATCGATCCCGATCGTCTCCGCGACGGCTGTCCACCGAGTGAGCACATCGGGGCTCGTTCTCGCCGTCTTGTCCGCCCTGGCGTTCTCCTCGAGCGGCCCGTTCATCAAGCCTCTCCTCGAGGCCGGCTGGTCCCTCGGCGCCGCACTGCTCGTCCGGATGGGCGTTGCCGGTCTCGTGCTCTCGCCCGCACTCGTGCGCGCCGTGCGGCACCAGCCGGGGTTCCTCCGTCGCCATTGGATGCTGATCGTGGCGTTCGGCCTGATCCCGGTCCTCGGCTGCCAGCTCTTCTTCTTCTCGGCGATGCAGCGGATGCCGGTTGCGGTCGCCCTGCTCATCCAGTACCTCGCCCCGGTCATGCTCGTGGCGTATGTGTGGCTCCGCACCCGCCGGGCGCCGTCTGCTCTGGTCCTCGGAGGGTCGGCGGTCGCGATCGTCGGGCTCGTGCTCGTCGTCGACATCTCCGGGGCGTCGTTCGATCTCCTCGGGACGCTGCTCGCCCTGGCCGCCGCGGTGTGCGTGTGCGTCTACTTCGTGATCTCCGAGCGGGCGGGCGGTGATCTTCCGCCGCTGGCGCTGGCCGCTGGTGGACTGCTGGTCGGCGCGGCGGTCATGGCGGTCTTGTGCCTCACCGGCGCGATGCCGTTCGCTTCGCCGCCCGTCTCGGTCGTCCTCGCCGGAGTCGAGGTGCCCTGGTTCGTGCCACTGCTGTGGGTCGCCGCGGTCGCGACGACGGTCGGCTATGCGTTCGGCGTCATGGCGGTGCCGCGTATCGGCTCGCGGGTGGCGTCCTTCGTCGGCCTGTCGGAAGTGCTGTTCGCGCTCGGTTTCGCGTGGCTGTTCCTCGCCGAGGTGCCCGCTCCCATCCAGTTCGCGGGCGGAGCGCTCATCCTCGTCGGCGTGGTGCTCGTGCGCGCGGACGCGAAGGCGACCGGGCTTCCGCCGAAGGGCGAGGACGAGGCCCCTACGCTTCCCGTCGTGCCAGCTCCATGAGCGGAGTCACGCGGTAGTCGATCACCTCGCCCATGACGAGCGAGGTCTCGGTCCGCTCCACCCCCTCGATGGAGAGGATGCGGGCATCGGTGTCGAACAGGTGCTGCGTGTCCCGGCACACGACGCGCACGAGCAGATCGACCGGTCCGCTGAGGCCGTGAGCCTGCACGACTTCAGGGATGTGAGCGAGCTCAGCGGTGATGCGCGGCAGCTCGGCCTGGCGGACCGTGACGCTCACGAAGGCCTCGATGGGGTAGCCCAGCGCCCGGGCCGAGATAGCGCGTTCGTAGGAGAGGAAGACCCCGGTCCGCTCGAGACGCGCCATGCGCGCCTGCACCGTGTTGCGCGACATCCGCAGACGCTCGGACAGGGCGACGACGGTCGCGCGGGGATCGGCCGCGAGGGCGGCGAGAAGCTCGAGGTCGACATGGTCCACGCTGGTCATAGTGTGGAAGATTAGCAGGCCCACCCTCGTCAGGCTACGCAACATGCTCAATCTGATCGTCAATGCTTGAGCTAGGTGCAAAACGGACGTACTGTCGGCCTCGTCGGCGACGCCGCCGACGATCCGCGCCGGATCACCTCACGAGGGCGGTCCGCAACGACGAGGGATGACGATGATGCACACCCTGAGCCCGACCGCCGATCATGCCACCGACACGGACGACGTGGCCCGTCTGATCACCCCCGACGGTGAGCGCCTCGCCGATCGCGAGCTCGACCCGTGGGTCGCCGACGTCGACGCCGAAGCCCTTCGGGGCCTGTACCGCGACATGACCGTCGTCCGCCGGATCGACACCGAGGGCGTCGCACTGCAGCGCCAGGGGCAGCTCGGACTCTGGGCGCCCTGCCAGGGGCAGGAGGCCACCCAGGTCGGCACCGCCCGGGCGTTCCGTGCCGATGACTTCGTCTTCCCCAGCTACCGCGAGATCGGCGTCGGCTTCGTCCGCGGCGCTGCGCCCGCAGATTTCGTGCTCGCGTGGCGCGGGGAGGCGCACTCGACCTACAACCCGTACGACCTCAACACCGCCACGCCGCAGATCATCATCGGCGCCCAGGCTCTGCACGCCGTCGGCTACGGGATGGGCATCACGTTCGACGGCACCGATCAGGTGGCGGCGGCGTACTTCGGCGACGGTGCGACGAGCCAGGGCGACGTGAACGAGGCCATGGTCTTCGCCTCTTCCTTCCGTGCTCCCGTCGTCTTCGTCTGCACGAACAACCAGTGGGCGATCTCCGAGCCGGTCACCGTGCAGGCGAAGTTCCCGATCGCCGGGCGCGCACCGGGGTTCGGCATCCCGAGTCTGCGGGTCGACGGCAACGACGTGCTCGCGTGCCTCGCTGCGATGCGCTGGGCCACCGACCACGCCCGCAACGGCAACGGCCCCGTCTTCCTCGAGGCGGTGACGTACCGGATGGGTCCGCACACGACCTCGGACGACCCCACGCGCTACCGCGACAAGGATGAGGTCGAGCGCTGGCGCCGCCGGGACCCGCTCGCTCGCGTGGAAGCATTGCTGCGGCGCCGCGACGAGTTCTCGGACGAGTTCGCCCGCGATGTGGCGGCCGAGGCCGACCGCTGGGGTGCGGAGGTCCGCGCCGCGACGCTGAACGCCCGCACGAAGGAGCCGATCGAGATCCTCGATCACGTCTACGCCGAGCCGCACGTCGGCCTGGACGCGCAGCGCGCCGACTTCGCTGCCTATCTCGGGAGCTTCTCGGATGCCGTCGCCGGAGGTGAGGCGCGATGACCCAGCTCACGATGGCGAAGTCCATCAACGAGGGTCTGCGGCGGGCGATGGCCGATGACCCCCGGGTCCTCGTCATGGGGGAGGACATCGGCAAGCTCGGCGGCGTGTTCCGCATCACCGACGGCCTCCTGGACGAGTTCGGCGCCAAGCGGGTGATCGACACTCCGCTGGCGGAGGCCGGGATCATGGGCACGGCGGTGGGACTGGCGTTCCGCGGATTCCGGCCCGTCGTGGAGATCCAGTTCGACGGTTTCGTCTACCCGGCGTTCGACCAGATCGTGTGCCAAGTGGCGAAGCTGCACTATCGGACGCAGGGCAACGTCACGATGCCGATCACGATCCGCATCCCCTGGGCCGGCGGCGTGGGCGCCGCGGAGCACCACTCCGAATCGCCCGAGGCATACTTCGTGCACACCTCCGGACTGCGCGTCGTCGCGGTCTTCAACCCGCAGGACGCTTACGTGATGCTTCGTCAGGCCATCGCCTCGGACGATCCGGTGGTGTACTTCGAGCCCAAGCGGCTGTACCACCAGAAGGGCGAGGTCGACCTCGACATGGACGTCGCGGACGCGCCGCCGATGGGGGTCGCCCGCGTCGCTCGCGAGGGCGAGGACGTGACGCTGCTCACGTACGGCGCGCAGGTCGCCACTGCGCTCGATGCCGCCACCGCGGCGGAGGATGAGGGCGTCTCGATCGAAGTGATCGATCTGCGCTCGATCTCGCCGGTCGACTACCGCACCGTCACCGCGTCGGTCCGCAAGACCGGCCGCGTCGTCGTCACGCACGAAGCGGCGCGTGAGGCGGGCGTCGGTGCGGAGCTCATCGCGAGCGTCACCGAGCAGTGCTTCCACTATCTCGAGGCACCGCCCGTGCGCGTCACCGGCTTCGACATCCCCTATCCGCCGGCGAAGCTCGAGAAGCACCATCTGCCCGACCTGGACCGCATTCTGGATGCCGTGGACCGGGTGCTCGATCGGCCGAACAGCCTGACGACGGCGGAGGCGGGCTCATGAGCACCGACTTCCGGCTGCCCGACCTGGGCGAAGGGCTCCCCGAGGCGGAGCTCGTGCAGTGGCTCGTCGCCGAAGGCGACACGGTGGCCCTGAACCAGACGATCGCCGAGGTCGAGACCGCGAAAGCCGTCGTGGAACTGCCGTCGCCGTATGCGGGGGTCGTCACCGGACTGCACGCCGCGGCCGGAGACGTCGTCGAGGTGGGGTCGGTCCTGATCACCTTCGACATCGCGGGAGAGACGGCATCCGCGCCCGCCGCCCCGCCGGTCCGCGCCGACGAGCCCGCGCAGACGGAGACCGCGGAGGAGAAGGCGCAACCGAACCTCGTCGGCTACGGCGCCGCCCCTCGCGGCAGCGCCCGGCCGCAGCGGCGGGCGAGAGCCGGGGCCGCAGCGCGCCCGGCCGCGGACACCGCGGTCCTCGAGGCCGCGCCGCACGACGCCATCACGATGCACGACCACATCGAAGCGCTGCGCGAGCGTCCGCGCTCGACCCCGCCCGTGCGGGCCCTGGCGAAGAAGCTGGGCGTCGATCTGGCGCTGGTGAACCCGACCGGCCGGACCGGGATCATCACCCGGTCCGACGTGGAGGAATACGCCGCGAAGCTGTCCGCGGCGCCCGCGCCGACGCAGGTGCGGACCGCGCCGTCGAGCGACCCCGGCGTCGCTCACGAGCGCACCACTCGCCTCCCGATCCGCGGAGTGCGCAAACACACCGCGGACGCGATGGTGCGCAGCGCCTTCACCGCGCCGCACGTGACGACGTTCCTGACCGTGGACGTGACCGCCACGAGCGAGCTCATCTCATCGCTGCGCGCGGACCGCGCCCTGCAGGATCATCGCATCGGGGTGATGGCGATCGCGGCCAAGGCCGTCTGCCTCGCCCTGGCCCATCACCCGAGCCTGAATTCGCGGTGGGATGCCGAGCACGGCCAGATCGTCCAGCATCACTACGTGAACCTCGGCATCGCCGCCGCGACCGAGCGCGGACTCGTCGTGCCGAACATCCGCGACGCCGACGGGATGACGCTCGTGCAGCTCGCGGACGAGATCGGCGCTCTCGCGCAGACCGCGCGTTCGGGAAAGACGCCGCCTAGTGCGATGAGCGGCGGCACCTTCTCCATCACGAACGTCGGCGTGTTCGGTGTGGACGCCGGGACCCCGATCCTGAACCCCGGGGAGGCGGGCATCCTCGCGTTGGGCGCGGTGCGCCGCCAGCCGTGGGAGCACCGGGGCGAGATCGTGCTCCGCGACGTGATGACGCTGAGTCTGTCGTTCGATCACCGTCTGGTCGACGGCGAGCAGGGGGCGAAGTTCCTGCGCGACGTCGCGGACGTCTTGCAGGAGCCGGGGCGGGCGATGCTGCTGCGCTGACGGCGGGGCTAATCGATCTTGGGGTAGAACAAACCGAGCCCATGCTTCTGCAGCGTCGTGTAGGCCTGTTCGAACGTCTCGGGCTCGGCGTGCCCGTCCCCGCCGTAGCGCGCCAGGAGCAGCCCCAGAAGGCCGCGCCCGGGCGGGCTGAGCGGCTTGTCCTTGTGCGGGTGGGACGTGGGGTCGATCGATTCATCCGCCTGCGGGTTGGCCGGGATGTACATCGGATGCACCGTCGGCCACGTCCGCGGGTCGCGCGGCTCCTGCAGGTTCACGACGGAGAAGAGGTCGTTCGCGCCGGCGTCACGCCGGGTGAGCGGCTTGAGCCCGTGCAGCCGCGCGAGCGTGGCGGCGACCGCGCCGTGGTGCATCTCGTCGTGGATGATCGTGTTCGCCCGCGTGTACGCGGACACCGCGATCGCCGGTACCCGGCAGCCGAGTCGGTCGAACGTGAAGCCCATCTCCCCGGGCGCGCCATCCACCGTCGGCGGTGTCGCGGCCGGCGGGACCACGTGGTCGTACGTACCCCCGTGCTCGTCGAACGTGATGAGCAGGAGGGTGTTCATCGCGTTCGAGCCCTTCGCGGAATCGCTCGTGCGGATCGCGTTGTACACACTCGCGACGAGCTTCTCCCCGGCGCGCACGTCGGAGACGGCGGAGTCCAGGATCTGCTCGCCGTCGACCTTCG
>JASBUD010000031.1 GCA_030148105.1 Microbacterium sp. | reverse complement strand
CGATGTTCTGCACGGGGGCCGCGCCGACGGTCCCGGGGATCCCGGCCATCGCCTCGATGCCGGCGAGCCCTTCGGCGACGGCGTGGGCGACGAGGTCGTCCCAGTCGTGACCGGCCTGCACCCGCAGCCGTACGAAGCCGGGCCGGGGTGACGGCAACCGCTCGATGCCTTTCGTGAGGACGCGCACGACGGTCCCCTCGAACGGCTCGTCACCGACGAACAGGTTGGAGCCGCCGCCGAGGACGAGCAGCGGCTCGCCGTCGGCCCAGGCTTCGCGGAGCACGCCGATGAGCTCGTCCACGGTGAGCGCGTCGACCATGCGCGCCGGCGCGGCTCCGGTGCGGAGCGTCGTCAGCTGCGAGAGCGGTATCGGGTCGATCTCGGGCATCGGCTAGACGGACCGCACCCGCACCTGCGCCTTGCCGAGGACGGTGGTGTCGGCGTGGGTGACGGTGAGGTCGATGCGCAGCTCGTCGTCCTGCACCGCGCCGACCTTCGCGACGATGCGCAGCTCGGCGCCGGTCTCGGGGTCCACGACGACGGGACGCGTGAAGCGCACGCCGTACTCGAGGATGCGTCCGGAGTCGCCGAGCCACGGCACGAGCGTCTCGACGGCGAGGCCCATCGTGAGCATGCCGTGTGCGAGCACACCGGGAAGACCGACGGATGCCGCCACGTCGTCTCGGTAGTGGATCGGGTTGAAGTCACCTGAGGCGCCGGCGTAGCGGACGAGGGACTCACGCGTGAGGTGAACGCTGCGCTCGGCGACGACGTCTCCGACGGCGGCGGCGCTCACTTCTCGCCCTCCCCGACCAGGAGCACCGACGTGGCGGTGACGACGTGCGCACCCGCGGCGTCGGTGATCTCCGCCTCGCTCGTGACCATGGCGTTGCCGCCGATCGCGCGGATGCCGGTCACCGACAGCCTGCCGGTCAGTTCGTCGCCCGCGACGATCGGGCGGGTGTAGCGGAAGCGCTGCTCGGCGTGCAGGACGTTCTGCAGCACGATGCCGGAGTCGGGCTCGGCGAGCAGCTGCTGGAGGGTCTGGTCCTGGATCACCATCGCGAACGTCGGCGGTGCGACGACGTCGGCGTACCCGAGCGCCTCCGCGGCCGCCGGGTCGACGTGCTGCGGGTCGTCGGCGAAGACCGCACGGGCGAACTCCCGCACTTTCTCACGACCGACGAGATACGGGGCGGTCGGGGGGAAGACCCGCCCGACGAGCTCGGGATTCACTGGCACCGGACAAGTCTACCGAGCGGCCCCGCGACCGCCGCGGCTCAGGCCTTCCGGGACCGGATCGTGCGCACCGCCATCTGGGTGGCGATGAAGACGAGGAACGCGGCGAACAGGACGTTGCCCCAGAACGGATCGACGAGCGTCGCGATCCAGGCTCCGAGCGCGGTCGTGGTGCACGCTGCGACACCGATGAGGGCGGCGGCCTTCAGATCGACGTTCGCGCGGCGGATGTTGCCGATCGTGCCCGAGATCGCGGTCGGGATCATCATGAGCAGCGACGTGCCCTTCGCGATCAGGTCGCTCGTGCCGAAGAGCAGCATGAGGGCGGGGACGACGATGATCCCGCCGCCGACGCCGATCAGTCCCGCGATCGTCCCGGTGATCAGACCCAGCACGACGAGTCCGATGATCGACCACACGGTCAGCGGCAGCCCGGCATCCCGCGAGGGGATCACCAGGAACAGACTGACGATCACGCCCAGCAGGAACGCGATGAACGCCCAGCGCAGCGCGAACAGGGACACCCGCGGCAGGAGCCACGTGCCGATCTGGGCGCCGACGACCGCGCCGGCGGCGAGGATCAGCGCGGGGATCCAGGCGACCGACCCGTTCAGCGCGTACGCGATCACGCCGACCGTCGCGGTCGGGACGATCGCGGCGAGAGACGTGCCCGCCGCGAGCCGCTGGTTGTAGGCGAGGATCAGCACGAGGAGCGGGACGATCACCGTCCCGCCGCCGACACCGAACAGCCCCGACATGAGGCCCGCGAGGAGTCCGATGCCCAGGCACGTGAGGATGTACTTCGCGCCCTTCGGTTCGGAGGTGTGCGGCGCGTCGATCTCGGGCATGCCCTCTATCCTGCCGCGTCGGGGCGCGGAGCCTCGACAGCGGCCCGCACGGCGGCGGGGAGGGCGGCGATGATGCGGTCCAGCTCGCGGTCGGTGTGCGAGGACGACAGGAACCACGCTTCGAACACGCTCGGCGGCAGGCTGATGCCGGACTCGAGCATCGAGGTGAAGAACGCCCGGTAGCGCCAGGCCTCCTGGTCCTTCGCATCGTCGTAGTCGCGGACCTCTCCGTCGCGGAAAGCGAGGGAGAACAGGTTGCCGGCACGGGACACGGTCACCGGGAGCCCCTGGGCGGCGAACGCATCCTCCACGGCACCGGAGAGCACCGCCGCGGAGTGGTCGATACGCGCGTACACGCCGTCGTCGGCGGCGCGCAGCGTGGCGTGGCCGGCCGCGACGGCGAGCGGATTGCCGCTCAGCGTCCCGGCCTGGTAGACGGGGCCGAGCGGTGCGAGGAGTTCCATGATCTCGGCACGTCCGGCGACCGCCGCGAGCGGCAGCCCGCCGCCGACGATCTTGCCGAACGTCACGAGGTCCGGTGTCCACGGCTCTTCGTCCGCGCTCCGCGCCTCCAGGCCCCACCATCCGGCCGGATCGACGCGGAAGCCTGTGAGCACTTCGTCCAGGATGAGCAGTGCGCCCTCGCGTCGCGTGAGGTCCGCCAGGTGCCGGTTGAACCGGGGTCCGGGCACGAGCACGCCCGCGTTCGCACCCGCGGCCTCCGTGATCACCGCGGCGATGCGACCGGGGTGCGCCGCGAACGTGGCCTCGAGCGCTCCGAGGTCGTTGTACGGCAGGACGATCGTGAGGGCGGCCACGTCGGCGGGGACGCCGGCCGACCCCGGCAGACCGAGGGTGGCCACGCCCGAACCCGACTCGGCGAGCAGCCCGTCCGAGTGCCCGTGGTAGTGGCCGGCGAACTTGATGACGAGGTCTCGGCCGGTGGCGCCGCGCGCGAGACGGACCGCCGTCATCGTCGCCTCGGTCCCGGTGGAGACCAGGCGCACCCGCTCGAACATGCGGGTCGAGCCCACGGTCGTCCGCTCCCGCAGCAGCTCCGCGAGCTGCGCCTCTCCGGGCGTGGTCGCCCCGAACGACAGCCCGTGTGCGGCGGCGCGCTGCACGGCCGCCACGACGTCGGGGTGCGCGTGGCCGAGCAGGGCGGGACCCCACGAGCACACGAGGTCGACGTATTCGCGACCCTCGACATCCGTCACGTACGGCCCGCGGGCTGAGACGAGGAACCGCGGAGTGCCGCCGACGGACCGGTAGGCACGGACGGGCGAGTTCACCCCGCCCGGGATCACCGCCTGCGCGCGCGCGAACTCTGTCTGATTCGTCATGCTCCGGCTCCGTCCTGGAGAAGGTGCGCCGCCTCGACGGCCCAGTAGGTGAGGATGCCGTCGGCGCCGGCTCGCCGGATGGAGACGAGCGATTCGAGCACCGCCCGCTCGCGGTCGATCCAGCCGTTCGCCGCGGCGGCTTCGATCATGGAGTACTCGCCGCTGACCTGATAGGCCCACACCGGGACCGGGGATGCGGCGGCCACGCGGGACAGCACGTCCAGGTACAGCGAGGCGGGCTTGACCATGACGACATCCGCACCCTCGGCGATATCGATCGCGGCCTCGCGCTCCCCTTCCCGCGCATTCGCGGGGTCGAGCTGGTACGTGCGGCGGTCGCCTTCGAGGGAGGACTGCACCGCCTCTCGGAACGGCCCGTACAGCGCAGAGGCGTACTTCGCGGCGTAGCCGAGGATCGCGGTGTCGTGGTGGCCGTGGGTGTCGAGGACGTCGCGGACCGCGCGCACCTGACCGTCCATCATCCCGGACAAGCCGAGCAGCGCCGAGCCGGCGGACGCCTGCGCGAGCGCCATCGCGCGGTACCGCTCCAGGCTCGCGTCGTTGTCGACGCGGCCGGCTCCGTCGAGCACGCCGCAGTGGCCGTGATCGGTGAACTCGTCCAGGCACAGATCGGTCTGCACCACGAGGTCACCGCCGACCTCGGCGGCGGCGATCCGCGTGGCGACGTTCAGGATGCCGTCCGGGTCATCCGCTCCGGAGCCGGTGGCGTCCTTGTGCGCGGGGACTCCGAACAGCATCACGCCGCCGATGCCGGCATCCGCGGCATCATGCAGGGCTCGTTTGAACGAGTCGGTCGTGTGCTGGACGACTCCGGGCATCGAGGAGATCGGGACGGGCTCGCTCACGCCCCCGCGGACGAACATCGGCAGGACGAGCTCGCGCGCGTGCAGCCGCGTCTGGGCGACCAGGCGCCGCCAGGCGGGAGTCGCGCGGGTGCGTCGGGGACGGATGTCGGGGAGGGGCGTGGTCATGGGCGTCCTTTCCGCGCGGCGGTCATCCCGCCGCGCCCAGGGGTGCCAGCTGCGCGGCGCCACGGTCGAGCAGTTCGGCGGCGACGCGGTCGGCGAGATCGGATGCCGCGGCATCCGTGTCGGCGGGCGCGGTCTGCACGACCGTCAGCTCGCCGGAGCCGTCCGGAGCGAACACGCTCGCGGTGAGCGCGAGGTCCGCGCCGCGGAGGGCTGCGTGGGCGGCGATCGGCGCCGAGCAGCCCGCCTCCAGCCGGGACAGCACCCCGCGTTCGGCGATCGCCGCGCGGCGCGTGGACGCGTCGTCCACCGCCGAGATCCGCTCGCGCAGCGCGGGAGCGGCATCCGAGCGGACTTCGATCGCGAGGGCGCCCTGCGCCGGCGCGGTCGGCCAGGCGGCGAGGTCGAAGAGCTCGGACGCCTCGCCGAGGCGGCCGAGGCGCTCCAGCCCCGCCGCAGCGAGCACGAGTCCGTCGATGCGGCGGTCGTCATCGGCGTCGTAGAGCCGGCCGAGCCGCGTGTCGACGTTGCCGCGGATGCCGACGACCTCGAGGTCGGGACGAGCCGAGAGCAGCTGAGCCCGGCGGCGGGGCGAACCGGTGCCCACGCGCGCGCCGTGCGGCAGCCGGGCGAGGGTGATGCCGTCTCGGGTCGCGAGCGCATCCCGCGCGTCGGCCCGCTCGGGAACGGCGATGAGGTCGATGCCGTCCGCCGGCGCGGTCGGCAGGTCTTTGAACGAGTGCACGATCACATCGACGCGGCCGTCGCGCAGCGCGTCCCGCAGCGCTGAGACGAAGACACCGGTGCCGCCCATCGACGCGAGCGGCGCGGACGAGCGATCGCCCTCCGACGTGATGGTGATGAGCTCGAAGGGACCGAACCGCGCGGCGACGGCCGAGCTCTGCGCGACCGCCAGGGCGCTCGCACGCGTGCCGACGCGCAGCGGCGCGCCGGGCTTGAGCAGCGCGTTCACGGAAGCAGGCCCGACACCGCCGGCTTGAACCCCGCGCGGACGTTCTCGCAGCACGCCGGCCGGCAGACGTCGAACCACGGGCCGAGATCGGTCTGGTGCGGACGCGCGGAGGCCGGGGTGCCCTTCAGGCGCTCGACGACGAGGTCGACCAGGCCGTTCACGAACGCGGGGTCCACGCCCGGCGTCGGGGTGCGGACCGCGCGGATGCCGGCCTCCTCGGCCGCCTCCATCGCCTCGGTGTCGAGGTCCCAGAGCACCTCCATGTGGTCGCTCACGAAGCCGAGGGGCACGATCACGACCGCGTCCTTGCCGCGATCGGGCAGTTCGCCGATCAC
>JASBUD010000024.1 GCA_030148105.1 Microbacterium sp. | reverse complement strand
CCGATCGCGGCCGCGGTGATCGTGGGCTGGAACACGCTCCACGCGCCCGCGATGTTGCCGTCCACGAACAGCCACTGGAAGACCGCGAGCGGAGACGGGACCGGCGTGAAGGTCGTCCCCTCCTGCGGCCGGAAGGCGATGACCGACATGAGCCACCACAGCAGGACGAGCGAAATCCCACCGATGATGCCGGACGCCCAGGTCGGCATCCGCCCGACACGCATCACGCCTCCGCTTCGGCGCGCCCGTCCGAGCCGAACAGCAGTTCGGAGGCACGGTCGACGTACGCGTGGAACTCGGGCGTGCGCATCAGATCGGGGGTGCGCGGACGGGGAAGGTCGATCTCGATGATCTCCTTCACCCGACCGGGCCGCGGCGACATGACCGCCACGCGGTCGGCGAGGAAGATCGCCTCGCTGATGCCGTGCGTGACCAGGAGCGTCGTGGCGGGCTTCTCGGTCCAGATGCGCAGGAGCTCGAGATTGAGGTTCTGCCGCGTCATGTCATCGAGCGCGCCGAACGGCTCGTCCAGCAGCAGCACGGACGGCTTGAGCACGAGTGCGCGCGCGATCGAGGCGCGCTGGCGCATGCCGCCGGAAAGCTGGGCGGGCTTCGCGCCCGCGAAATCCTTCAGTCCGACGAGAGCGATGAGCTCGTCGACGTAGTCCTTGTCGACAGGCTTGCCCGCCACCTCGAAGGGCAGCTCGATGTTCTTGCGGACGCTTCGCCAGGGGAGCAGTGCGTGGTCCTGGAAGGCGATGCCGAGCTCGCTCGCGGCGCGGAGCTGGTCGGGTGATTCGCCGTCCACGAGCGCGGTGCCCGATGTCGGGTGGTCGAGTGCCGCGAGGATCCGCAGGATCGTCGACTTCCCGCAGCCGGACGGACCGAGCAGGGCCAGGAACGAGCCCTTCTCGGTGTGCAGGTCGGTGTCCTGAAGAGCGAGGAGCGTCTTGCCGCCGCGCAGGGCGAACGACTTCGAGACTCCGGAGATCTGGATGCCGGTGCCCGTCTGGGCACCGGCATCCGTCTGTGGTGCGGTGGTCATGATTCCGTCGCGTGAGCGAATTACCCGGTCAGGGGAGGTACTTCACGAGGTCGGGGTTCTCCTCGTAGATCTCGTCGATGATCGACGTGTCGAAGAGCTGGTCCGCCGTGAGGTCCCACCCGGAGGTCTTGAGCGACGCGAGAGTCTGCTTCTTCAGGTCGTCCGAGATCGTGAACAGGCCGTTGGCCTCGGTCTCGTCGGTCGAGATCAGCAGCGCCTGCGCGGCGATGCCCGCGGCGACCTTCTCGGGGTCGAGTTCACCGAACGTGAGGTCCCCCGCCGCTGCCGACTCGTTGTAGTAGTCGGTCACGAGCGACACGGTGTCCTCGACGGGCTCGGTGAACGTGTCGGTCCAGCCCTTGATCTCGGCGATCAGGAACGCCTTCAGCAGGTCGCGGTTCTCGGCGAGGTACTGATCGGTCACCGTGAAGGTCTCCGCGACATACGGCAGGCCGTTCTCGGCGTAGGCGAGGTTCGTCACCGGGTAGCCGGCCATCTCGACCGTGATCGCCTCGTTCGTCAGGTAGGCCATGAACCCGTCGACCTCGCCGTTGATGAGCGGGGTCGGGTCGAAGTCGACCGGAACGATCTCGACCTCGCTCGGGTCGATGTCGTTCGCGGCGAGGAGCGCCGCGAACACCGACGCGTTCGAGTCCTGCACGCCGATCTTCTTGCCGATGAGGTCTTCCGGCGTCTTGATGTCGCCGCCTTCGGCGAGCGAGAGGATCGTGAACGGGTTCTTCTGGAACGTCGCGCCGATGATCTTCAGCGGGGCGTCCTGCTCGGCGACAGCCGCACCGACCGATGCCGCGTCGCTCAGGGCCACCTGGACCGAACCGGAGAGGAGCTTGGCCACGCCGGTGTCGGGGCCGGCGATGCCGGTCACCTCGCCGAAGCCCGCCTCGTCGTAGTAGCCGTTCTCATAGGCGTAGAATTCGCCCGCGAACTCCTCGTTCTTGATCCACGAGTACTGGACGCTGATGTCACCGAACGAGGCGGCTTCGCTGGATCCGCCCGACGCGGCGGGCGTCGATCCGCCGGACGCGCATCCGGCGAGGACGAGGGCGGAGGCGAGGACGGCCGCGGCGATCGCGCCGACGCGCCGAGGCAGTGTGCTGTGTGTTGCCATCGGGTTGGCATCCCTTCTGATGCAGTGTGATCAGACAGACGCTAGGCGGCGCACGTTTCACGACGTCGGTCGTCGTGTTTCGGCGGTGTGACGCCTGCCGCGGGATGCCGCTCCTCTCGTTCAGGACGAGCGGCGGTCCCAGAACTCGGCGTGCACCTCGGCGGCTCCGGGAAGCGGCACCGGGCCCACCACCAGGGTCGCCCTGCCGCCGCGGGAGAATACCTCTCGGCTCGGCAGCGCGAGCTCCTGCTCGCCGTCGTTCTCGTGGACGATCCGGTCGAGCTCATCCGATCCGAGCGCGTACACCACCCGCGGGATCACGGCCCAGTAGATCGCGCCCGAGCACATCGCGCACGGCTCGGTGCTCGTGTACAGCGTCGAGGCGGCGACGACCTCCGGGGCCAGGGCGCGCGAGGC
>JASBUD010000021.1 GCA_030148105.1 Microbacterium sp. | reverse complement strand
TCGGCCAGGACCTCCTGCACGAGGACTTCGGGGACGGAAGCCCCGCTGGTCACACCCACGGTCTCGACGCCGTCCAGCCACTCCTGCTTGAGCTCGTGCGCGTAATCGACGCGGTATGCCGCCTTCGCGCCGTACTCGAGGGCGACTTCGACCAGGCGCACGCTGTTGGACGAGTTCGCGGAGCCGACCACGATCACCAGATCGGCATCCTTGGCGACCTTTTTGATCGCGACCTGACGATTCTGCGTCGCGTAGCAGATGTCGTCCGACGGCGGATCCTGCAGCTGCGGGAACCGCTCGCGCAGTCGCCGCACGGTCTCCATCGTCTCGTCCACCGACAGCGTCGTCTGCGACAGCCACACGACCTTCGACGGGTCGCGCACCTCCACCGTGTCCGCGTGCTCGGGCGAATTCACGATCGTGACGTGCTCGGGCGCCTCGCCGGCGGTGCCCTCGACCTCTTCATGACCCTCGTGGCCGATGAGCAGGATCTCGAAGTCGTCCCGGGCGAAGCGCACGGCCTCGCGATGCACTTTCGTCACCAGCGGGCAGGTCGCGTCGATCGCCTGCAGGTGCCGCTCCGATGCCGCCGAGACGACGGCGGGCGAGACGCCGTGCGCACTGAAGACGACGTGTGCGCCTTCGGGGACCTCGTCGACCTCCTCGACGAACACCGCGCCGGCGGCCTCGAGCTCGGTCACGACGTGGATGTTGTGCACGATCTGCTTGCGGACGTAGACCGGCGCACCGTAGCGCTCGAGAGCCTTCTCCACCGCGATCACCGCACGATCCACACCCGCGCAGTAGCCGCGCGGTGCCGCCAGCAGCACCTTCTTGTGTCCCTGCACCGGGATATCCTGAAGGCGCTCGCGCTGCCGCGGAATGCGGGGGACGGGCAGACGGACGGCCGAGGTGCTCACAGCTCAAGTCTACGGGGGCGCCCTGGGCGACGGCCGTGCGATCGGGCCGCCGTGCCGCCACCACGAGAGGATCGGATGACGACGTTCCGCGCTGACCCCGTCGCCGGGGAGGCCCCGCCGCCGGATGCCGTGCGCCCGCGGGACTCCACATCCGACTCCCCCACCTCGGTCGCCCGCCTCAACGACACGATCCGCGGGTTCGTCGAAACCTGGGGATCCGTGTGGGTCGAGGGCGAGATCACGTCGTGGAACGTCCGCACCGGCAATGTGTTCGGCCGGATGAAGGACCTCGGCACAGATGCGACCATCTCGTTCCGCATCTGGTCGAGCACGCGTCAGCGACTCCCGGCGGATCTTTCCGTCGGCGATCACGTCATCGCCTGCGTCAAGGCGGACTACTTCGTGAAGTCGGGCGACTTCAGCTTCTCCGTCTCGGCGATGCGCCACGTCGGGCTCGGCGACCAGCTCGAGAAGCTCGAGCGTCTGCGCGCGAAACTCCGCGGCGAAGGACTTTTCGACCCGGCCCGAAAGAAGCCGATCCCGTTCCTGCCCCACGTGGTCGGACTCATCACGGGCGAGAAGTCCGACGCCGAGAAGGACGTCCGGCACAACGCCGAGCTGCGCTGGCCGCAGGTGCGCTTCCGCACCGCGTACGCCGCGGTCCAGGGAGACCGCTGCGTCCCCGAGACGATCGGCGCGCTTCGGGCACTGGATGCCGATCCCTCGGTCGACGTGATCGTCATCGCCCGCGGCGGCGGCGACCCGCAGCACCTCCTGGGGTTCAGCGACGAGCGCCTCCTGCGCGCCGTGGCAGCGGCATCCACTCCCGTCGTCAGCGCGATCGGGCACGAGAACGACCACCCCCTGCTGGACGACGTCGCGGACCTCCGCGCGTCGACCCCCACGGACGCGGCCAAGCGGATCGTCCCGGACGTCCTCGAGCAGCGCGCGCTGGTCGCCCAGCTCCGCTCACGCCTGTCGATGAGACTGTCCCAGCGGGTCGCGCACGACATCGCCCAACTCGAGCAGCTCCGCTCGCGGCCCGTCCTGCGGACACCCGAGACGATGATCGACGCGCGCTCGCAGCAGCAGTGGCTGCTGCTCTCCCGCGGGCGGGACGTGATCGACCGGCGGCTCGAAGCGCAGGCGCGGCGCGCCGCGGAGCTGCGGGCGGCGCTGCGCACCCTCTCCCCCGCGTCGACCCTCGCGCGCGGCTATGCGATCGCCCACCTGCCGAGCGGAGCGATCGTGCGCGATGCGAGCGAGGCCGAGGCGGGCGCGAGCGTCGTCGTGACCGTCGGCCGCGGCTCGTTCGCGGCCCGCTCCGAGGGCGAGGTCGGCGAGCGATGACCCTGCTCGAGAACGCGCAGCCGAGCGGGTGCGCGGCGCGGACGTCTCTAGAATGGATCTCATGAGCGCACCGACCGAAGGCGTGGCCGACGTCGCGGGCCTCTCGTTCGAACAGGCTCGGGACGAGCTCGTGCGCGTCGTCGCCGAACTCGAGCAGGGCGCCCCGACGCTGGAGCATTCGCTCGAACTGTGGGAACGCGGCGAGGCACTCGCGGCGCGATGTGAGGAATGGCTGCTCGGCGCGAAGCGTCGGCTCGACGAGGCCCGCTCCGGCGGCGGAAGCGCGGACGCCTGATGGCTCGTGACCCGCGTATCGTCGCCGAGCTCGGCCGACCGGAGACGCCCGACGAAGCCGCCGATCGCAAGGCGGAGTCTTCGCGCATCTACCGGGCGAGCCAGAACACCCGCAATCTGATCGCGGCTCTCCTGGTCACCCTGGGCGTGGTCCTCGTGATCGTGTTCGCGGTGCCGCGGGGCACGCCCCCGCCGCGCGAACCCATCGATGTCGCCGCGGTCGCGGAGTCGATCTCGCAGGCTGAGGGGCGCACGGTGCTCGTCCCCGGCGTGCCGACCGAATGGCTGGTGAACCGGGCGTCGATCGAAGGCGATGCGATCCCCGCGTGGACGATCGTGTACGTGCCGGACGAGACGAGCGGCTTCCTGCGCTTCGCTCAGGGATTCGACGCCGACCCGGCGTGGACGACGCGTGTGCTGAGCGGCGCCTCTGCGGACGGCACCGTTGAGATCGACGGCATCCAGTGGGACACGTACGCGATCCCCGACCCCTCGCGAGCCGGCAACGTCTCGGCCGCCCTGAGCACGCAGGCAGGGTCGGACGTCGTGCTGATCTACGGATCGACGGATGCCGCGACGCTCGAGCTCGTGGCCGCGTCGGTCTCGGATCAGATCGCGGCGCTGCGCGCCGAGACGAGCGAACAGGAGTGAGCGTGACCGAACCCAGCCCGCTGAAGGCCTGGCAGGAGATGCAGCGGGGCAACGCGCGGTTCGTCGCCGGAGAACCCCGACACCCGCGGCAGGATGTCGATCGGCGGGCCGAGCTCGCCACGGGTCAGCGTCCTCGTGCTGCCCTGTTCGGGTGTTCTGACTCGCGACTGTCCGCCGAGATCATCTTCGACAAGGGCCTGGGCGACCTCTTCGTCGTGCGCAACGCCGGGCAGGTCATCTCCGACTCGGTCGTCGGCAGCCTCGAGTACGCGGTCGCCGTTCTGGAGGTGCCGCTCATCGTCGTCCTCGGGCACGACGCGTGCGGCGCCGTCGGCGCTGCGATCGACAGCGTCGCCCTCGAGGCCCCCGCGCTCCCCCCGCGCATCTGGCGGCAGATCGCGCCGATCGTTCCCGCCGTGCGTCGTGTGCAGCGTGAG
Source organism: Microbacterium sp. (assembly GCA_030148105.1). Classification (GTDB taxonomy): domain Bacteria; phylum Actinomycetota; class Actinomycetes; order Actinomycetales; family Microbacteriaceae; genus Microbacterium; species Microbacterium lacus. Next base: position 9,016 of record JASBUD010000021.1, on the reverse strand, counting down.
ATGACCGTCGACGGGGCGGTGCCGGCCGTCATCGATGCCGACCGCGTCGGCCGCGAGCACCTCCGCGACACGGTGGCCGAGCTCCTGCACTCGTCCGAGCTGATCAGCGACGCCGTGGCGGAGCGTCGCCTGGCGATCGTGGGTGCGAACTACCGACTCGCCGAGGGCACGGCCGTGCCCGATGTGATCCTCGGCGCCGAAGACTGACCCGTCGGCGCCGCGACGGCGCCGTGAAGACAACCCCGACCTCTGGAGGAACGACGACGTGACCGACATCGAGTACCGCATCGAACACGACACGATGGGCGAGGTGCGCGTGCCGCGCGATGCGCTGTACGCCGCGCAGACGCAGCGCGCCGTGGAGAACTTCCCGATCTCGGGCGATGCCCTCGACCCGGCGCAGATCGTCGCGCTCGCCCGCATCAAGAAGGCCGCCGCGCTGGCGAACAAGGAGCTCGGGACGCTGGACGCCACGATCGCCGACGCGATCGCGCGTGCCGCCGACCGGATCATCGCCGGCGAGCACGCCGACCAGTTCCCGATCGACGTCTACCAGACCGGCAGCGGTACGTCGTCGAACATGAACATGAACGAAGTGCTCGCGACCCTCGCGTCGCAGGATCTCGGCTCGCCCGTGCATCCGAACGACCACGTCAACGCTTCGCAGTCCTCGAACGACGTGTTCCCCACCTCCGTGCACATCGCCGTGACTCAAGAGCTCATCGATGACCTGATCCCGGCTCTGGATCACCTCGCCGTGGCGTTCGAGGCGAAGGCCGAGGCGTGGAAGGACGTCGTCAAGTCCGGTCGCACCCACCTGATGGACGCGACGCCGGTCACACTCGGACAGGAGTTCGGTGGATACGCCCGCCAGATGCGCCTGGGCATCGAACGCGTGCAGGCGGTGCTGTCGCGCGTTGCCGAGGTCCCCTTGGGTGGCACTGCTGTCGGCACCGGGATCAACACCCCGCTCGGGTTCCCGCAGAAGGTCATCGAGCTCATCGCCTCCGACACCGAGCTGCCCATCACCGAGGCGAAGGACCACTTCGAGGCGCAGGCGAACCGGGACGGTCTCGTCGAGGCTTCGGGTGCGCTGCGGACGATCGCGGTGTCGCTCACGAAGATCAACAACGACCTCCGCTGGATGGGCTCGGGGCCCAACACGGGACTCGGCGAACTGCACATCCCCGACCTGCAGCCCGGCTCCTCGATCATGCCGGGCAAAGTCAACCCGGTCGTGCCGGAGGCGACGCTCATGGTCTGCGCGCGCGTGATCGGCAATGACGCGACGGTCGCGTGGGCGGGCGCTTCCGGCGCTTTCGAGCTCAACGTCGCGATCCCGGTCATGGGCACCGCCGTGCTGGAGTCCATCCGGCTGCTGGCGAACTCGATGCGCATCCTCGCCGACAAGACGATCGACGGGCTCGAGGCGAACGTCGAGCGGGCGGCGGCATACGCCGGCATGTCCCCGTCGATCGTCACGCCGCTCAACAAGCTCATCGGCTACGAGGCCGCCGCGAAGATCGCGAAGCACTCCGTCGCGAAGGGGATCACCGTCCGTGAGGCGGTGATCGACCTCGGCTACGTCGAGCGTGGAGAGATCACGATCGAGCAGCTGGACGAGAAGCTCGATCTGCTGTCCATGACGCACGCCGGCTGAGCGCCCCTCCCGAAGTGCCGGGGCGCGGGCGATAATCGGGGGGTGACCCGCCTGCACCGGCCCCTCTCGGCGCGCGCCCGAATCCTCGGCGCGATCCTGGCGGTGGCGTGCATCGGACTCGCCCTCGTGGGCGGGGTGACCTTCCTCGTGCAGCGCGAGCGTGTGCTCACCGAGGTCGACAGCCGCCTGCGTGAACAGGTCGATCGCCTGACGACGGTCGCCGCGGGAGCGGAGCCGCAGACGGATGCCGGGGAACCCACGACCGCCAGCGAGGATCTGGACATCAGCGAATTCACGACGGTCTCGGACTTCCTCTACAGCACCGTCGCACGGCTCTCGCCCGCCCGCAACGAAGGCGCGGTCGCCGTGATCGACGGGAAGACCCGCTACCGTCCGGCGACGCTTTCGGGCTTCGACATCTCCGGGGACCAGCAATTCATCGACCGCGTCGTCGCCGAGACGTCCGGGGGCGAGACCGTCCTCGGGACCGCCGTCACCGAGCGCGGGTCGCTCCGCTACATCGCGATCCCGGTATCGATGCCCGGCGACCCGCAGAAGGGCGTCTACGTCCGCGCGGTGGATCTCGGTGCCGAGCTCAGTCCCGTGACGGCGGCGATCGCCACCTACTCCGCAGCCGCGGTCGTGATGCTCGTGACGATCGGCTTCGTGGGCTGGTTCGTCGCGGGCCGACTGCTCTCCCCCATCCGGCGCCTCCGGGAGGCGGCGGATGCGGTGACCCTGGATGACCTGTCCCCGCGCCTGCCCGCGCGCGGCGACGACGACATCTCCGATCTGACCCGCACCATGAACTCCATGCTCGATCGGCTCGAAGGCTCCGTCGACGTGCAGCGCCAGCTCCTGGACGACGTCCGCCACGAACTGAAGACACCCATCACGATCGTGCGAGGTCACCTCGAGCTCATGGATCCGCGCGATGCCCGAGACGTGGCGGTCACACGCGAGATCGGAATGGCCGAACTCGACCGGATGACCAGGCTCGTGGACGACATCGACCTCCTCGCCACCGTCGAGGGAGACGCCTACGCGATGACCGACGTCGACCTCGGCGCACTCACGGCGCGCATCGGCGAACTCGTCGCGGTGATCCCGGGTCACACGTGGACGGTCGTGGGCGTCGCCGAGGGGCAGATCCTGGGCGACTCCGACCGCCTGCTCCAGGCATGGCTGCAGCTGGCCGAGAACGCCGCGAAGTACTCGCCCGCCGGAAGCGAGATCGAGCTGGGCAGTGCGGTGACAGACGCCGCCGCGTTCCTCTGGGTCGCCGATCACGGCCCCGGCATCCCACCGGCTCTGCGACACCGCATCTTCCGCCGGTTCGACCGCGCTCAGGGAACCCGAGCCGTGGGTGGCTCCGGTCTGGGCCTGGCGATCGTCGATGCGATCGCGAAGGGACACGGCGGCACCTGTACCGTCACCGAGACTCCAGGCGGCGGTGCGACGTTCACGGTCCGCATCCCGCTCTCGGCGGCGGAGGTGCCGGCACCGGTCCGGGCCGGCGACGTCGTGCTGCAGAGGGACGCGACCGGATGACCACGATCCTGCTCATCGAGGACGAGCCGCGCATCGCCGCGTTCGTTCGCCGCGGCCTGGATGCCGCCGGCTACTCGACGGTCGTGATCGGCGACGGCGCCGAGGGCCTGCAAAGGGCGCTGCGCGCGGATGTCGACCTCGTGCTGCTGGATGTGGGGCTTCCGAGCATGGACGGCTTCGAAGTGCTGCGCGCCATCCGCAGTCACGGCTCTCCGGTTCCCGTCATCATGCTGACCGCGCGGACCAGCACGAAGGACACGGTGCAGGGCCTCGATCTCGGCGCGAACGACTACGTGCGCAAGCCCTTCACGTTCGAGGAGCTGCTCGCCCGCATCCGTTCACGCCTTCGCGAGAGCACCGCCACCCCCGACGTCTCGGTCACCCACGGCGGGGTCACGCTCGACATCCTCGCTCGGCGGGCCAGCGTGGACGGCCGCGATGTGGAGCTCTCGGCGCGCGAGTTCGCGCTGGCCGAGCAGTTCCTGCGCAGTCCCGGGCGCGTGCTCAGCCGCGAGCACCTGCTGAGCCGCGTATGGGGTCTGGACTTCGACCCGGGATCCAATGTCGTGGACGTCTACGTGCGCTACCTGCGCGGCAAGCTCGGCGCCGAGCACATCATCACCGTTCGCGGAGCGGGCTACCGCTGGGAGTGAAGCGGCGGCGCCCACGGAGAAGCCCCCGGTGTGGGGGAAACACCGGGGGCTGGGAGGGGCCGGGCTCGGGGAAGCCGGCCGCGGCGATCGCTCAGTCTGGGGGGACCTGCGATCGCTCTCTCATCGGCCCGGGCAGCCCAGAAGGGACGTGCTCGGACGCATGATCCGTCCTCTCGGCGGGACGGTCGTCTGCCGGCTCATCGGGCGGTGAGCCCTCCGTGCCGCGCCGCTCCGACTGCGCTTGCGGACCCGGTGTCACCGGCTGCTCGGGCAGGAGCTTCGAGGAGGCGCTCGTAGACCCCGCGGCGAACTCCGCAACCCGGTGGGAAGAAAAGGAGGACTCGATCTCAGCGGGTGCGGTGAACTGATCGGCGCGCAAGGATTCCAGACGCGCGAGCCAGGACTGCAGCCGACCCGCACTCCAGCCCTGTCCGAGCGCCCAGGCGTACGCGGTGTCCCAGTCGCCGGAGCGGACTGCGTCGGCGAGCACCTGCTCCTCGTCTGCCGGGCCCGGCGCATCGGAGATCGCAGCGCCTCCGCGGTCGGCATCCGCGGCGAGATCGACCGGTGCGGGCGCGGGAACGGTCTCGGGCTCGTCGGCCGGAAGCTCGGGCGACTCCACCACGTCGACGGGGGCGGGCGCCGGCGTCAGAAGTCTTTCGGAGGGCGGTGACGGCGTCGGGGCGGCAGGCACGACCACTCCCCCCGCGTACGCGGTCGCCCCGGGCGTGTCGGCGAGGGATGCCGACGTCGTGAGTGCCACCGCGCAGACGACCGCGATGCTTGCGGCCACTGCCACGCCACCACCCACAGCCAGTCGCGTCCGGCCCTCCACGAATGATCCTCCGGTTCCGCGCACGACGTGCGCTTCCCCCATCGTGGCAGACCGTGCCTGCCCGCGGCCCTCGCGGCGCATGAGACTCTTCTCATGCGCCGCGAGGGCGCGAGGAGGGGACTCAGGCCAGTTCGCCGGCCTCGAGCAGGTCCGTCACGAGCGCGGCGATCGCCGACCGCTCGGAGCGGGCGAGCGTGACATGACCGAACAGATCGTGGCCCTTGAGCGTCTCGATCACCGAGGCGACTCCGTCGTGACGGCCGACGCGGAGGTTGTCCCGCTGCCCGACGTCGTGCGTCAGGACGATGCGCGAATTCTGACCCATGCGGCTGAGGACGGTGAGCAGGACGTTCCGCTCGAGAGACTGGGCCTCATCGACGATCACGAATGCGTCGTGCAGCGAGCGGCCGCGGATGTGGGTGAGGGGCATGACCTCGAGCAGACCGCGGGCGATGACCTCCTCGACGACGTTGCCGCTCACCACGGATCCGAGCGTGTCGAACACCGCCTGTCCCCACGGGTTCATCTTTTCGCCCTGATCTCCGGGCAGGTACCCGAGCTCCTGACCACCCACGGCGTACAGCGGTCGGAACACGATGACCTTGCGCTGCTGCTGACGTTCGAGAACCGACTCGAGTCCGGCGCACAGCGCGAGCGCGGACTTGCCCGTTCCGGCGCGACCACCGAGGGAGACGATGCCGACGTCCGGGTCCAGCAGGAGGTCGATCGCGATACGCTGCTCGGCCGAGCGTCCGTGCAGTCCGAAGACCTCGCGATCGCCGCGGACGAGCCGGTACTGGCCGTCGCCGGTGACCCGGCCCAGCGCGGATCCCCGCTCGGAGTGGATGATGAGCCCGGTGTTCACCGGCAGCCCGCGCGCTTCGTCGCCCGTCGCGATCTCGGTTTCGTAAAGGTCGCTGATGTCGTCGCCCGAGACGTTGATCGTCGCGATGCCGGTCCACCCGGAGTCGACCGCCTGCTCGGCGAGATACTCCTCGGCGGTGATGCCGAGGGATGCCGCCTTGACGCGCATCGGCAGATCCTTCGAGACGACGGTGACCTCCTGGCCGTCCTGAGCGAGGTGCATCGCGACTGCGAGGATCCGGCTGTCATTGTCCCCGAGTCGCATTCCGGAAGGGAGGACGCCTGCCTCGGTGTTGTTCAGCTCGACCCGCAGGGTTCCGCCTTCGCCCACCTGCACCGGGAAGTCGAGCCGGCCGTGCTCCACGCGCAGTTCATCGAGATGGCGCAGCGCCTGACGGGCGAAATACCCGATCTCGGGATCGTGTCGCTTGCCCTCGAGCTCGGTGATCACCACGACGGGGATCACGACGTTGTGCTCGGCGAAGCGGAAGAATGCCCGCGGATCGCTCAGCAGGACGGAGGTGTCCAGGACATATGTGCGCAGGTCCGTCTCCGGTTCCCGAACCCCGTCGATGTGCTGACGCTGCTGTGGTGCTCGTGTGGTCACAACCCACTCCCGACCCGGGTGTTCCACCCGGCAGTCTCGAGTCGACCAGGGCCACGAGTCGTGATCCTTCACGGCCGACTCGACCGGGCGCCTTGCCCGATGAGTTGACGCTACGACCGCCGTGTGACGTCGGCGTCACCGACACGCTGAGCGATGTTACGGGCGGGTGAATTCCGCGCGAACGCGCTCAGCTGCCGTAGCGCCGATCGCGGCTCGCGTAGTCGCGGATCGCCCGCAGGAAGTCCACTTCCCGGAGGTCCGGGCCGAGCGCCTCGACGAAGTAGAACTCGCTGTGTGCGGACTGCCACAGCAGGAAGTCGCTCAACCGCTGCTCCCCCGACGTGCGGATCACCAGGTCCGGGTCCGGCTGTCCTGTCGTGTACAGGTGCTCGCCGATCTGCTCCGGAGTCAGGCTCGCCGCGAGCTCCTCGAGCGAACCGCCCTCCCGATCGTGGGTGGCGATGATGCTGCGCACGGCATCGACGATCTCGCCGCGTCCGCCGTAGCCGACCGCGAGGTTGACGTGCAGACCTGTGTGGTCGCGGGTGCGCTCCTCGGCATCGCGGAGAACGCGCGCGAGTTCGGGAGGCAGCAGGTGCGCGCGGCCCATGTGCCGGACGCGCCAATCGCGCTCGGTCGACAGCTCCACGGCGAGCTCGGCGATGATCTCGATGAGGTCCGCGAGCTCCCGCGATTCGCGCTTGACGAGGTTGTCGTTCGAGAGCAGATACAGGGAGACGACCTTGACGCCCACGTCGTCGCACCACTCCAGGAACTCGCGCATCTTCGCCGCGCCGGCCCGATGACCGTGGGCAGCGGAGTCGTAGCCGAGCTGACGGGCCCAGCGGCGATTGCCGTCGATCATCATCGCGACGTGATGCGGCACCGCCGACCGCTCGATCTGACGGCGGAGCCGGTTGATATACAGCCGGTAGAGGGGCCCTCTGCCTCCGCTCGACGCACTCACACGCCTACGCTACCCTCGCTCCCCCACCGTGCGTGCGCCCGTCGGCATACGCCGAAGCGTAGGCTCGACGCGTGGCTTCCCGCATGAGTTCCGACGCGCGAGCGGACGAGCCTGCAGACGAAGGCGTCGACCTGATGCAGCTTCCGCTCATGGAAGAGGCGGAGGACACCGCCCACGTCGACATCAAGCCGACGTGGCGCGGCTGGCTGCACGCCGGCACGTTCCCGATCGCGATCGCCGCGGGCATCGTCCTGATCGCGATCGCGCAGGGATCGGTCGCGAAATGGGCTGCGGCCGTGTTCATGGTGACCTCGATGCTGCTGTTCGGGGCCTCCGCGGTCTACCACCGCTTCACCTGGGGGCCGAAGACCAAAGCGGTGCTCAAGCGCATCGACCACGCCAACATCTTCCTGCTGATCGCGGGCACGTACACGCCGCTCGCGACGCTCGCCCTGCCGCCCGAGAAGGGGGTGCTGCTGCTGTCCCTGGTCTGGTCCGGGGCGTTGATCGGCATCCTGTTCCGCGTCTTCTGGATCGGCGCCCCCCGCTGGCTCTACGTGGCCCTTTATCTGGTGCTCGGATGGGCGGCGATCATGTACATCGTCGATCTGTTCCAGGCGAACGCCGCCATGATGATCCTCGTCATCATCGGCGGCCTGCTGTACACCCTCGGTGCGGTCGTCTACGCGATGAAGAAGCCGAACCCGTGGCCCGGGCATTTCGGCTTCCACGAGATCTTCCACGTGTGCACGGTGCTGGCCTTCCTCTGCCATTGGACCGCATGTGCGCTGATCGCCCTCCAGCCCCTCTCGCCATCGCTCGGCGTCCCCGGCTGAGCAGTCAGGCGCGCGGAGGCGTGTCGCCCTCGGGCTCCTCGGTCGGCGGCTGGGCCGCCGCCTCGGCATCCGCCCGCTCCTGCGCATCCAGCTCCTCGTTGATGTCGGCGCGCACGCGGCCGCGACGGATGCGGCGCATCATGTCCCAGACGAGCGCGACGACGGCGAGCGAGAGCAGGGCGATCACCACGAAGCCGGCCGGTCCCGGTGTGACCAGGACGGGATCGACGGTCTCCTCGGGTGTGGGCGTCATCGTGCCCGTGAACACCGTCAGGGCGGCGTGTGCGATCACGCCGAACGCGTCGTGCATGGATGTCCTCGTTCCGCGCGCAAGCGCCTAGCCTGGAGATACCAGCCTAACTTCCACGGGGGCGGAGCCTCCGCCCCCGCCCCAGCACCCGGTACGGACGAATCCGCGACGATGACGACCCCCACGACGACACAGGACATGCTCGACGAGCGCTACGGGCGCACGAGCACCCCGCGCAGAAGATGGACGATCGGGCTCATCATCGCGGCGGGCGTCGTCATCGCGGGTCTGTTCGCCTGGATGACGATCGCGAACGCCCTCGATGACGTCTCCGCGGACACGACCGGGTTCACCGTGGACGACGCGCGGTCGGTGACTCTGTCATTCCAGGTGACCGCTCCCATCGGTCGCACGGTGGCGTGCGTCCTGGAAGCGCAGGACGAAGATCACGGCGTGGTCGGCTGGAAGGTCGTGGAATTGCCCGCATCTCAGACCCACGCACGGGCGTTCCGGGAGACGATCCCGACGACGGCAGAGGCGACGACAGGTTTGGTCAACGCGTGCTGGGTGACGTAGTCTGACCGCAGCACAGTCGACAGACGCCCTGGCGGGAGCCGGGGCGTTTTGGCATCCGAGCACTCGGGACTGTGGATGCTCACGTCCTCGCCGCGACCGAAGGAGACCCCGTGTCCAATGATGCCCCGGTGACATTCCTGACCCAGGACGCCTACGACCGCCTGGCGGCCGAACTCGAGCGCCTGTCCACGACGGGCCGCGAGGAGATCGCGAAGCG
>JASBUD010000016.1 GCA_030148105.1 Microbacterium sp. | reverse complement strand
GCTCGGCGATGCGCTCCGCGGCGCGATCGAGGAACCGCAGCTCCGCCTCGGCGCGGGCGATCTTCGCGTCGGTCACGATCTCGCGCGCGAGAGCCTCGGCCTCGGTCTCGGCGATCGGCCGGGGGAGGCGTCGCAACGCGTCGAGCCGGCTCTGCGACTGCCGCCGCTCCGCCGCGAGCACGTCCGTGACGTCGACGCCGGGCAGGGTCGCGGCCACCGCGATCTTGATCGCCAGGTCGTCGCGCGCGGGTGCGCCACCGGCGGGATCGGCGAGCCAGGCGTCCACTTCGCGGGATCCGGCATCCGTGATCTCGTAGAACACGTGCCCTTCGGCATCCGCATCGCCCTTTGCCACCAGGCCGTCGCGCTCGAGCCGATCGAGGGTGTTGTAGATCTGTCCGACGTTCAGCGGCCACGCCGACCCGGTTCGACGTTCGAATTCGGCACGCAGCTGATAGCCGTAACAGGGTCCCTGGTCGAGGATCGCGAGCAGGCTCTGCCTCACCGTCATGCCGTGCTCCCGTTCGTCGTGTGCATACCGGGTATGCAGTTCCCGAGTCTAAGCAGGGTCCCGGACACGGCTCGGGATGCCGCGACCGAGCGTGTCGGCGGGCCCGGGCGGCGCGCCATCCCAGCCCACTCCAAGGTCACAGCCCGATAACATGGCCGTGTATGCCTGCGCGCCTCGCGCGGGGCAGCGGCGGCGCCGAACGGCGACGTACCCGACAGATGGAGATGCTTCGTGGCCAACCCGCTCGAGAAACTGCTTCGCGCCGGTGAGGGACGCATCCTCCGCCGCCTGCAGCAGGTGGTCAAGGCGGTCGGCGCCCTCGAAGAGGATTACGCGCAGCTCACGGACGAGGAGCTGCGCGGCGAGACCGCCGAGCTCCGCGCCCGTCACGCCGCCGGCGAGACCCTCGACCAGCTCATGCCGGAGGCGTTCGCGGCCGTCCGCGAAGCCGCACGTCGCACTCTCGGCCAGCGTCCGTATGACGTGCAGATCATGGGCGGCGCCGCCCTTCACCTCGGCAACATCGCCGAGATGAAGACCGGTGAGGGCAAGACCCTGACCGCGGTGTTCGCCGCCTACCTGAACGCGATCGCCGGCAAGGGCGTGCACGTCATCACGGTGAACGACTTCCTCGCGTCCTACCAGTCCGAGCTCATGGGCCGCGTCTACCGCGCGCTCGGCATGACGACCGGCACGATCGTGTCGGGGCAGACGCCCGACGTCCGCCGCGAGCAGTACGAAGCCGACATCACGTACGGCACGAACAACGAGTTCGGCTTCGATTACCTGCGCGACAACATGGCCTGGCGCAAGGAGGACCTCGTCCAGCGGGGTCACTTCTTCGCGATCGTCGACGAGGTCGACTCCATCCTGATCGACGAGGCCCGGACGCCGCTCATCATCTCGGGTCCCTCCTCCGGCGAGGCGAACCGCTGGTTCGTCGAGTTCGCGAAGATCGCCAAGACCCTCGAGGCGGGCGTGGACTACGAGGTCGACGAGAAGAAGCGCACGATCGGTGTGCTCGAGCCCGGCATCGAGAAGGTCGAGGACTACCTCGGCATCGACAACCTCTACGA
>JASBUD010000014.1 GCA_030148105.1 Microbacterium sp. | reverse complement strand
TCTCGGCGCAGGAGGGACCATCTCGGCGGGCACGAAAAGAAGCGGATGCCGGTCACCCGGCATCCGCTTCGCTACGACGAAACAGCTACACGCCGTCGGCGCCGAGCGTGCCCAGATACAGCCCGATGACCTTCGGGTCGTTCAGGAGCTCGCGGCCGGTGCCCTCGTACGCGTCGCGACCCTGGTCGAGGACGTACCCGCGGTCGCAGATCTGCAGGCAGCGGCGGGCGTTCTGCTCGACCATGATCGTGGTCACGCCCGCCTTGTTGATGTCCGAGACGCGGATGAACGCGTCGTCCTGGCGGACAGGGGACAGGCCTGCGGACGGCTCGTCCAGCAGCAGCACGGACGGGTCCATCATGAGCGCCCGCGACATCGCCACCATCTGGCGCTCGCCGCCGGAGAGCGAGCCGGCGCGTTGCTTGAGGCGCTTGCCCAGTTCGGCGAAGATCCCGGTGACGAACTCGAGGCGATCCTTGTAGATGCGGGGGTTCTGGTAGAGCCCCATCTGCAGGTTCTCCTCGATCGACAGCGAGGGGAAGACGTTGTTCGTCTGCGGCACGAAGGCGACGCCCCGCTGCACGAGCTTGTCGGCCTTCAGGCCCACGATCGACTCGCCGTTCACGGTGATGTCGCCGCCGCGCACCTTCACGAGCCCGAAAATCGACTTGAGCAGCGTCGACTTGCCGGCGCCGTTGGGGCCGATGATGCCCACGAGCTCGCCCTTGCGGGCGACGAGGTTCGCGCCGTTGATGATGTTGATCCCCGGCAGGTAGCCGGCGAACAGGTCGGTCGCCTCGACGACGATCTCGTCGGACTTCGCGGGCTGCGCCGGCGCGGTCTGCGGCAGGCTCATCGCGTCTCCTTCTCTGCTTCGTCGATCTCGTGCTGGCGCTCCTCGCGGATCTCCTCCAGCAGCTCCTGGCCTTCTTCGCCGAGATCGCCCTGGACGCGGCCTGTCACGACGCCGAGGTCGACGTCCTGGTGGCTGCCGAGGTAGGCGTCGATCACGGCCTGGTCCTGCATCACGGTGTCCGGCGGACCTTCGGCGACGACCTTGCCCTCAGCCATCACGACGACCCAGTCGGCGATGTGCCGCACCATGTGCATGTCGTGCTCGACGAAGAGCACGGTCATGCCGAGTTCCTTGAGGTCGAGGATATGGTCAAGGAGCGATTCGGTCAGGGCCGGGTTGACGCCGGCCATCGGCTCGTCGAGCATCACCAGGGTCGGGTCGCTCATGAGCGCACGCGCCATCTCGAGGAGCTTGCGCTGACCGCCCGAGAGCGACGCGGCGAAGTCCTTCTCCTTCGCGTCGAGCTTGAAACGCTTGAGCAGCTCGCGCGCCTTCGCCTCGTTCTCGGTCTCCTGCGATCTCCAGAAGGCCGGGATGAAGCTCGTCCAGAACCGCTCGCCGCGCTGCTTCGTGGCGCCGAGCTTCATGTTCTCGAGCACCGTGAGGAGCGAGAGCGCCTTGGTCAGCTGGAACGTGCGCACCTGACCCATCCGGGCGACTTTGAACGCGGGGATGCCGGACAGGGTCGTCCCGTCGAACGCCCACGTCCCGCTGTTGGGCTTGTCGAAGCCGCACAGCAGGTTGAACAGCGTCGTCTTGCCCGCGCCGTTGGGTCCGATGAGTGCGGTGATCGCGCCGCGGGGGACCTCGAGGTGCTCGACGTTGACCGCGGTGAGGCCGCCGAAGCGGCGCGTGACGTTGTCGATCACGAGGATCGGATCGGTCTTGGCGACGCCGGGGACGTTCTCGCCCTTGGCCAGTCCGCCGGTCTTGGGCCGTCGGATGCTCGCCGTGGTGGGCACGGTCTCGGGTGAGCCGTATTCGCGCTCCGGCTGTTCGCTCGCCGGCTGATTACTTGACAAAGGTCATCTCCCTCTTGTCGCCGAGGATTCCCTGCGGCCTGAAGATCACGAGGACCATGAGGGCGACCCCGACCAGGATGTAGCGCAACGTGCCGGCCTGGATCGACGACATCGGCAGGATGCCGGCGTCGGCGAGCTCGGGGAGCAGGTTGCCCAGAAGAGCGAGGACCACCCAGAAGATCACGGCACCCAGCGTCGGTCCGAGGACCGTCGCGGCACCGCCGAGCAGGAGGATCGTCCACAGGAAGAACGTCAGCGCCGTCGTGTAGCTGGACGGCACGACCGCCGACGGCAGCACGTAGACGATGCCGCCCATCGCGCCGATCACACCACCGACCACGAGGGCCTGCATCTTGTACGCGAACACGTTCTTGCCGAGTGAGCGGACGGCGTCCTCGTCCTCACGGATGCCCTTGAGCACGCGGCCCCACGGGCTGCGCATGAGCGACCAGACCAGCAGGATCGCGATCGCGAGCATTCCGAGCCCGAACACCCGCGTCCACAGCACGGTCTCGTTGGACTGCCACGGCCCGAAGCCGTACTGCCCGGGCGGGAACGGGTTGGCCGCACGGAAGCTCGCGTGGTAGCCGCCCAGGCCGTCCGCGGAGTTCGTCCACTTGTCGAACACCTGCGTCGTGAACAGCAGGCGCACGATCTCGGCGGCGGCGATCGTGACGATGGCCAGATAGTCCGCGCGCAGTCGCAGGGTCGGGATGCCCAGGATCAGCGCGAACACGGCTGCGGCGAGCAGACCGATGATCATGCCGAGCCACCACGGGATGCCGAAGCTCAGGACCGAGATCGCGTAGCCATAGCCGCCCAGGGCCATGAAACCGGCCATACCGAAGTTGAGCAGTCCGGCGTATCCGAAGTGCACCGCGAGGCCGGTGGCCGCGAGCGCGTACGCGATCGTGACCGGGCTCAGGATGTACCCGAGCGTGTTCGAGAGAATTGCTCCCCAATCCATGGCCGCTACCCCAATCTTTCTTTGCGACCGAGCAAGCCCTGAGGTCTGACGAGCAGGATGAGGATCAAGACGACCAGCGCGCCGGCGTACTTGAGATCGGACGGGATCCACAGCGTCGAGACCTCGACCACCATGCCCACGATGAGCGAGCCGAGGAGGGCACCGAATGCGGTGCCCAGGCCGCCGAGGGTGATCGCCGCGAAGATCAGCAGCAGCATCTGCGTTCCCATGTCCCACCGCACACCCGGGCGGAAGTACGCCCACAGGATGCCGGACAGGGCCGCCAGCACACCGGCGAGGATCCACACGATCCGGATGACCCGGTCGACGTTGATGCCGGACGCCGAGGCCAGCTGCGGGTTGTCCGAGATCGCGCGGGTCGCCTTGCCGACGCGGGTACCGATCAGGAAGTACGCGACCGCGAGGATCACCACGATGCTCACGCCCATGCTGATCAGGTCGATGTAGGACAGCGAGATCGGTCCGAACTGGATGGGGGTGGGGCTGGCTCCCGGCAGCTGGTACGTGGATCCGCCGATGAAGTACTGGAACGTGTAGCGCAGGGCGAGGGAGAGGCCGATGCTGACGATCATCAGCTGCACGACCCCGAGCCCTCTTCGGCGCAGAGGTCTCCACAGGCCCGCGTCGAGCGCCAGGCCGAGCACACCTCCCATGACCACCGCGACGATGATGCCGAGCCAGAACGGCAGCGCCCAGAAGGAGGTGAGCACGAGCGCCATGAGCGCGCCCCAGGTCACCATCTCGCCGTGCGCGAAGTTCGACAGGCCCGTCGTGCCGTAGATGAGCGACGCGCCCATCGCCGCGAGGGCGAGGAGCAGGCCGAAGTTCAGGCCGTTGATCACGCGCACCAGGAGCTGGTCCCACAGGGACTGCGTGACGCGCTCACCCTCACCGAGGAAGAGGTTCACGATCTTCGAGCCCGTGAGGCCGAACTCCACCTCCTGCGACGCGGATTCGCCGTCCACGATCACGCCGTCCGGCAGCGTGGACTCGTCGACAGTGAGCGTGTACGTGTCCTTCTCGGGCACGTACAGGCGCCACTGGCCTTCGGCGTTCGTCACGGTCTCCGCATCGAAGCCGCCACCCGAGACCTTCACGGTCACATCGGGCACCGGCTTGTCCTCGAACGTGATCACACCGCCGAAGTAGAAGTCCGTCGCCTCCTGGTCGCCGCCTGGCGTGTCGGGGGCCGCGGCGAGCGCGCCGGGGGTGGACAGGAACACCATCGCCGCCGCGAGGAGAGTGCCGATCAGGACGACCAGCCAGGGCTGGGCCCGTCGAACGCGTAGAGCCGTGGGACTCACAAAACCTCCAGTCCGCTGCCGCGCCGAGGGTTCGGGTCGAAGCAGCGCTGATCAACGACGGTACGAGCGTAATGTGTCGGACTTGTTTCGCCTACCGCACACATCCGAGACGTGTCCGATCCGTGACCGCGAGGTGTCCGACGGGTGCGCGGCCGGAATGAATCGGCCCCCTCCGCGCTTAGAATCGAGTACGGTGCGCCTCGCGCCCCCGGCCGTCGTCGTCCACCCCGATCAACGCGCGGTGCGCGCAGGAGAACCCATGCAGAACCACGACCCCTTCGGCTTCGTCGGGCTCACGTACGATGACGTCCTTCTGTTGCCGGGCCACACGGACGTCATCCCGAGCGAAGCGGACACCTCTTCGCGGGTGACGCGCCGGATCACGGTCGCCACCCCGCTCCTCACGGCGGCCATGGACACCGTCACCGAAGCGCGCATGGCCATCGCCATCGCCCGCGAGGGAGGGATCGGCATCCTGCATCGCAACGCCTCGATCGCCGAGCAGGCGTCGATGGTCGATCGCGTGAAGCGCAGCGAGTCGGGGATGATCACCGATCCGATCACGACGACCCCCGACGCGTCGATCGAAGAGGTCGACGCCCTGTGCGCCCAGTACCGCATCTCCGGCCTGCCGGTCGTGGACGACGACGGGCGCCTGCTCGGCATCATCACGAACCGCGACATGCGCTTCGTCTCGGGCTTCGAGCGGCAGACCACGAAGGTCCGTGACGTCATGACGAGCGACGGGCTGATCACCGGCCGCGTCGGCATCGGCGCGAACGAGGTCATCGCCCTGTTCGCCCAGCACCGCGTCGAGAAGCTGCCGCTCATCGACGACGAGGGCAAGCTCGCCGGCCTCATCACGATCAAGGACTTCGACAAGAGCGAGAAGTACCCGCTCGCCACGAAGGACGAGCACGGGCGCCTCCGCGTGGGTGCGGCGATCGGCTTCTTCGGCGACGCGTGGGAGCGCGCCGAGGCCCTGCGCGACGTGGGCGTCGACGTCCTCGTGGTCGACACCGCGAACGGACAGTCGGCCGGTGTGATCGACATGGTCCGCCGCCTCAAAGCCGATGCGTCCTTCGACCACATCGACGTGATCGGCGGCAACGTCGCGACCCGCGAGGGTGCGCAGGCGCTCATCGACGCGGGCGTGGATGCCGTCAAGGTCGGTGTCGGGCCGGGCTCGATCTGCACGACCCGCATCGTCGCCGGTGTCGGTGTGCCGCAGGTCACCGCGATCTGGGAGGCCTTCCAGGCGGCGCGGGATGCCGGCATCCCGGTGATCGCCGACGGCGGACTGCAGTACTCCGGCGACATCGCCAAGGCTCTCGTCGCGGGCGCCGATACCGTCATGCTCGGCTCGCTGCTCGCCGGAACCGACGAGTCGCCGGGCGAGATCGTGTTCCAGGGCGGCAAGCAGTTCAAGCTGTACCGCGGCATGGGTTCGCTCGGTGCGCTGCAGACGCGCGGCAAGAAGACCTCGTACTCGAAGGACCGCTACTTCCAGGCGGACGTCCCCAGCGACGACAAGCTCATCCCCGAGGGCATCGAGGGTCAGGTCGCGTACCGCGGACCGGTCTCGGCGGTCGCGTACCAGCTCGTCGGCGGGCTCCGGCAGTCCATGTTCTACGTCGGCGCCCGCACGATCGAGGAGCTCAAGGCCAAGGGCAAGTTCGTCCGCATCACCGCGGCCGGGCTCAAGGAGTCCCACCCGCACGACGTGCAGATCGTGGTCGAGGCGCCGAACTACAAGCGGTAAGCGGCATCCGCTCGAGTCGGTAGACGGTCAGAGCTCGCAGGATCGAGCCAACCGCGCAGGGATTCGGCCGAATCGCCGGCGGTTGGGCCCTCTCGCTAACCTGGGGCGATGGCCGTCCCCCAGCAGCGCGTGTTCTCGACCACCCGGGTCGAGGCGTATACGGACGGCGTGTTCGCAATCGCCGCGACGCTCCTGGTCCTGGATCTGACCACGACCGCTTTCGGACGCATCGATTCGGATGCCCAGATGTGGGCGGCGCTGGCGGACATGTCCGAGAGCTTCCTGGCGTTCGTCATCTCCTTCGGTCTGCTCAGCCTGCTCTGGATGATCCACCTTCAGCAGTTCCGCGACATCGCGCGGGTGGACGGCGGCCTGATGTGGCTGAACAGCATCCGGCTGCTGTTCATCGTGCTCATCCCGTTCACCACGACCCTGGTGGCCGAGTTCTCGGAGTTCTACGCCGGGCGGATGCTGCTGCCGATCAACTTCTTCTTCGCGACGCTGTTCGGCTTCCTCGCCTACCGATGGGCGATGGCCCGCGGTGGCCACCTGCTCTCCGACGAAGCGCGGCCCGACGCGGCGACCCAGTCCATCGCGGGTGCCGTCGCGGTGGGGTGCGCCGCCGGCGCCGTGGTCCTCGCGCCGTTCGTCGGGTCATGGGGCTTCCTCGTCTTCGTCATCAATCAGCCGCTGGCTGCGGCGCTGCAGAAGCGGGCGGCGCGTTCGGGAGAGTGACCTTCCGCCGCCACAGCGCCCGGCGTACCGTGGCACGCATGTGCCGCAACATCCACACGCTTCACAACTTCGAGCCGGCCGCGACGAACGACGAGATCCACGCGGCGGCCCTCCAGTACGTCCGCAAGATCGCGGGGACGACCAAGCCCTCCAAGGCCAACCAGGAGGCCTTCGACCGCGCCGTGCAGGAGATCGCCCACATCACAGGACACCTCCTTCAGGACCTGGTCGCCGTCACGCCGCCGAAGAACCGCGAGGAGGAGGCGGCGAAGGCGCGCGCCCGCGCGATCGCGTCCGGGCGGTACTCGGCCGCCTGAGCGTGCTGGGGTAGTCTGGTCGGCTCGCCACCCGCGGGCCGGCGCACGACGCCGACGGATGCCGCGCGCGAGCGCCCGGCGACGATCAGAAGCGGTGCGCAGGTCAGGCCATGGGCTACATCGACATCAACACGGTCTCGTACGGCCTTCCGGACGGACGACCTCTGCTGGACGAGGTCTCGTTCCGCGTCGGCGAGGGGTCGACCACCGCACTCATCGGAGCGAACGGGGCGGGAAAGACCACCTTGCTGCGCATCATCCGCGGCGATGAGCCCGCGCACGGGGGAGCGGTCTCGATCGGCGGCGCCCTGGGGGTCATGGACCAGTTCGTCGGGCACGGCGCCCAGGGGGCGACCGTCCACGACCTGCTGATCGAGGTGGCGCCCCGCCGCATCCGGATGGCGGCGATCGAGCTCGAAGCCGCCGAGGCCGCGATCATCGAGAACGACGACCTCGACGCGCAGCTGCGGTACGCGACGGCGCTCGCCGATTACGCGGATGCCGGCGGCTACGAGCACGAGACCGTCTGGGATCAGTGCACGGTGGCCGCACTCGGCGTCCCCTTCGAACGCGCGCGGTTCCGCGAGCTCACCTCCCTGTCGGGTGGGGAGCAGAAGCGACTCGTGCTCGAGGCGCTGCTGCGGGGACCCGACGACGTGCTGCTGCTCGACGAGCCCGACAACTACCTGGATGTCCCGGGCAAGCGATGGCTGGAAGAGCAACTGCGCAGCACGACCAAGACGGTGCTGCTCGTCTCGCACGATCGCGAGCTGCTCGCGCGCGGCGCGGACCGCATCGTGACTCTCGAGACCGGCGCGGCCGGGAGCACCGCCTGGGTGCACGGCGGCAGCTTCGCGACCTACCATCGGGCCCGCATCGACCGGATGGAACGGCTCGACGAGCTGCGGCGCCGCTGGGACGAGCAGCACGCCAAGCTCACGGCGCTCGTGGCGGCCTTGAAGGTCAAGGCGACCTCGAGCGACGAGTTCGCCTCGCGCTACCGGGCCGCCCAGACCCGGCTCGCGAAGTTCGAGCAGGCCGGCCCGCCCGAGGAACGGCCGCCCGAGCAGGATATCCAGCTGCGATTGCGCGGAGCGCGCACCGGCAAGCGCGCGGTGGTCGCGGAGCGACTCGAGCTCACCGGTCTCATGAAGCCCTTCGACCTCGAAGTCTGGTTCGGTGA
Organism: Microbacterium sp.; assembly: GCA_030148105.1. Classification (GTDB taxonomy): domain Bacteria; phylum Actinomycetota; class Actinomycetes; order Actinomycetales; family Microbacteriaceae; genus Microbacterium; species Microbacterium lacus. The sequence goes on along the minus strand of JASBUD010000014.1, from coordinate 1,451 downwards.
CCGCGTCGCCGTGCTCGGATCCAACGGCTCGGGCAAGTCGCACTTCCTCCGGCTTCTGGCCCGCGGCGGCACCGACCCCGACACCCGCCTCGGGCACGTCACCTCCGCCGGCGCGAACCTGGAGAAGGTCGCGCACACGGGCCGTGCCACCCTGGGCGCGCGCGTCGTCCCCGGCTGGTTCGCCCAGACCCACCGGCATCCCGAGTTCCTCGGCCGCACGCTTCTCGAGCTGCTCCATCGTGGCGACGAGAACCGACCTGGACTGCCGAGGGATGCCGCGAGCTCGGCCCTGGACCGCTACGGCCTCGTCGGTCAGGCGCAGCAGAGCTTCGAGACGCTCTCGGGTGGCAGCAGGCGCGGTTCCAGATCCTGCTGCTCGAGCTGTCGGGCACCACGCTGCTGCTGCTGGACGAGCCGACCGACAACCTCGACCTCGCCTCGGCTGAGGCACTCGAGCGGTCGTTGGCCCTCTTCGAGGGGACGGTGCTCGCCGTCACGCACGACCGCTGGTTCGCGCGATCGTTCGACCGGTTCCTCGTGTTCGGCGCCGACGGTGCGGTGTACGAGTCCGACGAGCCGGTCTGGGACGAGGAGCGCGTGGCCCGCGCGCGGTGAAGGCGGTCAGTGCAGGCGGAAGTCGCCGCCTCTGCGCGGAACGGCCGGGCGTCGACGGGTCAGGCCCTGACGAGTTCGGGTGAAGCGGATGCCGGCCCCTCGGCATCCGTCTCGTCAACGGCGGCGTCGGTCGACGAGCGACCCGCCGGCAGCCACAGTGCGACGACCATCCCGGCGAGCAGCACCACTGCTCCGACGAGGACTGCCGGCCGCGCCGCATCCACATAGAGGTCGGGGCGCAGCTCGCCGCCGGCGCCGACGAAGATCGCGGTCATCACCGCGGTGCCGAGGGCGAGGCCGATCTCTCGGATGGTCGAGTTGACGCCCGATGCCTTCGCGTGATCGATCATGCCGAGGGTCGCCAGCAGCGCGGTCGCCGAGGGTGCGAACACCAGGCCCATCCCGACGCCGGCCAGGATGAACGGCGCGACGAGCTGGGCGTAGGCCAGATCGGTCGACATCGTGACGGCGATCCAGAACAGGGCCACCGCCTGCAGCCCGAGCCCGGCGACCATGAGCACCCGGGTGCCCACGCGCGGAGCGATGAAGCCCGCGAGCGGTGCGACGAGCATCGGGGCGAGCGTCCACGGTGTCGTCTGCACGGCCGCTTCGAGCGGCGTGGAGCCCTGCACGACCTGCATGTACTGGATCAGGATGAACACGGCCCCGAACGTCCCGAAGCTGAACGCGAAGCCCACGATGTTCGTCACCGAGAACGAGCGGTCCCCGAACAGGCGGAGCGGAATGAGGGGCGCCTTCGCTCGGGCCAGCCAGAGCACGAACACGAGCAGCAGCACGACAGCGCCGACGCTCTCGGCGATCACGCCCGCCGAGCC
>JASBUD010000011.1 GCA_030148105.1 Microbacterium sp. | reverse complement strand
GCAGCGAGAACGTCGCGTCGACGTCGCGCATCCAGCCCGGTTCGAGTCGGATCTCCGGAGCTTCGAGCGGCTTCTCGACCGCGTGCACGAGTGTCAGGTCGCTCGCGGGGGTGATCATCCAGTGGCGACCGCGCCGGACGGGCTCGCGCTGCGCGGCCGATGCCGGCGCCTGGTCCTCGTCGATCAGATGCCACACGCGCATCAGGTCGATGTCGGCGTCGTCGAGGAACGAGCTCAGGTGGACCGTGCGCAGTGTCGCCTTCGGCAGCGCCACCGTTAGGACGCGGGCATCCGCGTCGAAATCCGGCGCCCCGTCGCCCTCGACGACGCGCAGCAGCACCGGCCGGCGGTCGGTCCAATCGGCGGGGTCTCCGGGCCAGCGCAGGAGTCGGGTGGGCGGATCGCCCTGCACGTCCGGTGCGCCGCCGGCCTCGTCGCCGGGCAGCGTGGTGAGCGAGATGCCCCGGGAGAGCGGATCGGGCAGATACGGCAGCTCGAGCGACACGGCCGGGTGCACGACGTACTGGCCGTCGGGCAGCACCTGATCCTTCTGGCCGGTCAGGGCATCGGCGGGTCCGCGCGGGTTGATCACCTGCGCACCCGGCGCGGTGAGGAAGCTGCCGGCCTCGCGCGCGGCGACCTGGAACTGGGCGGCGACCGCACCGGCGTCGCCGGTGAGGGCGGCGTCGAACATGCCGTGCGTCTCGGCGAGCTGCACGCTGCCGATCGGAGCGGCCAGGTGGCGCTCATTGCGCGCGCGGTAGACCACACCGGTGTCGCCGCCGGGCTCGTGCCCGGGCAGCGTCCGCACGCGATCGAGAGCGATGTACTCCTCGACCGGGACGTCGAGCGTCGACCGGATCACGAGACGCATGAGGGATTCGCCCTCGGTGTACTGCGTGAGCGGGATCACGGCCGGGGAGGGGACCGGCTCCCAGCGCTGGTACGTCTCGAGGTCGCGCTCGTGGGCTTCGTCGAGCTGATCGTCGGGGATCGACATCCCGGACAGGTCGACCGCCCGCACCCGCAGCCGGTACGCGCGCCCGAACCGCAGGCGGGGAAGCGACCCGCGCTGCACCCGGAATCGCGCGGCGAGCGGGAAGCCGGTGTCGGCGACCTCGGGCGGGGTGGCGGGATCCACCGGCGCGGTCTCGCCGACGACCTTTCCCGGCCGCTTCACCGCGAGCGACCATCCGTCCCAGCCGGCGAGCGTCTCGTGCAGGTACTGGTCGGCGGCGGGGTCCGGTGCCGCACTCGAGGTGGCGGCGGCCTTCAGGTAGCCCTCGTCCGGCGCGGGTTGCACGCTGAGGGGCCGCGTGTCGGCGCCGGGCGCGACGAGCTCGTACCGGCCCTCGCGCCGGTGCAGCGAGAACCACTCCCGCGTCCCCGACTTCTCGTCCTGGATGTCGATGCGCCAGCCGCGGGTCACGTCCTCGGCGCCGAGCTGCGCCGGTTGACCGGCCGTGTGGCGCTGATCGTGTCGGGCGGACCGGTCGAACTGGGCGACCATGTCCGCCGCCCGGTCCTGCCGGGCGACGATGATCCCGGTGGAGCGCAGGGCCGGCAGCGACGACGCATCCGCCGTCATGGACTCTGCCCCGTTGTTCGCCTGGGCGCTGTCGCGCAGATCCTGATCGGTGCGTTCGAGGTGCGCGAGAAGCGTCGTGAGCTTGAGCGCGGCGCCGTCCGGGTCGAGCTGGTCGACGAGGAAGCGTCGGGCATCGTCGACGGTGAGGCTGCCGTCGACGATGTCGGGGACTTCCGAGCGGGATGCCGGAGCCCACGCGCGGTCCGTCCGGTGCGCCAGCGTCCGGGGTCGCGCCTGCTCGGGCGCGGTCGCGGGGACGATGAGCTCCTCGAGCAGCCCTCCGTTGAACCCGGACGCGACGCGGATCTCACTGATCTCGCGGATGCCGCCGTCATCGGGGATGCCGATGTCGATCGCGAGCCCGAGATGGCGCAGCAGCGCCGGGTAGTCCGCGCACCGGGCGACGAACGAATGGAACTCCGGCGCGATCGGCGGCGGCGCGACGGCTGTGGCGGCGGCCCCGTCCCAGGGGTCGTCGGTGCGGTCGTAGAAGGTCGTCGCCGCCGCGAGTGCGAAGGCCGGCCGCTCGGCCGGCGGGACGTCCTCGATCCGCAGGAAGCGTCCGGGCAATCCGCCCGGACGCGGGTCGGAGGTCCGCCGCACACCGGCGATGAGTTCGCGGATCGCACGACGGTGACCGCCCTCGCCGAACCGCTCGCGCACGCTCAACGGCGAACGCAGCTCCGCGAGCTTGCCCGCGAGCGGTCCGCGGGTGATCGTGGGGAAGGCGGTGGGGCTCGTGACGGCGACGGTCTGGTACAGCCCCGCGACGGCCCGGGCGACCTCGGCGACGGGGTACGAATGCACGACGGCCTGCGAGAAGTCCTGGAACCCGGCCTCGCCCACCGCGGTCGCCCCGAACAGCTCCTCCCACACCTGCGGGTCTGGCGTCACCGCCCCGGGGTCGCGCACCTCGGTGAGCGGAATGCCGTCGAGCACCCCCAGCCCGTCGACCTCGATGGCCCAGCGCGCCTCAGTCAGGGTCTTCGGCCAGTTCGCGAACGCCGCGAAGTCCGCGAGGGGGAGACGGATGCCGCTCCCGGCCGGCGCGCCGGTGGAGAGTCTCGGCGTGACGAACACCGTCACTTTCAGCAGCCCGTGCTCCGGCATCCGGCCCGCGGGGATAGCCGTGAAGATCGCGGCCTCGGTGCTCACGGCGCCTCCACTCCGAACGCCTCGCAGTACCGCGCCCACGGGTCCTGCTCGAGCCCGCGGTCATCGACGTACCGGTCCATCGTGTCCAGGAACGTGGGGTCGCCGCTCGAGCCGGCGAATTGCTTCTCGCACGAGACCGACACCGAGAAGGACAGGAAGCACACCGACACCTCGATGCTGATCGAGGCCTTGCCGACGGCCTTGGAGGCTCCTCCGATCGAGCGGTAGCTGAGCTCGAGGTAGAGCTCGATCGCGGCGGAGATCAGTCCGAGGACGTCCACTTCACCGCGCGCCCGGAAGTAGCCGGTGAGCTGCACGGCCTCGGTGTCGCCCTGCAGCTCGAGGCGGAAGTAGATGCCCGCCATGACCGACAGGCTGCCCGACGCGACCACGAAGCTCATCTCCACCGCGGCGCCGAACTCGAACGCCGCCTCGATGACCTTCAGTCCCTTCGGCGAGACCGTCAGCGCGAAGAACCCGCCGCCGGCGAAGAACGCGACCTGCAGGCGGAACGGGTTCTCGCGGGTCGCGAAGAAGAAACGGAACTCGAGAGACTCGCCGATGAACGGCACCGAGAGCTCGGCGCCGACGTGGATGTTGCTCAGTGCGAACACCCCCACCGCGAGATCCGGGATCTGCAGATCGAAGCCGGCCTTCAGTCCGCTCGGCTGGATGTCGAGATAGGGCGGATCGCTGAAGCCGTCGAACGGGATGATCTCCTTGAGCGTGTTCACGAACGCGAGCGGCCCCAGGAACTCGATGCCCTCGGCGCGGCCGTCCTTGCCGTCGCTCAGCTCGACGTTCACGTCGGTCTTGCGGCCGGGCTGGACGGAGAACTCCATCACCGTGACGTGGATCGCGAGGAAGCCGGTGTCGCCGAACAGCGTCACCGTGAACGGCGGCAGGGCGCACGAGACGAGCGTGGTCGGCCCTCCGCCGCGTAGCGGCGCCTGCACTTCCGAGACGAACCGCAGCACGCCGTCGCCTTCCGGGCGGAACACCGGCGGGCTGACGCCCGTGGGCGGCCACGGGACGAGCGGTGTGCTCCACTCCAGTCGGGCACTCACCCGCTCGGGCAGCAGAGCGCCGGTCGCGAAGGCCTGAACGGCCTGGGCGACGGTCGCGGCATCCGTCACGAGGTCCGCCAGCCTGTCCAGCAGCGCCAGCAGGCGCTCACGCTCCGGTCGCGCCACGGCGAGCGCGTCGCCGATCTCGCGGAGACGATCGGCGAGGGCGCGGGCGTCACCGGCGACCTGCGTCAGCAGCACGTCGAACGGCTGAGGCGGATGCGGCGGCTGCAGCACCGCCGCGAGGGCATCGGCCACCGCCGCCGCGGAGACGCCGAGATCGGCGGCTGCCTGCTGCACCGCCGCGGACTGCGCGGCGAGCGGAGCGCTCTGCGCCGCGAGGAACGCCCTCGCCTCGGTGATCGACGATCCCAGGTCGACGACGACGTTGACCGATTTGGTGACGAAGGCCGGAAGCGGTCCGCCCGAGGAGGGCAGGAGCTCGGACAGGGGCAGGATGCCGAACAGCTTCGCCGCATCGAGGCCGAACATGCCGCCGACGTCGAACCCCGCGGCGTTCGACGCGAGCTGGGTGAGGTCGCCGCCGACGGGGCCGACGCGGCGGGCGAGGGCGGTCACGGCGACGCTCGGACTGACGAAGCCGCCGGAGCGCTGGGACTGCGTCGAGAACCCCATCGTGACGGCGGATGCCGGAGGCAGAGGAGTGCCGCTGTCATCCGACAGCTGCAGGAACAGCCCGCCCTGATTGCCGGGGGCATTCGCCCCGGCGCCGACACCGTGCTCGCGATACGCCTTCGCATACGTCAGGGCCTGGGCGCCGGTCTGACCGGTGAACGCGGACATCGCGGGCACCGGCGCGTGGGCGACGCGCATGACGGGAAGCACGAAGTTGGTCGACTTCTCCTTCGTGACCGTGTCGAACTCGGCGTCGAAGCGGATGCGCTGCGTCGCGAGCGTCGTGTCGTCGGGGTCCAGGGGCGGCGCGAACGCGAGCCGCTGGCCGAGGAGCGGATAGGTGGTGTCCACCGCGTTCGCCGCCGCCAGTGCGGCCTCCCGGGACGCGGCGCCCTCGAAGACGGTCTTCTCGACGAACACCGCGGGGCCCTCGAACTCGACCAGCCGGTTGGCGATGTCGTTCGCGAGGAAGCGGAAGTGGAAGGCGTGCGTGCCGGCGCCCGGCGCGCCGGGTCCCGGTGCCGGACCGTCGCCCTCGGCCACCTCGGGGACGAAGATCTGCCCCGGTGCTCCGGTCAGGAGGGTGCGCGGGGCGGAGAGCGGCGGTGTCTCCTGCGTGAGCAGCCGCACCCAGCGCAGCGGCATCCGATTGTCGAACTTCTTCGTTCCCGTCGCGAGGAACCGCCGCTCCGGCTCGCGGACGACGACGAAGAGCCGCTGGTAGAGCGTCGCGCGGCCGTCGGCCTTGACCCGCCGCTCGGTGACCTTGACGAGCGAGGCGCGGTGGCCGAACGGCAGCAGCACGCCCTGATAGACGACCTTGACGTAGTGATCGCGGCCGAGGGTCGCCCGATGACGCCACTCCTGGATCGACAGCCCTTCGGCGCGGGCCGGATCGAAGTGCGCCTCCAGCGCCAGCCATCCCCCCGGGGCGGTCAGCATGAGGCGCTCGACAGCCGCGGGCTGCGGCTTGTACCCCGGCCACCGGTGGTTCGAGGTGAGGTGCACGAGCTGCATGCGATCGCGGACGGTCAGGCTCGCGCGGAACGGAGGAAGGGTCGCGGGGTTGCCGAAGTCCTCGCTGGGGAAGACGGCTTCGCGGGCCGCCGCGGCTTCGGGCGTCCGGAAGTCACGGGTCCACACCGCGCGCACCGTGCGCGCGGCAGCCCGGGCTTCGTCCAGCGGCGGAGCGCTCGCCGGGTCGAGGTCGGCCGGGCCGTCGGTGCGTGTGGCGAGCCGTGAGTGCCACAGCTCGATCCGTCCGTCGTGCTCCGCCTCATGCAGCGCGTGCGCGAACGCCCCGCGCGAGTGCGGGCTGAGCTGCAGCCGCCACGGGATCTCCAGGGCCGTCTCGGTCTCGGTCGGCGGCCGCGGGACCGGTGGGCGCACGTCGATGGGGATGCGCGGCCCGATCTCCAGGCCCGGCCGGATATCGGTCGTGACCGCGGCCACCGCCGCGGCCGCCCCGAACCGCTCCTCCAGCTCGGCGGCGGTGCGCCGCAGCTGCACCGCCGCGGTCAGGTCGACGAACGCGGCGTCCGTCCGCCGAAGGCTGCGGCGGACCGCGGCGCGGCGGGAGACCCGCACCCGCGCGTCGACCGATGCGATCGCCCCGCGCTCCACCGCGAGCTCCTGCCAGCGGATCAGCGGCGCCGCATGCTCGGCGTGCGGCACGACGCTCAGGGGCAGCACCCGCATCGCGTGCAGCAGACCGGCCGCCGTGAACGGGATGCGCTCATCGGCCACCGCGTACGCGACCCGGCTCTCGCGCGCGATGCGCGCCTTGACCGGATAGCTCGGGACCTCCGCGCCGCCGGGCGGTGCCGCGGCACGGTTTCCGTCACCGGGCACCGGCTCCGTCGCGAAGGCGCCGGCCGGACCGGCCGGGTCGAAGAACGCCTGCTCGAGCAGGTGCTGGGGTCCGAACACCGCGACGAGGAAGGCGGGCTTGCCGGCGTCGCGACGGACGAGGACCGGGATGCCGGCATCCTCGTTCCGGTCGAGGTTCACGAACCGGAATCCGATGTTCAGCAGATCGCCGGCCCGCAGAAGGTCCAGCCGGGGAAGCGTCTCGCCCGACGCGCCGGCGACCATGTCGACCACGCCGCCCAGCTCGCCGACCGGCACCGTGATCGAGGGCGCCCGCTCGAACACGCGCGACAACGCCGCGACCATGCGTGGATCCCGTTGTCCCGCCATCGTGCCCCCGCACTGCGCCGCTCCCCCGAGTCGACGGCGACACTCTACTCGCGCGGGCCGCGCGGCACACCCCCTCCGGCGACCGCCGGCGTGGCACGCCGAGTCGTCTCGGTCAAGCCCCCGGAGCGCCGGGGTGCGGGCGCGCAGAGTGGAGACCCCCCCGACGACCCGGAAGGACCCCCATGCCCCGTTTCGGCTACACCCTCATGACCGAGCAGAGTGGACCCCGCGACCTCGTGCGCTACGCCGTCGCGGCCGAGGAGGCCGGCTTCGAATTCGAAGTCTCCAGCGACCACTTCACACCGTGGCTCACGAGCCAGGGCCACTCGCCCAACGCCTGGGTCACGCTCGGTGCCGTCGCGCAGGCCACGTCGAGCGTCGAGCTCATGACCTACGTCACCTGCCCGACGATGCGCTACCACCCCGCGGTCGTCGCCCAGCAGTCCGCGACGCTGCAGCTGCTTTCCGAGGGGCGCTTCACCCTCGGGCTCGGATCGGGCGAGAACCTGAACGAGCACGTGATCGGCGAGGGCTGGCCCGCGGTGCAGGTGCGCCAGGCGATGCTCGAGGAGGCGATCCACATCATCCGCGAGCTGCACACCGGTGAGCTCGTCACGTGGGAGGGCGACTACTTCCGGGTGGACTCCGCGCGCATCTGGGACGCCCCCGAGGGCGGCGTCCCGATCGGCGTCGCCGTCTCGGGTGACAGCTCGATCGAGCGGTTCGCCGATCAGGCCGATCACCTGATCGCGGTGCAGCCCGCCGGAGACCTGATCGAAGCCTGGGATGCCGCCCACGGGAAGGGCTCGCGCAAGATCGGTCAGATGCCGATCAGCTGGGATCCGGACGAGAAGGTCGCGCGCGAGCGCGCGCACGACCAGTTCCGCTGGTTCGCCGGGGGGTGGGCCGTGAACGCCGACCTGCCGACGCCGGCGGGCTTCTCGGCGGCGAGCCGGTTCGTCCGGCCGGAAGACGTCGCCGATTCGATTCCGTGCGGCCCCGATCTCGACAGGATCGCGGAGGGCGTCAAGGAGTACCTCGACGCAGGTTTCACCGACGTCGCCCTCGTCCAGGTCGGTGATGAGGGGCAGGAGCGCTTCCTGGCCGAAGCGGCCGCTCCGCTCCTGGAGAAGCTGCGCGCGCTCTGAGGCGCACCGCGGGGCCGGGTGTCCGGCGGGAGTACGGTGGAGGGATCCCCCACTGCCGACCGTCGGACACCCGTGACCTCTCCCGCGCTCCCCACGCCCTCCTGGCGCGCGTGGACGATCTGGAGCGTCGGGGTCGCCGCCTACGTCCTCGCGATCACGAACCGCACGTCGCTCGCCGCGGTCGGCGTGGACGCCGCCGATCGGTTCTCCGCCGACGCGTCGACCCTGTCGATGTTCGCGGTGCTGCAACTCGGCGTCTACGGCGCCATGCAGATCCCGGTCGGGGTGTGGCTGGACCGCTGGGGTGCGCGCCCGATCATCACGATCGGGATGATCCTGATGGCGGTCGGCCAGCTCGTCATGGCCCTCTCGCCGAACGTGGGCATCGCGATCGCCGCCCGCATGCTGCTCGGCGCCGGCGACGCGATGGTCTTCCCGAGCGTCCTGCGCGTGATCGCCACCTGGTTCCCCGCGCAGCGCGGTCCGGTGATGGTGCAGATGACCGGCATCCTCGGACAGCTCGGTCAGATCATCGCGATCATTCCGCTCGCTGCGCTCCTGCACGCCACCTCCTGGTCGATCGCGTTCGGCAGCGTCGCCGGGCTCGGCATCCTGTTCGCGGTGCTCGTGTTCGCGGTCATCCGCAACCATCCGCCCGATCGGGCCGAAGACGTCTCGGTCGACACCGACACCGGGGCGATCAGGGTCGTCACGTCGGCCGTGGACACCAGGGTCGGCATCCGCGCCGCCTGGTCGCACCCCGGCACGCGCCTGGCGTTCTGGTCGCACTTCACGACACCGTTCGCAGGAACCGCGTTCATCATGCTGTGGGGTGTCCCGTTCCTCACCTCGGGGGAGGGGCGCACGCAGGCCGAGGCGGCGGCGATCACGACCGTGCTGGTGCTCTCGGGCATCGCGATCGGCCCGGTCATGGGTCTGCTCTCCGGGCGCCTGCCGCACATGCGGTCCCGCGCGCTCGTCCTGCCGACGATCGCCGTGCAGATGATCGCGTGGCTCGTGGTGATCGCGTGGCCCGGTCCTGCGCCGCTGTGGCTGCTGTTCGTGCTCGTGGTCGCCCTCGCGACGGGGGGACCGGCATCCATGATCGCGTTCGATCACGCACGGACGCACAACCCGAGCCACCGGCTGAGCACCGCGACGGGCATCACGAACTCAGGCGGGTTCCTCGCCGGGATGATCGCGATCTTCCTGATCGGTCTCGCGCTCGACCTGCAGGGAGCGGGCACGCCCGACACGTTCACGCTCGACGCGTTCCGGATCGCGTTCCTCACGCAGGTGCCCTTGTGGCTCGTGGGGGCGCTCTTCATCGTGCGCGAGCGCAAGCTCACGCGCATCCGCCTCGGGCTGGACGAGCCGCGGCGCAAGCGGCGGCGCTGACGGCTCTTCGCGTCGGGAAGGTGGCGGCTCTGGTCGTCTTGCGGGTGACACCTCGGTGCGGTGGGGGAGGCCCCCGCTAGCGTCCGGGGCATGGCGGAACCGGTGCGGGCGTGGTGGGCGCGGAGGCAGTTCTCGCGCGGTGCGGAGGTCCCGTACCCGGTCGGCACCTACCGCGAGGCGTGGGCGGCGTACCCGATGCTGATCCGCCAGTACCACCCGGAGCTCAACGCGGGCATCACCCTCACCCAGGTGCCCCCTGCGGCCGACGTGCTGCTGCTGTGGGAGTGCGAGTCCGGGCACCGGTTCGTCGCGACGCCGTCCGAGCAGCGCGCGCGTCCGGGGCGGCAGCGCCGTCGGTCCGCGTGGTGTCCCGACTGCGCCGAGCTCGCCGCGCCGAAGCGAGTGGTCCCGGCGGCGGTCCCGGCCCCGCCGAGCGCTTCAGGCCCGACGCCGTCGGCCGCATCCCCGGCCCCACCGCGCACCGAACGCCCGACCCCGGCGCCGCCGCGCGTGAAGCGGCCGCGCACTCTGTGCCCGAAGACCCCGGCGCTCCCCGCGGGCGAGCCGTTCGTCAGCGCGTGCGCGCCGCGGCCGGCATCCGCCGTCGAAGCCCGACTGCGCGCCGACATCTTCGCCCGGCTCGAGGTGACGCCGGGCATGAACGCGGTCCGGATCAGCCGCCCGTTCTTCGACCACCTCGAAGTGTGGCCGGACATCCTGCTGCCGGAGCTCCGCGTCGCGATCGAGTACGACAGCACCGGCCGGTTCGGCCTCGAACACGTCGGCTCACGCGAAGACACGGACAGACGCAAGGACCGGATGCTGCGCGCCGCGCGCTGGGAGGTGGTGCGCATCCGCACCGGCAAGCTCGAGAAGCTCGGCCCGTACGACCTGCAGCTCTCTTCGCTCGGGCGGCGCGGCATCGACCGGCTGATCGACACCCTGCGCGAGATCCGCGGGCCGCTGTTCGTCGATGCGTATCTGCGCTGAGGCCCCGATACGCGAACGGCGGCCAGGACCTCTCGGTCCCGGCCGCCGCGTGGGGGGCGTGTGTTTACTTGAACGCGTCCTTCACGTTCTCGCCGGCCTGCTTGAGGTTCGCGGCCGCCTGGTCGCGCTCGCCCTCGGCTTCGAGACGCTCGTTGTCGGTGGCCTTGCCGACCGCTTCCTTGCCCTTGCCTGTGAGGTCCTGTGCCGCGTTCTTGATCTTGTCGTCGAGGCCCATGGCTGTCTCCTTCGTTCGAGGTCGAGTGGCTCGTGTCTGCGCCGCTCGTGGATCCATCCCACGCCGACCCCGGCCGACCGGACAAGGGCTTGACAACCCCGACCCGTGCGCTACCAGCCGCCGCGGGTGGGGGTGTGGCCTTCGCGGGCCCCCTCCGGCATCGCCATCTCGGCGCGAACCCCGAGCAAGCGCACCGCGCGGTCCGGCGCGATCTTCGCCGCGAGCTCCCGCAGCTTCCCGCGGATGACCGCCGGGTCCGCGGTGCCGGCGATCTTCTTCGTGAACGTCTTCGTCGTGAACGGCGCGTACCGCACCTTGAGCCCGAGCCCGACGACGGGTCGGCCCTCGGCCGCGACGTCGGCCAGCACCTGCGCGAGCAGGTCGTCCAGCGCCGCGTCGATCTCGGCACGGTCCTCGAGGTTCGCGTTGAACGTCGTCTCACGACTGTGCCCGCGCGCGACCCACGGGGTGTCGTCCACGACGCTCGCGCCCTCGCCGCGCCCGAGCTGCGCGTACCACGGGCCCATCCGCGGGCCGAACTCGGCGATCATGGCCGCCGGGTCGGCCTGCGCGAGCTCGGCGACGGTGCGGATGCCGAGCCCTGCGAGCCGGCGCGAGATCTTCGTCCCGACGCCCCAGAGCTCGATCGTGGGCCGATCACCCATCACCGACAGCCAGTTCTCGACCGTGAGGCGGAACACGCCGCGCGGCTTGCCGAACCCGGTGGCGACCTTGGCCCGCACGAGCGTGTCGCCGATACCGACGCTGCAGTGCAGCCGGGTCGCCTCGAGCACCGCCGAATGCACATCCCGCGCGTACGCCTCCGGGTCGGACGTCTCGACGCCGACGAACGCCTCGTCCCAGCCGAGCACCTGCACGACCGCGCCGGGCTGCGCGCGGAGGGTCGCCATCACGACGGCGGATGCCGCGTCGTAGGCCGCATGGTCGACGGGGAGGATGACGGCGTCGGGGATCTTCCGGGCGGCGATCCGCAGCGGCATCCCCGACCCCACGCCGAATGCGCGGGCCTCGTAGGACGCGGTGGAGACGACCGCCCGTTCAGCCGGGTCGCCCCGGCCGCCGACGATGAGCGGGAGTCCGGCGAGCTCGGGATGCCGCAGCACTTCGACCGCGGCGATGAACTGGTCCAGGTCCACGTGCAGCACCCAGGAGCGGGCAGCTGCACTCATGGCCGGAAGGTCAGGACCGGCGACTCTGCGTGTGGAAGAGCAGCCCCACGGCGAGGGAGATCACCAGGATGCCGGCAGCGAAGATCAGCCCCTGGAACGCCGACACGGTGAATGCGAGACCGAGCAGGTAGAAGCCCGCCAGGAACAGCACCAGGTACAGAGCGAACAGAACGATCATCGCTACCTCTCTCCAAAGTCCCTCCGATCGTACCGGGACTTCTGCAGCCCCGCGCGCCCGCGCCCGCGCGGAACCGGGCGCGCGTGCCAGGCTGGGAGCATGTCGCACAGTCAGCCGGGCCGGGAGTGGTGGCGCTCCGCCGTGGTCTACCAGGTGTACCCGCGCAGCTTCCAGGACTCCGACGGCGATGGCATCGGCGACATCCCCGGGATCGTCTCCCGGCTGGACTACCTGCACGATCTCGGCGTGGACGTCATCTGGCTCTCGCCGGTGTACCGCTCGCCGCACGACGACAACGGCTACGACATCAGCGACTACGAGGACATCGACCCGACGTTCGGCACGCTCGCCGATGTCGACGAGCTCATCGCGCAGCTGCACGCGCGCGGGATGAAGCTCGTGATGGATCTCGTCGTCAACCACACATCGGACGAGCACGCCTGGTTCGTCGATTCGCGGTCGGGTCGGGATGCCGAACACGCCGACTGGTACATGTGGCGCGATCCGCGTCCAGGTGCGGTCGGCGGCCGGCCGGGCGCGGAGCCGAACAACTGGGGCTCCTTCTTCTCCGGTTCGGCGTGGGAGTGGGAGCCTGCGCGCGGGCAGTACTACCTTCACCTGTTCTCCCGGAAGCAGCCCGACCTCAACTGGGAGAACCCGGTCGTGCGCCGCGCGGTGTACGACATGATGAACCGCTGGCTGGACCGCGGCGTCGACGGATCCCGCATGGACGTCATCAACTTCATCTCGAAAGACCTCGCCCTTCCCGACGGCGAAGTTCTCCCCACGGGCTTCGGTGACGGCATGCCGTTCTTCCGCAGCGGCCCGCGGCTTCAGGAGTTCCTCGCCGAGATGAAGGCCGAAGTCTTCGACGGCCGGGAGCAGGACTACCTCACGGTGGGCGAGATGCCCGATGCGACGCCCGAGCTCGCCGCCCGGCTGACCGACTCGCGCACGGGTCAGCTGAGCATGATCTTCCAGTTCGAGCACGTCGGACTCGACCAGATCGGCGGCAAGTGGAACGTCGGCGAGCTCGACCTCCGCGACCTGAAGCGCTCGTTCGCGCGCTGGCAGGAGGCGCTCGCCGAGCACGGCTGGAACAGCCTGTACTGGAACAACCACGACCAGCCGCGCATCGTTCGCGCTGGGGGAACGACCGCGAGCACTGGTACGCGTCGGCGACCGCGCTGGCCACGGTCCTGCATCTCCAATGCGGCACGCCCTACGTATATCAGGGCGAAGAGCTCGGAATGACGAACGTGCCGTTCGACGACATCGGTGCCCTCCGCGACATCGAGTCGATCAACCATTACGCGACCGCGGTCGATCTCCTGGGTCACGAGCCGGAGGATGTGCTGGCGGCGCTGCGCGCAATGGGTCGCGACAACGCCCGCACGCCGATGCAGTGGACCGCCGAGCCCGGCGCCGGCTTCACCTCCGCCACCCCGTGGATCGGGGTGAACCCGAACCACGAGCGCGTGAACGCCGCGGCCCAGGTCGGCGACCCGGGTTCTGTGTGGGCCCATTACCGTCGCCTGATCGCGCTGCGGCACGAGGACCCCGTCGTCGTGCAGGGCGACTTCCGGATGCTGCTCCCCGACGACCCGGCAGTGTTCGCCTACACGCGCGAAGCCGAGGGGACGCGCCTCCTGGTGGTGGCGAACCTCTCCGACGACGCGGTCGAGTGCGACCTCGCGGGCGACCGGCTCGTGCTGACGAATCTGCCCGAACACGCCGGCGTCGGGGGCCGGCTGGCGCCGTGGGAGGCCCGGATCTACCGGTCCACCGTCGCCTGAGCGCGGCGCAGCGGTGGCAGCCGGCGGTCGGCCGGGAGCAGCGATGCGGGATCATCCTCGTCCCAGCGCTGCCAGGTCTGCAGGATCCAGAACAGCAGGAACACCACGAGGGCGACGGCTTCGCCGACGAGGATCCACGGCGGAGCCGCCCCATCGGCATCCCGTCGCGCGAACGTCGCGGCCAGCAGCACGATCATGTCCACGACCAGCACGGCGGCGATCGCGATGTACGTGATCCGCAGCCACCGGGGCGGCATCCGGCTCGACGTGCGCCAGAACGCGTTGAGGACGGCATCCGCGGCGATCAGCCCGAAGAAGATCACCGTCGCGCTCACGTGCGCGAAGCTCAGGAACGCCTCCGGAGCGATGAGACCGGTCACGGTCACCAACACCAGCACGATCACGCCGAGGATGATCGAGAACAGCGATCCGGGGGCCTGTCCGAGCGTGCGCAGGACGAGCGCGACCGCCAGGACCACGGCGAGCACGACCAGATACGTCACCACGCCGTTCGCGACGTCGGGCCGCGCCACGGGCGGCACGCAGGGGCTGCACGGCACGTCGACGCCCGGGACGGACGCCGACCCGATCACGGTGGGAACGAGCGCGACCAGGGGAGCGAAGAGCGCCGCCGCGTCGAGGATCACGCGCTCGGCTCCGCGGCCGGACAGGGCGAGCAGAGCGAGCGATGCCGCGATCAGTGCCCCGACGAAGGCGTTGCGCGCCGGCGTGTAGAAGTAGTCGCTGATCGCCGAGAGCCAGCCGAACGCCGGGACCGCCGCGAGGACGGCGACGAAGATCACCACGACCGTGCCGCCGATCGCGAGTCGGAGGTAGCGGTGGGTGCGCTGGGGCGACGTGGACGTGCTCATGATCACCCTCCGACGCGACACGGGGGCCGTGCCACGCAGGACCCATTCTCCTGCAGGGCGACGACCCCCGTGCGGCCTCCCCCCGGAGGCCGATCGCGCAACCGGCGCGATCAGCGGTTCTCGGCGGCTTCCTCCGCAGCGATCTCGGCCTCGACGGCTTCGTCCAGCGCCTCGTCGAACTCGGCCTCGGCTTCCACGAGCTCCAGCGCGGCGAAGGCGGCGGCGACGTCGACCGGGTTGACCCGGCCGTCCGCGATCACGACGCCGCCGGCGCGACGCGCGGCAGCGGCGAAGGGCGCCGCCCACAGGTTCTCGTACACGAGGACTCCGGCGACGCTGCCCGGGCTCATCTCCGCGGCGAGGATCTCGACGTCGTCCTCCGCGAGCAGGCCGGCCAGGCCCGCCTCGATCTGGGTGAGCGGGCCGAGGTCCTCGGTGTCCGAGAGCTCGACGGCGTCCAGGTTGCCGTCGGCGTCCTTCGTGATGACGATCATGTCGATGACCCGGATGGTCCCGGCGTCGACGAGCCGCACGATCTCTTCGGCGATCTCGCCGGTGAAGTTCTGCGCGCCCGCCGGGAACTCGACGATCAGATAGTCGACAGGCCCGTACTCGTCCTCGTTCTCGGCCATGGAAAACCTTCCTCTTCGTGGGAGCCGTCTCGGCTCATGATCACGTTAGGCAGACCTCCACCGAGCGACGTCATGCAGATCGGGTGATATCGGCGGGGTGAAGTCGGAGGGTGATGCGAGACTCGATCGGATGAGCGATGAGACCCGCACGGCCGCCCTCGAGATCCTCCGCACGCTCGTGGGTGCGCCGGACGCCGACTTCCACGACGGGCAGTTCGAGGCGATCCGCTCCCTCGTCGACGACCGCAGCCGTGCCCTCGTCGTCCAGCGCACGGGGTGGGGCAAGTCCGCCGTCTACTTCGTCGCGACGCTCCTGCTCCGCCGCCGGGGCGCGGGGCCGACGGTGCTCGTCTCGCCGCTGCTCGCCCTCATGCGCGATCAGATCGCCGCCGCCGAACGCGCGGGCGTGCGCGCCGTCGCGATCAACTCCACGAACGCGCACGAGTGGTCCGACGTGCTCGGCCGGCTGCAGAACGACGACGTCGACGTGCTGCTGCTCTCGCCCGAGCGGCTGAACAATCCGGCGTTCCGCGACGAGCAGCTGCCGGCGCTCGTCGAGCGCATGGGGATGCTGGTCGTCGACGAGGCGCACTGCATCAGCGACTGGGGCCACGACTTCCGTCCCGACTACCGGCGGCTCGGCGAGCTGATCCGCCGGCTCCCGGCGGGGGTGCCGATCCTCGCCACGACGGCGACCGCGAACAGCCGGGTCGTGACCGATGTCGAGGAGCAGCTGGCCGGCGGCGGGGTCGAGGTGGTCACGATCCGCGGGCCCCTCGCGCGCGCGTCGCTCCGGCTCGGCGTGCTGCGGCTGTCGGACGCCCGGGCACGCCTCGCATGGCTGCTCACGCACCTCGGCGACCTGCCCGGCTCGGGCATCATCTACAGCCTGACGGTGAGCGGTGCGCAGGACGTCGCGCGGCTGCTCCGGGATGCCGGCCACGACGTGCGCGCGTACACCGGGCAGACGGATGCCGCCGAGCGCGAGGAGTCCGAGGCTCTGCTGAAAGCCAACCGGGTGAAGGCGCTCGTCGCGACGAGCGCGCTGGGGATGGGGTTCGACAAACCCGATCTCGGCTTCGTCGTGCACCTCGGCGCTCCGTCGTCCCCCGTGGCGTACTACCAGCAGGTGGGCCGAGCGGGGAGGGCAACGGAGAACGCCGACGTCCTGCTGCTGCCCGGTCCCGAAGACCCCGACATCTGGCGCTACTTCGCGACGGCGTCGATGCCCACGCAGGAGCGCGCTGAGCGGGTGATCGCCGAGCTCGGCGACCACCCGCTGTCCACTCCGGCCCTGGAGGCGCTCGTCGACATCCGTCGCACGCCGCTGGAGCTGCTGCTCAAGGTGCTCGACGTGGACGGTGCGGTGCGCCGGGTGCGCGGCGGCTGGGTCGCGACCGGCGCGCCGTGGACCTACGACGCCGAGCGCTACGAGCGCATCGCGCAGGCGCGCCGGATCGAGCAGCAGCACATGCTCGATTACGAGCGCACGGACGGATGCCGGATGGAGTTCCTCCAGCGCACCCTCGATGACCCGACCGCGGCGCCGTGCGGGCGGTGCGACGCGTGCGCAGGAGCCTGGTATCCCACCGACATCGCGGAAGCGGCCACGGGCTCGGCCGACGCGTCGCTGGCGCGCGTGGGCGTCCCCATCGAGCCGCGGGCGCAGTGGCCGACCGGAGGCGACAAGCTCGGCATCCCTCTGAAGGGCAACATCCCGCCGGCCGAGCGCGCCGAAGAGGGCCGTGCGCTCGCGCGGCTCACCGATCTCGGCTGGGGCGGCTCGTTGCGCGCCCTGCTCGAGGGCGGCGCAGCCGACGCTCCGCTCACGCCGGCGATGCGCGACGCCGTGGTCCGGGTGCTCGCCGACTGGCCCTGGACGGCGCGGCCGGCATCCGTCGTCGCCCTGCCGTCCCGTCGCCACCCGCAGCTCGTCGGTTCCCTCGCCGAGCAGCTCGCGGCGGTCGGTCGGCTGCCGTACCTGGGCACGCTGGCCATCCGGGGCGGC
This sequence comes from Microbacterium sp., assembly GCA_030148105.1. Lineage (GTDB taxonomy): Bacteria > Actinomycetota > Actinomycetes > Actinomycetales > Microbacteriaceae > Microbacterium > Microbacterium lacus. Next base: position 178 of record JASBUD010000011.1, on the reverse strand, counting down.
GGCCCGAGCGGCGCCCCGGGCGGCAACAGCGTGTTCCGCCTCTCCGGGCTCTGGGACCGTTTCGACGCGACGGGGCTCGAGATCCCGCCGGGGCCGGTGCTCCTGGTGGACGATCTGGCCGACAGTCGATGGACGCTCACCGTCGCCGCGCGCGAGCTGCGCCTCGCCGGCGCCGAGG
>JASBUD010000006.1 GCA_030148105.1 Microbacterium sp. | reverse complement strand
CGTCGCCGGAAGCGACGATTGCCTCGTTGTCGAAGATCTGCGTGACATCGCCCTTGGCCCAGATGTTCTGGTTCACCGACTGGTCGATCACCGTCGAGCGGTTGTCGATCGTCACGTTCTGCGTGAGGGTGTTGATCTCCTTCACGACGTCGTTCGGGTAGGGCTTCGGCGGCGGCGGGGGCGTCGGATGGACGTCCGGGCGGTCGATGACGACCGGCGCGACGGCGCGGACGTCCTCGGCGCAGACGTTGCTGAGCCCGTTACGGGCGAGCATCGCCTCGGGGTTCTCATCGAAGTCGGCCTGGGCTGCAGGGTCGCGGAGGAGGCTGAGAATGAACTCGATCAGCGCATCCGCGATCGTGGTGAGCGGTGTGGTCATGAGTGGCTCCTGTGTCTCCTCAAATTCTCATCTTCAGTCTGATCCGGTGGTCCGGGGATCACATCGGGGATAACCCCGATGCGATGGGGGTGCGTCAGGGGGATCCGGGGGGAGTCCCCTGCGATTCGGCAGAGGACGTTGCGTCTTCGACGACGACGCGCAGCTTCGCGACCAGGTCGGAGCGCGATGTCGCGCCCAGGCGTCGCCGGATGTGCGCGATGTGGTGCTCCGCTGTGCGCGGCGAGATGAAGATCGTCTGGCCGATCTCGGCGTAGGTCTTGCCCTGGAGCACAAGGCGGGCGACGTCGCGCTCGCGTTCGCTCAGGACGATGCCGCCGGACTCGTCGCTTTTCTTCTGCACCGCGACCGCGCCGGTGTCCGCAGACCGCGGGGTGCGCGATCCGTCGTTCGGGTGCAGCTCGCGGGCGACCGACAGCAACCGGGCGGAGACCCGACGGTCGGTGGACTTCCCGGCACCGTGACCCGCCAGCCGCGCGCCGTCCCACCCGAGTCCCGCCGAGGCGAGACCGTGCGCGGCCGCTTCGATCGCGTCGGCATCCACTGAGCCGGCGAGCGTCGCGGTCCACACGCGGCCCGCCTGCGCCATCACCGCGGCGACAGCGCTGTGCGTGGAGGCCGTCACGAGCACGCGGGCGTGGGGCTTCAGGTCGTCCGGGCGGTTCAGCAGGATCCCCTGTTGGATGCCGGACCAGTGCACGTGCGCCGCCCAGACGGGCGGAGCGCCGAGGCGCTCCACGATCTCGAGAGCCCGCGCGAAGTGCGGCTGCACGCGCGCGGTGTCATCGACACGGGCGGCGGCGGCCACGAGCTCGGTGAGCGGCAGCAGTGTGTACAGATCCGTCTCCGTGCGCAGCACGCTGTCGCGGGCTTCCACCCAGATCGCGTCCAGCGCCGCGGCGTCCTCGTAGCGGCGGGCGATCGCCACGCGGATCGCGTGGGCGAGCATCGCGTCGCGGGCGCTGAGGACGGCGTCGCCCTTCACGGCGTCCGCCAGCGCCTGCCGTGCGTCCACGGGCCGGGCGCGCTGCACCGCGAGCCAGGACTTCCACAGCAGCAGCCGCGTGCGGGCGATCGCACCGCCCTGACCACCGGACAGGGCGTCGTCGATGCTGGACTGCGCGATCTCGAGCTCTCCGACGCCGATCGCGACGATCGCGGCGATCACGGCGGGAAGTTCGGGCACGGGGGCGGCGGATCCCGACGCCGTGTACATCTCGGACGCGCGCACCAGGTCGGCCACTGCGGCTTCCGCACCGTCCGGGCGCAGGGATTCGCGCAACCCGCGGTCGAGGAGCTCCATCGCGACACCGAGGGTGGAGGGCAGGCCGTGACCGGCCTCCGGAGCGCCCAGGGAAGCGGCATCCCCGACACCCACCGCGGCGATCGTGGCGCGTGCGCACGACTCGGCCCCGACCGGCGGGAGCGAGCGGTAGACCGCGTCGCTCATGCGCAGCATTCCGCGGGATGCCCAGATGGCGGCCGAGGTGTCGGCGACGCGGTCACCGTCGCGCACGCCGTCCAGCAGCGACACGTCGTCGAGCATGCTGCTCGCCGCCTCGAGGTCGCCGGTGGCCCACGCGGCCTGCGCCCGGCGTCCCGTGAGTTCGGCTTCGCCGATGCCGCACTCCAGCGCGGCGGCGTAGAGCTCCAGCGCCCGTGCCGGCTCCCGTTCGAGAAGCCGGTCCGCCTGCTCGACGAGATTGCGTCCGAAGGCGGCGTCCGCCTCTCCGCTGACCCAGTCCGCGAACGCATCCTCGCTGCCGGCGGCAGAGAGCGCGAGCGTCTGCACCGCGGAGGCCGCGATGCCCCCCATGCGCGTGGTGGGCATCGCGGAGCGCACGGCCGAGCGGACGACGGGAGCAGGACGGCCGTTGCGCAGCAGCAGCCCTTCGGCGTATCCCTCGGCGACGAGATCCTCCTGATGCGGTGAGCCGTCGCCGTGCGGCGTAGAGCTGAGGCAGCGCGCCACGACCTCGTCCCGAAGCGCGGGGTCGATCGTCTCCAGCCGGTGGGCGACGCGCTCCTCGACCGCGCGCCGGACGGCGCGGTGCTGACGATCCGCTGCGCAGTCGCGCGGATCGTGGAGCGCGAGGGCCTCGGCGACGAGCCAGGACACCCCGCCCGTGCACTCCAGGACCTCATCGACGCACGCGATCTCGGCGCGGCGGTCGGAGTTCTCGAGGAAGGTCAGCACGTCCGAACGAGAGACGGTGCCGAGCACGATCGCCGGACGGCTGCGCTCGAGCGCGTGCCGGACGCGGCCCAGTTCGGCGTGCTGCGCCGACGGGCGGGAAGCGACGACGAGCGAGGCAGACAGGTCTTCTGCGCGATCCAGGAGCGCCGCCAGCTGCGCCGGCGGCACCTGGTGGAGATCGTCGACCAGGAGGACGGCATCCGCGGGAATCGCGTGAACGTCCGCAGCTTCGTCGAGGAAGCGGTGCGGACGACCCTGCTCGATCAGCAGCCGCTCGATCTCGGCGAGCACGGCGGTCTTTCCGGCGCCGGCGGTGCCGGAGATCACTCCGCGCACGGGCCGGCCGGGCTCGACGATCGACTCGATCGCGGGGCGGGCCTGCCGCTCCCACAGGTGGGCAGCCTGGCGCTCGGGCATGACGGTGGAATTCGGTGTAGCCATCTCGATGGAGCTTCCGCGGGTCAGACCGGGTCGGTGGGCGAGGGGGACGGATCCGGAGCGGGGTCAGCGGGTGGAGTCGTGGGGTCGGGTTCGGCGGGCGGTGTCGTGGGATCGGCCGGCGGACCGGTGGGGTCCACGGGCGGGTCGGTCGGGTCTGCCGGGGGAGTGGTCGGATCGGCGGGCGGGTCGGTCGGATCGGCGGGCGGATCCGTCGGGTCTGCCGGGGGAGTGGTCGGATCGGCGGTCGGGTCTGCCGGAGGAGTGGTCGGGTCCGTGGTCGGGTCGGGGTTGGCAGTGGTGGGGTCCGAGCTCCCACCGGTCGGACTCGGGCTGGGTGTCGTGTTCCCGTTGGGGGTGGTGCCTGTCGGTGTGCCCGACCCGCTGCCTGACCCGCCGCCGGTCTGAGCCTGTGAGGCCGGCGTCGTCGGCTTGGCCGTCGGCGAGGCGGCCGCGATCTGCTTCTCGCTCTGCTGCACGGCGCGCTGCGTGGCCTGCCGGCGCGGATTCGACGGGCCGCTTGCGCCGCCGCTGCTGCCTCCCTGATCGGCGACGGGTTGCGTCTCGGCGACGGTTTCCAGCGGGGGTGCGGCGACGGGATCCGTCGCCGGTGCCGACGACGAAGACGGCGTCGGGCTCGGCGTGGCGGAGTCGAAACCTGTGAGCTCAGGGGAGCGCGACCCCGCGGACAGCGTGCTCGCGAACACGATCGCCGCGGCGATCGTGACG
>JASBUD010000005.1 GCA_030148105.1 Microbacterium sp. | reverse complement strand
CCTCGGCACGCACGCGGGCCTGATCATGATCTACCTGGGCGGCGCGCTCGGAGTGAACATCTTCCTGATGTACGGCTTCTTCAACACGATCCCGCCGGCGCTGGACGAGGCCGCCAAGATCGACGGCGCGGGACACGCGCGCGTGTTCTTCACGATCATGCTGCCGCTGGTCACGCCGATCCTGATCGTGGTGGGTCTACTCACCTTCATCGGCACGATCGGCGAATTCGCGATCGCGAGCGTCATCCTCACCGACCCGAACCAGCAGACCGTGGCGATCGGGCTCTTCCAGCTCGTGTCGGGCTTCCAGTCGCAGAACTGGGGCATCTTCTCGGCCGGCGCGATCCTCGCGGCGTTCCCGGTGATGCTGATCTTCCTGTTCTCGCAGAAGTACATCGCCGGCGGCTTGGTCTCGGGTTCCGTGAAGTGACGGATGCCGCCGGGCGCGGCATCCGTTCGATATAACTGAAGAACAATTCAAGGGCTCTGCCATGGCGACCGGCCGTGCAACCACGTCGATTCCTCGGCGGCGTTGCCGCCCGTCTCCTCGAAAGGCACACCATGACCACCCTTGAACCCCACCACGACGGCTCACCGCTGTACGTCTCGAACTCTTCGCCGGAGATCGGCGACGAGGTCACCGTCCGTGTGCGTGTCCCCGTCGGCTATGGACCGCTCGAGCGTGTGCTCGTGCGGTCGAACCCCGATCACGAGCCGCTGTGGGTGGAGGCCTCGCTCGACGGCGAGTCGGACGGGTGGGAGTGGTGGTCGGCGCGCATCGTCGTGGCCAACCCGCGCCACGGCTATCGCTGGCACCTCGTGCACGACGGCGGCCGTGTCGAGATCCTCAGCCAGGGCGGGCTCAGCGGGATAGACACGCTGGACGCGGTCGACTTCGCGCTCGTGGCCGGCAATCCGCCGCCGAGCTGGACGAGCGACGTCGTGATGTACCAGATCTTCCCGGATCGCTTCGCGCGATCGGCTGCGGCTGATGACCGCCCCACCCCGGAATGGGCGATTCCCGCCCAGTGGGACGACGAGCTCATCCCGGTGCCCCCGGGACGTGGCCAGCAGTTCTTCGGGGGCGACCTCGACGGCATCGTGGAGCACCTCGACCACATCGCCGCGCTGGGGGTCACGATGATCTACCACACGCCGATCTTCCCGGCGGAGTCCAACCACCGGTATGACGCGGCGCGGTTCGACGAGGTCGACCCGCTGCTGGGCGGCGATGACGCCTACCTCCGCCTGATCGACGCGGCGCACGCGCGCGGCATCCGCATCATGGGCGATCTCACCTCGAACCACTCCGGTTCGGCGCACGAGTGGTTCCGCGCCGCCCACCGTCACCCCGAGGCGCCCGAAAGCGCGTTCTACTACTTCCTCGATGATCAGAACGAGGACTACGAATCATGGCTCGGCGCCCCGACGCTGCCGAAGTTCGACTGGAGCTCGGACGAGCTGCGCCGACGCTTCACCGAGGGGGCGGATTCCATCGTCGCGAAGTGGCTGTCGCCGCCGTACGGCATCGACGGGTGGCGCATCGACGTCGCCAACATGACCGGGCGGCTCCGAGACATCGACCTGAACGAGTCCGTGCGACGTGCGATCCGCCGCACGATGATCGAGATCGAGCCCGAGACGCTGCTGGTGGCCGAGTCCACGAACGATGCCGCGAGCGACCTTCAGGGGGACGCATGGCATGGGGCGATGACCTACCCCGCCTTCACGCGGGGACTGTGGGCCTGGCTGAGCGATCCGACCGGCATCCCGCACATCAACGCGTTCGGCGAGGAGACCGACGAGATGTGGTACTTCGGTATCCCGACCGGGATGCCGAGCTACGACGCGACCCAGTTCGTCGCGCAGATGCAGCGGTTCACGAGCCAGTTGCCGTGGCGCGTGCGGCTCGGTTCCATGCTGCCGCTGGACACGCACGACACCGCGCGCTTCGCGACCCGCGCGCTGCCGGGCACGATCCCGGTGGCCGTGGGACTTTCGATGACGCTCCCGGGCATCCCGGTCGTCTTCGCGGGCGACGAGTTCGGGCTCACGGGTGTCGATGGCGAGATGAGCCGGACGCCGATCCCGTGGGACCGGATCGAGGAGTCGGACGTGAGCGCACGGATCGACCTGTACCGCGAGCTCATCGGTCTGCGCCGCGCCCACCGGGCTCTCGGCGACGGCGGGCTGCGCTGGCTGCACGTGGGACCGGAGGGCGTCGTGTTCGTCCGCGAGTCCCCGGAGGGGTCGGTGCTCGTGGTCGCCGCGCGCGATGACCTCGACATCGCGCTGCCTGCGGCAGCGGTGCACGGTGCGGGCTCCGCCGTGTCGGCGTTCGGAGACGCGACCCTCGGGGTCGCCGAGGACGGCGGGATCGTGCTCTCCGCCGAAGGCCCGACCTTCGCGGTGTGGTCGCTGCCCGGCATCCAGCCGCCGCCGGCGACGGCATCCGCTTCCGCGACGCTGCCGCAGGCGGGAGGCATCGCCGACGCGGAGATCGCGGCACTCGACACCGACTCGTGAAGCCCGACCCGCCGGCGGAAGAGCGATCTTCGTAGACTGATCCGAGGCGGCGAGGAGGCTTCATGCGTCAGTTGACCGAAGGCGACATCCGTGGGGTGTTCGTGAATGCGGACGAGGATGAGTTGCGGGTGCTCGCGTTGCCGCACGACTTCGTCCTGACCGATTGGTTCCACCAGGACTTCCTCGCGTGGCGCGATCCGCGCACGAGGGGGCGGGGCTACCTCATCGGCGAGTTGGACGACCGGCCGGTGGGCATCGTGCTCCGCGCCGCCGACGGGAACTCGCGAGCGGCATCCGCTCTGTGCAACGTGTGCCACACGATGCAGCCCGCCGACCAGGTGACGTTGTTCTCGGCGCGGAAGGCGGGTGAGGCGGGACGCCGCGGCGATGCGGTGGGCACGTACATGTGCGCCGATCTGTCGTGCCACGAGAACGTCCGGCTCGCGGCGCCGCTCGCTCCCAATGAGGTGCGGGCGAGTGTGGATGCGCGCATCGACGGCACCCGCCGTCGGGCCGAGGCCTTCATCGAGCGGGTGCGCGATGCGGCGAGGGCTGACGCATGAACGCCCGGGTGGTCGTCGTGGGCGATGCGCTGATCGACGAGCTGCGCGATGAGAGCGGCATCCGCGAGTTCGTCGGCGGGGCGGCTCTCAACGTCGCCGTGGGGCTGACGCGCCTCGGAGTGCCGACGACCCTTGTCGCGATGGTGGGCGACGACGAGGCCGGCGCGCACATCCGGAGCTACCTGCGCGACTACGGCGTCGAGCTCATCTCCTCGCCGTCGCCGCACGGATCCTCGCGAGCGGTCAGCACGCGCAGCGCGGGCGGCGAGCCGGTGTACGAGTTCAACGCCGCCGCGCAGGCGCGGGCGCTCGATTTCGGCGCCGACACGCGCGCGGCGCTCGCCGAGGCGGGCATCGTCGCGGTCAGCTGCTGGCCTTTCGATGACATCGAGCAGACGCGCCTCCTGGCGGAGGCTCTCGGCTCCGGATCGGCGGCGCTCGCGATCGACCCGAATCCGCGGGCGGGGATGCTGAAGGACCGGTCCGCGTTCGTCCGCGGGTTCGAGAGCCTCGCGGCGGAAGCAGCCCTCGTGAAGGTGGGCGAGGATGATGCACAGCTTCTCTACGACGAGCCCCTCGACGCTCTGCGCACCCGGCTCGTCGACCTCGGAGTGCGGGCCGTGCTGGCGACGCAGGGTTCGGCGGGGGCGACGGCCGAGGCGGGTGACGTCACCGTGACGCGTCCGATCTCCGACCTTCCGGGGCGCATCGTCGACACGATGGGCGCCGGCGACGCGGCCTTCGCGACCGCGGTGGCCGCCCTCGGGGACGGCGGGCCGCAGGGGGAGGACGCCTGGGGCGCCGTGCTCGAACGGGCCATGGACGTCGCCGCCGCGACGTGCCGATTCGAGGGCGCGCTGCTGCGTCTTCCCGAGTCCCTGGCGGAGATCGACCTCGACCGGATCGGTACCTGACCGCGCTCGGCGGCGCGGATTTTTCCGCCGCGCTCCGGACGCGTAAGATGGGTGATCGCGCCTCCGCTCGACTGTACAAGCCGGTCGGGTGCGCCCTGGCGAGTTACCCAAGCGGCCAAAGGGATCTGACTGTAAATCAGCCGGCGTAGCCTTCGGGGGTTCGAATCCCTCACTCGCCACGTTGTGATGAGTCGCGACATAGGTCTCACCTGAGTCGCGACATAGGTCACGTTGTGAAAGCCCCCGGCCAGCGGCCGGGGGCTTTCATCGTGTTGCGCCAGTAGGTCTTGTCGGGCTGGATGTCGTTGGTCGCGATGATCTCT
>JASBUD010000002.1 GCA_030148105.1 Microbacterium sp. | reverse complement strand
GGCGAGACGGGCGATCACCTGGGCGTAGGACACGACCCGCCAGCCGTCGATCGTGAGAGCGGCGCCGTCGACGATCGCTGATGGCTCGGTCTCGTACATACCGCCATCCTCTCAACAGGTCAAGGCGGAAGACGAATGTCGTTTATTTAGGTAGAAAGGTGAGTAACTCGTTCAGCTAACTAGTGAGGCATCATGAGCAGCGTCGTCGCCAGCACCGCCGGTGATTTCTTCGGCACGGTCGAGCGCACCACCGCGGGGTTCGTCGCCGTGGATCGTCGCGGCGAAGCGACCGGCCTGTTCGCTGACGAGAGGACGGCGCGACGCGCCCTGACGAGCGCGAGCGGTCCGCAGCTCATCAAGAAGCACGCGCGAGTGCGCCGGCTGCAGTTCGCCGCCGCCACGGGCGCGGGAGCAATCGCGGCGACGCTCGCGCTCACCGCGGGCGCGCTGGCACCGCTCATCTGAACGCGGAGGGCTGACAGCACCGATCGGCGGCTCAGACCGATCGGCGGTTCACACGGAGCGGACCGCGGGTTCGTGGGCGTCGACCTTATCGACGGCAGCCTGGAGGCGCGCGAGGGTGTCCATGACGACGGTGATGTCCTCCGGACTCATGTCGATCACGGCCTCCAGCATGCGATCGTGCATGTCGCCCAGCGTGCGCCGCACTTCCTCGTCGCTGTCGGCGGTGGGCACGACGTAGATGCTCCGACGATCGGTGGCGTGCCGCTCACGGCGGACGTGCCCGGATTTCTCGAGACGGTCCACGATCGCGGTGGTCGAGGCGGTCGAGACGCCCAGGTAGCGGGCGATCTCGCCCGGTGACACCGAGAGCCCCTGCTGATGCGCCTTGAGCAGGTAGCGCAGGACGAGCAGGTCGTTCTCGCCCATGGACATCGAGTCCCGCGTGCGGCGGCGCATCGCGACCTCCGCAGCCCGGTAGAGGCGGAAGGACTGCAGGAGGGCGATGGCGCGCCGCCTGCGCGCGTCGTCACTCTGGTCGTACCAGTAACCGCTGCTGTCGGTCGAATACTCCGGCATGGTGTCGATGATAAAGCCGAGGGACACAGGGTCGGCTCAGCTGGCGACCCTGACCTCACTGTGCGATGATTCCGCCCCGAACTGGTTCATGACACGCATGTGCTTGCGTTCGAGGTACGCGGCCGCTTCGGACTCCGGCATCACGGTGAGCGTTCCCGTCGAGTCCTCGCTCTCCCCCATGGCCTGGATCCAGAGGCGGTTCAGCGAAGGAACGCGGCTCCCGCTCGAGACGAACTGCAGCGGAACCGCGGCGGAGACCCAGAGGTTGCGGCGACTGCCCGAGCCGAGCTCCTCCACCGGCAGGCTCACCATGAACGACTCGTCGCGACGCAGTCGTACGGCCATCGCCAGACGCAGATGCTCCAGCGTCCGGTCATCCACGTGGATCCCGGCGCTGTTTCCGTAGAAGAGCGTGCCCATTCCCAACCTCCCTAGTTAGCTGATCTAACTAGTATCTCGTTCTTTTAGGTAAATGCAACATCTTCTCGGCGTATGATCTTTTCCAGAAGGGGATCATCCGTGTACACCGTCGCGCAGGAACAGCGAGCTCTCGCCTCGCTCATGCTGTTCGAGCACGCCCTGCTCGAGGAAGAGCGTGATCTGCGGGCATCGCTCGGGCTCGGGGGCAACGACATCGCCGTCCTTCGTCTCGTGACGGATGCCGAAGCGGAAGGCCACCTGCTCACTCCGAGCGACATCGCGCGGACCCTCGGTACCTCCAGCGCCGCGACGACGGCGATCGTGGACCGGTTGGCGAGCGCGGGCCACCTCGCCCGCTCACCGAACCCGAACGACCGGCGCAGCGTGGTGCTGACGCCGACGATGTCGGCGGATTCGCCCGCACGGGCCGCTCTCGACGGCAGCCGGCGGCGCCGGGAGACGATGGTCGAGACCCTGTCGCCGGCCGAGCGCGAAGCGCTCGCGGCGGCCCTTACGCAACTCGCCGCGACGCTGACCGCAGGCCAGCGTCGCGACGTCACGAGCTGAGCTCAGTTCACCTCGTCGGGGTGCGCGCTGACCCGACCACTGCCGTCGCCGGGCTCGACCTGGTCGATCGCCTGCATCTCGGCATCCGACAGTGTGAAGTCGAACACGTCGAGGTTCTCCTCCAGGCGCTCGCGCCGCACCGATTTCGGAAAGACGATGAAGCCCTTCTGCAGGTGCCACCGCAGGACGACCTGCGCGGGGCTCTTCCCGTGCGCGGACGCGGCCTCGCGCACCTCGGGCAGCCCGAACAGGTCGTACTTGCCCTGACCGAGCGGCCCCCAGGACTCGATGCGGACGCCGTGATCGGCAGCCCATCCGGTGATGTCGCGCTGTTGATGCGCGGGATGCAGCTCGATCTGGTCGACAGCGGGTGTCACGCCCGTCTGGGCGACGATCTTCTCGAGGTGTGGCACGAGGAAGTTGGAGACGCCGATGCTGCGGGTGAGCCCGGCATCTCGGATCTCGATGAGCTTCTGCCACGCGTGCAGATAGTTGTCCTTCGCCGGGGTC
>JASBUD010000338.1 GCA_030148105.1 Microbacterium sp. | reverse complement strand
GTTCATCCACCGGCATGACGCGGCGGGGTAGCTCAGTTGGTGAGAGCGCACGACTCATAATCGTGAGGTCGCGGGTTCAAGCCCCGCTCCCGCTACGAACGAAGAGGCCCCCCTGTGGGGCCTCTTCGTTCGTCGCAGGGTGGTTGCCTTGGCCCGTATCCGCGGGCGGGCCCCACCGCCCGAGGCTCACGCCGCCGCGCAGCGGCGACGTGAGGGGCGGAGGGACAAGCCCCGCTCCCGCTACAGGATGGACGCTCCCTCGTGGGGCGTTTCTTTCGTTCCGGGTGGTGGTCGCGTCCGTCGGCGGGCGAGCCCTCTGACAGGCTGGGGTGATGGAGTTCTGCACCTTCACCGAGCCCCAGCAGGGGTACAGCTACGACGACCAGCTCGCTTTCGCGCGGGTGACCGAGCATGCCGGCTTTGACGGGTACTTCCGGGCGGATCACTTCATGCGCATGGGCTCGGGTGATCCGCTGCCGGGTCCGACCGACGCATGGACGACGCTCGCGGGCCTTGCGCGCGAGACGGAGCGGATCCGCCTCGGGACCCTCGTGTCGTCGGCCACCCATCGCCTCCCCGCCGTACTGGCGATCCAGGTCGCGCAGGTCGACGCGATGTCCGGCGGGCGCGTCGAGCTCGGGCTGGGCACCGGCTGGTTCGAGGCCGAGCACCGGGCGTACGGGATCCCGTTCCCCGAGAAGCGCTTCGGGATCCTCGAGGAGCAGCTCGCGGTCATCACGGGACTGTGGGCGACGCCGACGGGCTCCACGTTCGACTTCGCGGGGGAGCACTACACGCTGGAGGACTCGCCCGCGCTGCCCAAGCCCGTGCAGCGACCGGTGCCTGTGATCGTCGGTGGCAACGGTCCGCGTCGGACACCCGCGATCGCCGCCCGGTTCGCGACGGAGTTCAACATCGGCTTCCTGCCCGACGACGAGCTCGCGACGGCCTTCGCCCGCGTCCGTGAAGCGTGCGAGCGGGTGGATCGCGATCCTGCGACCCTGAAGCTCTCGGTCGCGCTGACGACGATCATCGGCGACGACGAGCGGGTCCTCGAGCGCCGCGCCGCAGCGACCGGCCGCTCGCTGGAGGAGTTCCGCGCCGGAGCCACGATCTGCGGCGATGCGGCGCACATCGGCGAGCGGGTCGCACGACTCGGCGCTCTGGGGGCCGATCGCATCTACTTCCAGCTTCTGGACATGCGCGACCTGGAGCAGGTGGCGGAGCTCGGCGCGGCGCTCGCCTGAGAGACAGGGGAGTAGGGTTCCCCACGTGCCCGACACCCTGATCCTCATCGACATCCAGCGCGACTACTTCCCCGGCGGGCGCTTCCCGCTCGTGGGGCCGGAGGCCGCGGCCGAGCGGGCGGCGGTGCTCCTCCGCTCCTTCCGAGACCGGGGTCTTCCCGTTATTCACGTGCGTCACGAGAGCCTCGAAGCGGATGCCGGATTCCTGGCCGCCGGAACCGAGGGCGCTCGGCTGCACCCGGCGGTGGCCCCGGCAGACGACGAGATCGTGGTCACGAAGCACCACCCGAACGCGTTCCTCGAGACCGACCTCGAGGGCCACCTCGCCGCGGGTTCCTCTCTCGTGGTCGCCGGGATGATGACGAGCATGTGCGTCGACGCGACCGTGCGGGCGGCATCCGATCTGGGGTATTCCGTGACCGTGGCGGGTGACGCGTGCGCGGCCCCTGATCTCGAACACGCGGGCACGCGCGTGGCCGGCCCGGACGTCCACGCGGCGTTCCTCGCCGCGCTCGGCAGCGCCTACGCGGAGGTCCGTACGGTCGACGAGCTCATCAGCACCCCCTGAACGACGGCGTCCCCCGTGCGCGGCGAGGCGGCACGGGGGACGACGGGTCTGATCAGGCGAGTGCCTTGGCCTTCAGGGCGTCGAACTCGGCCTGCGTGATGGCGCCGGAATCCAGCAGCTTCTTGGCCGACTCGATCTCGGAGGTCGGCGAGGTGCCGGCCACTTCGCGGATGTACGCGTTGGCCTGCTCCTGAGCCTGCTTGGACTCGGCGATTCGCCGCTCGGTCATCCCGCGGCCCCGCGCGATCAGGTAGATGAACGCAGCCAGGAACGGCAGGAACACCAGGAAGATCAGCCACAGCGCCTTGCCCCAGCCGTTCAGACTCGGGTCGCGGAAGATGTCGATGACGACGGTGATGAAGATCCAGATGCACGCGATCAGCACGTAGACCCAGAAGATCCAGACGAAGAATTCCCAGATATTCACTTGATTGCCTTTTCTTGAGGGATGCGGCGAGGTGCCGACGATGCCCAAAGCTACCCAGGCTGCGGCGGCCGGACATCATGCGGGAAGGGTGATCCCGGATGCCGCCGTGCGCGAGCGTCGGAGACCTCAGTTCACCGCGGACGTGAGCCGCGCGAGCCCGTCGAAGAACGTCGCCTTCAGCGGCTCCTTCCGCCACTGCTCGAGGGTGAGTTCGCGCCCGGCATCCCGGTAGCCCTGCTCGACCTCCCGCATCGCCCGGACGAACGACGCGCCGCGCACGAGCAGTGAGGACTCCGCGTTCAGGCTGAAGGAGCGGATGTCCATGTTGCTGGATCCGATGAAGGCGACGTCATCGTCGATCGACATGTGCTTGGCGTGCAGGATGTACGGCGCCGGGTACATGAAGATGCGGACGCCCGCCTCGAGCAGGTCGCTGTAGTACGAGCGCTGCGCGTGGCCGACGAGCCACTGGTCGGCCTGCTCGGAGACGAACAGCTGCACCTCCAGACCCCGCTGGCATGCGGTCGTGATCGCGTAGACCATCGCTTCGTCCGGCACGAAGTACGGGCTCGTGATGATGACCTTCTCGGTCGCGCCGTAGATGAGGGAGAGGAACATGCGGAGGTTGTTCTCGGTGTCGTAGCCGGGTCCGCTCGGCACGACCTGGCACAGCAGCGCGTCCGGGGAGGTCGAGGCCGTGAGCTCGGTCGCGGGCACCCGGTCGGTCAATTCCTCGCCCGTCTCGATCAGCCAGTCCGAGAGGAACACGGCGTTGACCGCGGCGACGACAGGTCCGGTCAATCGCGTCATGAGCTCCTGCCACTGCAGACCGCGCTTGATGTTCCCCGGAAGGTCGTACGTGCGCGCGATCAGGTTCTGCGACCCCATGAAGGCCACCCGCCCGTCGACGACCACGATCTTGCGGTGGTTGCGCAGGTCGGGGCGCTGGTACTTGCCTTTGAACGGCTGGACGGGCAGCATCCACGACCACTTCACGCCGATCCGGTCGAGCTCGGCGAAGGTCTTCTTGCTGTCGGGGATCTTCGCCGACGGCAGGTGGTCGGCGAGCAGGCGCACCGTCACGCCGCGGGCGACCGCGCGCTCCATCGCCGAGAAGAACCCGCGGGTGGTGTCGTCCCACGCGACGATGAAGAACTCGACGTGGACGAAGCGCGTCGCGCGATCGATCTCGGCGGCCATCGCGTCGATCGAGGCCTGGTAATCGCCGATGAGCGTCGCCTCGTTGCCGTACGAGGCGGGGAGTCCGGTGAGCGCCTCGTTCTGATGCACGACGCGCTGGAACCAGCGCGGCCACGCGGCGTCCATCGTCTCCAGCCCCTTGTCGCGCACGCTCGCCCGGATCTCCTCGTCGATGCGCGCCTGCTCCTGTCGGCGTCGCTTCGGGAGCTTGAAGCTGCCGATGAGCAGGTAGAGCAGGATGCCGACGTACGGGATCAGGAAGATCGCGAGCAGCCACGCCATCGCCGCGGTGGGTTTCCGGCGACGGGGGATGATGATGAGCGCGGCGATCTTGATCGACAGGTCGATCAGCGCGGCGACGATCCAGGCGAGATTGGTGGCCGAGGTATCCATTTGCGCGTCACGCTATCGCCCCCGTCGCGCGCCCCGCGTCATCCGATCAGGGCGAGAGCGCCGCGGCGCGCTCCGTTAGGCTCGAGAGGCGACCGGCTCCCGATGGCCGACGCGCGAGAGGGATGAGCCGATGGCCGACAGGACGACGCCTCCGGGCTGGTACGACGACAGCCGCGGCGCCCTGCGCTGGTGGGACGGGACGCAGTGGACGGAGCACGTGCAGACTCCGGATGCCGAGACCGGCGAGACCGCGTCGGATGAGGGCATCGATGCCGCGGCATCCCTCCCCGCCGAACTCGCACCCGAGGGCGCGAGTCCCGCGGTGTCCGCGCCGCCCGGATACCCGGGCGGCTTCCCCGGGGGGACGGCTCCTTCCGGCGGATTCATCTCGGCGACCGAGCCGAAGAAGTCGAAGCTCTGGATCGTCTGGGTCGTGGTCGGGATCGTGCTCCTCGGCCTCGTCGTGGCGATCGCCGTCCTGATCCCGCTCATCATCGGCCTGGTCAACGGCGCGCAGGGCGTGTCGGACGCCGACCGCGCCAGCGCGGTGTCGACGGTGGAGCTGTACGACGAGGCGTGGCAGACCGGCGACTGCGACAAGTTCCAGGCCTCGACGACGGAGAACTTCCGGGAAGGCCTGCAGATCGTCGACTGCGCAAGCTTCACCGCCGCGTCGCAGGGCTTCGTCGACTCGGTCGACGACTACAAGCTCAACGTCACCTCGGTCCAGAGCGAAGACGCCGACCAGGTGACGGTGCTCACGTCCGAGACCTACACGAGCACGGTGGACGACCAGGGCAACCAGACCGACGAGGCGCTTCCCTACGAGGATCGCTACGCGTACATCCTCATCCCCGCGGGCGACGGCTGGGCGATCGACCAGGCGCTGGACGCCTCCGAGTGAGGTCAGCCCCGCTCGGCTGAGCCGGTGCGGAGCGCGTCCTCGTCGCGTCCGCCGGGACGGCGGAGCGGCGTGACCGCGCCGCCGGCTGCGGCCGGATCGATCCCGAACACCGCGTGCAGGCCGGCCTCGAAGTTGGACACGCGGCCGCCGGCGGCGAGATCCCGGGCCCGCTGGGTCGGCTCGTGCAGGAGGGCTCCCGCGAAGTGCCGGAGCGCTTCGGTGACCGCCGCCGCCTGCTCGGCCGGCATCGACTTGGCGGACAGGCGGCTCAGCTCGACCTCGAGCGCGTCGAACACGTGGGAGCGCAACGCCACGATCGCCGGTGCCGCGGTCTGCTCGGCGGCGAACACCGCGGCCGCGGAGGAGACGAGTTCGCGCGCGGTCGCATCGGGGGCGAGCATCGGCAGCCGCGCGTGCGTAGCGATCAGCTCGAGGTCCATGAGCTCCACGCCCGGCAGGCGCCCGACCGCGGGGTCGACGTTGCGCGGCAGGCCGAGGTCGATGATCGTCCGGCGGGCGTCGTCGGGCACATCGCCGACGGTCACGGTGTAGGTGGTCGTGCACGTGATCACGACATCCGCCGATCCGACGGCATCCCGCAGATCGTGCGCCGCGCGGACGTGATACTTCTCGGCGAACTGCTCGGCGCGCCCGGTGAGGGAGTAGACGGACAGGTCCGAGACGCCGAGCGTCCGGAGCGCGGCGACGGTCGTCGCGGCATAGTTGCCGGTGCCGACCACGAGGGCGCGGGTACGGCGCCAGTCGGGTACGCGGGTGCCGGCGAGCTGGAGGGCGAACTGAACGAGGGAGCGTCCGGCCTTGCCGACGGCCGTCGCCGCACGGACGTCGCGGGAGACCTTCGCCGCGCGCTGGAAGGCCGTGTCCAGTTCGGGGGTCGTCGCCTTCGCGGTGCGGGCGGACTCGTAGGCGCGGCGCACCTGCCCGGCGATCTCCTCCTCGCCGACCGCGATCGACTCCAGGCCGGAGGTCACCGCGAACAGGTGGTGCAGTGCGGGAGCCCCGGCGAGCACTTCGGCCCGCTCGCGGAGGGCGTCGCGCGAGAGGTCCGCTGCGGTCGCGATCGCGCGCAGCGTCGCTTCGGCGGCGCTCGTGTCGGCGCCCTGCTCGACGTCGAGGTACGCCTCCACCCGGTTGCACGTGGAGACCAGGACCGCGCCGCGCGCCCGCCCGCCGTCCACGAGTGCGGTCGCCGATTCTGCGGTCACCGCCTCCGAGAGGCGGCCCAGAAGATCGAAATCCGCCGTCCGGTGGGACACGGAGACGCAGAGAAGCACTACTCCATGGTACGTAACCCCCGGGGCACCCGGCGCACCGCCCGCACCGGACGGACAGGTTGCGGTGGGACAATGGTCCATATGTCTTCCCCCGCGTCACATCCCCTCCGTGACGGTCGCACCACCACGTCCCCGCTCGTCCGGGCCCTGCGCGGCGACCGGCCCGAGACCACCCCGATCTGGTTCATGCGCCAGGCCGGCCGGAGTCTCCCCGAGTACCGCGAGCTCCGCGTCGGCACGGCGATGCTCGACGCCTGCCTGAACCCCGAGCTCGCGAGCGAGATCACACTGCAACCGGTGCGCCGGCACGGCGTGGACGCCGCCGTGTTCTTCAGCGACATCGTGATCCCGCTGCGGCTCGCCGGCGTCCCGGTCGAGATCGTCCCGGGCCGTGGGCCCGTCCTGGAGGCGCCGATCCGGTCGGCATCCGACATCCTGAGACTGCGCCCGATCGACCCGGATGCGCTCGACCCGATCCGCGAAGGCGTCGCACGCACGGTGGCCGAGCTCGGCAGCACACCGCTCATCGGCTTCGCCGGCGCCCCGTTCACCCTCGCTTCGTACCTCGTCGAGGGAGGTCCGTCCAAGGACCAGTTGAGGGCTCGCCGCCTCATGGTGTCCGACCCGCAGGCGTGGGCCCAGTTGTTGAACTGGTGCGCCGATGTGTCCGGTGCGTTCCTGCGTGCGCAGGTCGACGCCGGCGCGAGCGCCGTCCAGCTCTTCGACTCGTGGGTGGGTTCCCTGTCACGCCGCGACTACCAGCGCCGCGTCGCCCCGCACTCGAAGCGGACGCTCTCGGCATTGCGCGGGCTCGACGTGCCGATCATCCACTTCGGTGTCGGAAGCGGCGAGGTGCTGGACCTCATGGCGGGGATCGGCGCAGACGCCGTGGGTGTGGACTGGCGCCTGCCGCTGGACGAAGCATCGCGCCGACTCGACGATCGCGTCGTGCTGCAGGGCAACATCGACCCGGCCTGGCTCGGGGCTCCGTGGGAGAAGCTCGAGGCGCACGTCCTCGACGTCCTCGAGCGCGGCAAAGCCGCCCCCGCACACGTGGTGAACCTCGGTCACGGCGTGCCGCCCGAGACCGATCCGGACGTACTCACGCGCATCGTCCGGCTCGTGCACGAGGTCGGCTCCGTCGCACCCGAGCCGACGTGGGCGGGCTGACCCACGCTCCCACCGGTCTCGCCGCTGTCTGACGGCGTGCCCGCACCCGCGGGCGCGCCGGTGCTCGTCGTGGGCGCAGGGATCGGCGGTCTCGTGATCACCCGTGACCTGGCCCGTGCGGGCATCCCCGTCACGCTGCTGGAGGCGTCGGATCGTGTCGGCGGGCAGCTCGCCCCGCTCCGCATCGACGGCGTCGAGGCGGATGCGGCCGCTGAGTCCTTCGCCACGCGGGACGGGACGGTCGCCGCGCTCGCCGCCGAGATCGGTCTCGGAGGCGACGTCGTCGCCCCGCGCGACACCCCGGCGTGGGTGATCGGCCCGGGCGGCGCGGCGCATCCGCTGCCCGCCGCGAGCGTGCTCGGCATCCCCGGCGACCCCTCTGCGCCCGACGTCGTCCGCGCGATCGGGCGACGCGCTTCCTTGCGTGCGGCGATCGACCGCTGGGTGCCGCTGCGCGCCCCCGAGGACTACCGCTCCATCGGTGACCTGGTGCGCCGGCGGATGGGCGAGCGGGTACTCGCCGAACTCGTGGCACCGGTCGTCCGCGGGGTGTACTCGACGAGTCCGGACGAGCTCGCCGTCGCACTCGCCTCACCGGGGCTCCCCGCCGCGTTGCGGAACGCCCGCTCGCTCGGGGAAGCCGTGCTGAGTCTGCGCGCCGCGAGCGCGGCGGGGTCGCAGGTCGCGGGGATGCGCGGCGGTGTGCACCGCATCGCGACGACCCTTGCCGCGGATGCCGTCGCCGCAGGCGCCCGCATCCGTCTCGGTTCCCGCGTCACGGCCGCCGGTCACGACGGTGTGACGCTCGTGGGCGGGGAGCGCCTCGCGGGGCGGGTCGTGATCGCCGCCTCGGACGCGCAGGGGGCGGCATCCCGAACCCGATCGATCACGGTCGCGATCGCCTCGCTCGACGCGCCCCAGCTGGATGCCGCGCCGCGCGGCACGGGTGCACTCGTCACGCGCGGCGCGCCCGGCATCACGGCGCGCGCGTTCACGCACTCCTCGGCGAAGTGGGAATGGGTCGCGGATCTGCTCCCGGCGGGCCGCCACCTCGTGCGCCTCTCGTACGATGAAGTGCCGGGTGATCCGGAGGCCACGGTGGCCGCAGACCTGCGGGCCGTCACGGGCGCGGAGATCGGCGGACTCCGCGACCTCCAGGTGCGCACCTGGACGCGGACGCTGGAGGCGGCGCCGCCGCCGAGCGGTGTGGAGGCCGCGGGAGAAGCGGCTTCGCTCACCGGATTGGCCGCGATCGTGGCGGCCGCCCGTGCGAGCGCCGCCCGGATCGCCGAGACCGTCCGCGAGGACCCGCGCACGCGGGCAGACCAGCCGGACCGCACGGAAGGACGAGCATGACCACCGAGACGAACGAGACGATCGGGTACGGCCTCTGGGCGATCCTGGCCCGGCCCGCAGGCCCCGCGGCGGCTCCGCAGACGACCGAGCTCGCCGCGGCCATCGCGGGCCTCGAGGCGACCGGCGTCACGCTGCGCGGACTGTACGACGTGTCGGGCCTCCGCGCCGACGCCGACCTCATGATCTGGCTCACCGGCGCCGACGCGCAGGCACTGCAGGCGGGTCTGCGCTCCCTCCGTCGCACGGACGCTCTGGCCTCGCTCGAGCCGCGGTGGAACGCCCTCGGAGTGCATCGCGAGGCCGAGTTCACACGCGATCACGCCCCGTCCTTCATGCGCGGTCTGCCGCCCAAGGGCTGGGTGAGTGTCTACCCGTTCGTCCGGAGCCTGGACTGGTACATCCTCCCCGAGGACGAGCGGCGCGGGATGCTGAGCGAGCACGGCCTGAAGGGCCGCGACTTCCCGCAGATCCAGCCGAACACCGTCGCCGCCTTCGCCCTCGGCGACTATGAGTGGATCCTCGCGCTCGAGGCCGACGACCCGATCGACCTCGTGGACATGATGCGACACCTGCGCGCGACCGAGGCCCGCCGTCACGTGCGCGAGGAAGTCCCCTTCTTCACCGGCCGCCTGATCACGCTCGACGAACTCCCCGAGGTGCTGTCATGACCGATACGACCCCCCTCGTCCGCTCCGCGAGCGACGCCGCCGCGACGGGCGCGCCGCACATCGAGGTCCCCGTCGCGTACGACGCGATCCTCCTCGCGGGCTTCGGCGGACCGGAAGGCCAGGACGATGTGATCCCGTTCCTGCGCAACGTCACGCGGGGGCGCGGCATCCCGGATGAGCGTCTCGAGGAAGTCGCCCACCACTACCGCCACTTCGGCGGCATCAGCCCGATCAACGCGCAGAACCGCGCGCTGAAGGCCGCGATCGAGGGCGAGCTCGCCGCCCGCGGCATCGACCTGCCCGTGTACTGGGGAAACCGCAACTGGGCGCCGTACCTCGAGGAGGCCGTCCAGGAGGCCGCCGGGGCGGGCGACACGACCCTCCTGGCGATCGCCACGAGCGCGTACAGCTCGTACTCCAGCTGCCGCCAGTACCGCGAGGATTTCGCCCGCGTTCTGGAGGCGACCGAGCTCGTCGGCACCGTCACGATCGACAAGGTCCGGCAGTTCTTCGACCACCCCGGCTTCGTGCACGCCTTCACGGAGGGCGTCCGGGATGCCGTCGCGGCGCTCATCGCCGACGGCGTCGCCGCAGACCGCATCCAGGTGCTGTTCTCGACCCACAGCATCCCGACCGCCGACGCCGAGCGCTCCGGCCCTCGCGACCGCGACTTCGGCCCCGGCGGCGCGTACGCGGCGCAGCACGAAGCGGTTGCGGCGTTCGTGATGGCGAACGTGCGCGACGAGGTGCCCGCCGCGGCGCAGACCGACTGGGAGCTCGTGTACCAGTCGCGCTCCGGCCCGCCGAGCCAGCCCTGGCTCGAGCCCGACGTGTGCGACGTGATCGGCGAACTGCCCGATCGCGGCAAGGACGCGGTCGTGATCGTGCCCCTCGGCTTCGTGAGCGACCACATGGAGGTGCTCTGGGACCTCGACACCGAGGCGATGGAGGCGGCCGAGGAGGC
>JASBUD010000337.1 GCA_030148105.1 Microbacterium sp. | reverse complement strand
CGATTCCCCAGGCTCCACCCTCGGATGCCGTGTCGCCGACGGCGACGGGGGCATCGAGAGCGCCGGCGAGGAACCGCTGCGCCACGCCCGCGGTGCGGAACATGCCACCGTGCGCGAACATGCGGTCCAACCGCACCCCCTCGCCATCGAGGACCCTCATGCCGAGGGCAAGTGTCCCGAAGACGCCGTACAGCTGGGCGCGCATGACGTTGGCCAAGGTGAAGCGACTGTCCGGCGTCCGGACGAAGAGGGGACGGCCCGCGTCCAGGCCCGCGATCGGCTCGCCGGCGAGGTGGTTGTAGGCGAGCAGGCCACCGGCATCGGCATCCCCCGCGAGTGCTTCACGGAACAGCAGATCGAAGACCTCATCGGTGCTGAGGGCGGCGCCGGCGGCATCGGCGAACCGTGCGAACATCCCCGCCCAGGCGGCCAGCTCGCTCGCGCCGTTGTTGCAGTGCACCATCGCCACCAGGTCGCCCGAGGGCGTCGTGACCAGGTCGAGCTCGTGGTGGACGCGGGTGAGGGGCTTCTCCAGCACGACCATCGCGAAGATGCTCGTGCCCGCGCTCACGTTGCCGGTCCGCGGGGCCACCGCGTTCGTCGCGACCATCCCCGTGCCGGCGTCGCCTTCGGGTGGGCAGAGCGGGATGCCGGGCTGCAGCATCCCGGTCGGATCCAGCAGCACCGCCCCCGCGGCCGTGAGCGTGCCCGCGTCCGCGCCAGCGGGGAGGACCGCGGGAAGCAGGTCCGTGACACTGCGGCCGGCGAGGGCGTCGGCATCCAGTCGGTCGAAGAGACCGACGAGCCGCGCGTCGTAGTCCCCGGTCGCGGTGTCGATCGGGAACATGCCCGAGGCATCGCCGACACCCAGCACACGGCGGCCCGTCAGCATCGCGTGGACGTAGCCCGCGAGAGTCGTCAGGTGGGCGACATCGGCGACGTGCGGTTCGGCGTCGAGCACCGCCTGATGGAAGTGCGCGATCGACCAGCGGAGCGGGATGTTGACGCCGAACAGCGCGGTGAGCTCATCGGCAGCGACACCGGTTGAGGTGTTGCGCCACGTGCGGAAGGGGGTGAGGAGCGCTCCGTCGGCGTCGAAGGCGAGGTAGCCGTGCATCATCGCGGACACCCCGATCGCCGCGAAGCTCTCCGGCACGACGCCGTGACGCGTCCGCGCGTCGATGACCAGCTCGGCGTAGGCGGCCTGGACTCCCGCCCACACCGCATCGAGCGGGTACGTCCACACGCGGTCGCGGAACTCGTTCTCCCACTCGTGACTGCCCACCGCGAGCACATCGGTCGGGCGATCGGGGTCGATGAGGCACGCCTTGATGCGTGTCGAGCCGAGTTCGATGCCCAGCACCGCTCGCCCCTGGCCGATGGCGCTCATCGGCGCTCGTCCGCGGACTGGCCGTACACGTTCTGGTAGCGGTCGTAGAGCCGGTCGATCGCCTCCTGCGGGATCGGGATCAGCGGCCCGGCTTCACGGGCGTGGTGCACCGTGCGGGCGACGTCTTCGACCATGACCGCGGCCTTCACCGCGTCCTTCGCCGACGTGCCGATCGTGAATGGCCCGTGATTCTGCATCAGCACGGCGCGCGAGCGATGCCCACGCAGCGTCTGCACGATGCCCCGGCCGATCGAGTCGTCGCCGATGATCGCGAACGGCCCGATCGGGATCGGCCCGCCGAACTCGTCCGCCATCGCCGTGATCACGCACGGGATCTCCTCGCCGCGCGCGGCCCACGCCACGGCGAACGTCGAGTGCGTATGCACGACGCCGCCGACCTCGGGCATGTGGCGGTACACGTACGCGTGCGCGGCGGTGTCGCTGGACGGCGCCCGCTCGCTGCCCGGAGTGCCGGCGACCACGTTGCCGTCGAGGTCGCAGAGGATCATGTTCTCGGCTGTCAGGTCGTCGTAGGACACCCCCGACGGCTTGATCACGAACAGGTCCGCTCCCGGGACGCGGCCGGACACATTCCCGCCGGTCCACACGACCAGCCCGTACCGGACGAGCTCGGCGTGCAGCGCCGCCACGTCGGCGCGGACGGCGGCGATCTCACGCTGGACCTGGGTCTCGGAATCCACGCTGACTCTCCTGTCATCTCCCTGTGTCCATTGTGCGCGCTAACATGCCCGCGCCGCAAGGGCCCCGCGCATCCGGCACTTCAGATCCGGGGCGGCGCCGTCGACGACCGGACGATGAGTTCGGGAGCGATGAGGTCACGGTGCGCGAGCTCGCCGCCGTCGAGAGCATCGACGAGCCGCTGCACGGCGAGGACGCCGAGCGCGCCGAAATCCTGGCGGACGGTCGTGAGCGGCGGCAGGAAGTGACGCGCATCCGGAAGATCGTCGTAGCCGACGATGCTCAGATCATCGGGCACACGGATGCCGCGCTCCGCGAGTCCGTGCATGAGCCCGAGAGCCATCTGGTCGTTGGCCGCGAAGATCGCCGTGACGCGTTCGACATCGAGTTCTGTGCCCGTGCGGTAACCGGAGTCCGATGTCCAGTCCCCCGTAGCCTTCACAGACGGCACGAGCCCGGCATCCGTCATGACCTCGCGCCAGGCCTGTTCGCGCGCCCGCGCGTCGTGCCAATCGGGGGGCCCCGACACGTGCGCGATCTCGCGATGCCCGCACTCGATCAAATGTGCGACAGCGAGACGAGCGCCCGCGGACTGATCGACCGCTGCCGTATGGAGGCCTTCCTCGGCATCCGCTCCGATCACGAGCGTGGGCATGTGGGCGCTGTGCTCGCGCAGGCGATCGAGGGACGACGTTCGCGGCGCGATCACGCAGAGGGCATCGATGCCTTGTGCGACAAGATCCGCGATGCCGGACGTCAGCTGCGCGCCGTCGTCACCGGCGGTGGTGTAGCTGCTCACCGAGTACTCGAAACCGCGCGCGGCGCGCTCGATTGCGCGCAGCGTGCTGTTCGGCCCCCATTGCTCGGCACTCTCGACGATCACGCCGATCCGCATGGACCGGCGACGGGCGAGCGCGCGGGCGATCGCGCTGCGCGTGTACTGCAGCTCCTCGATCGCCTGGAGTACGCGTGTGCGCGTGGATTCGCGGATGCTCGGGTGTCCGTTCAGCACGCGCGAGACCGTCATGTG
>JASBUD010000334.1 GCA_030148105.1 Microbacterium sp. | reverse complement strand
GTCGCCAACGGCGTCATCAAGATGAACATCGACACCGACACCCAGTACGCGTTCACGCGCGCGGTGGCCGGCTTCATGTTCCAGAACTACGACGGCGTGCTGAAGGTCGACGGCGAGGTCGGCAACAAGAAGGCCTACGACCCGCGTGCGTGGGGCAAGATCGCCGAGTCGGCGATGGCCGCCCGCGTCGTGCAGGCCACGCAGCAGCTCGGCTCCGCGGGACACTCCCAGAGCTGAACCCCCGCACTCCGCGATGCCCCGGTCCGGCTGGACCGGGGCATCGCGCCGTTCGGGGACCATTACGACCGAAAGTCGACGACCGCATCGACCCCGCACAGGATCGACACGTGCGCACATCGGCCGTGCGCGCAGAACGTGGAGAACCGATGACCGAGACTTCGACCCGCCCGCGGATCAGCGCCGATCGGGCGAGATCCTGGATGCTGCGCTCGCCGCTCGCGCCATCGGACGCGGTCACCCCGGACGTGCTCGTCCTGGACCTCGAGGACGGGCTGGCGCCCGAGCTCAAGGACGAAGGGCGTGAGGCAGCCGCCGCCGTGCTCGGGCGGCGGGAGGCGTGGGTGCGCGTGAGCGGACACGGCACTCCAGCCTGGGATGCCGATCTGCGTGCCGTGGGCTCGGCAGCGGGGCTGCAGGGCATCGTCCTCGCGGAGACCGCCTCCGCCGCCCAGGTGGAGGCGACCGCGGAGCGAGTCCCCGCGGGAACGAGGATCGTCGCGCTGATCGAATCGGCCATCGGGCTGGAGCGTGCGCTGTCGATCGCGTCGCACCCGGCGACCTTCCGTCTCGCGTTCGGCAGCGGCGATTTCCGTCGCGACACCGGAATGGCCGACGACCCCGTGGTGCTGTCGTGGCCCCGCGCCCGACTCGTGGTGGCCAGTGCCGCCGCCGGCATCCCTGCTCCGATCGACGGACCGTGCCTCGGGTCGCCCACCGACGCCCTGGCCGCTGCGCGTCACGCGCTGGCGATGGGGATGACCGGCAAGCTCGTCCTGCGGGATGACCACCTCGCGCCGCTGCACGAGGGTCTCTCGCCGACGACGGATGCCATCCGGGACGCCATCCGGATCCTCGACGGCCCCGTTCACGGTGACGGCTCGTATGCTCCCGCTCGCGCCCGCGCCGAACTCCTCCTCGAGCGCGCCGCCGCGTTCGGACTCGCCGCCGCGCGCTGAGACCGTCAGGCGGGGTCGCGATAGCCGACGAGAAGTCCCGGAGCGCCTTCGGGACGTGAGATGACCTCGATGGGGTCACCCGCCTGCACCGAACCGTTGCGGAGGACTCTCAGGTAGGGACCGAGGCGGCGTTCGGACGAGAAGCGCTTCACCCAGCCCCGTTGCTCGGCACCACCCACCCACCGCGCGAACGTCTGGCACGGAGTGCGCGGCATGGTGACCTCCACCGTGCAGACCTCTCCGATCCGCCACACCTCGCCGATCACGCTCGCATTCACATCGAGGCCCTCGGTCCGCAGGTTCTCACCGAAGAACCCCGGCGGCAGAGGCCGTCCGAGCTCCTCCTCCCAGAAGGCGGCGTCCTCCGCGGCGTAGGCGTACAGCGCCTTGTCGAGACCGCCGTGATGCTTGCGATCGGCCTGGACATCCGCACCCACGCCGTAGCGACCGATGCGTACGCGACCCTCGAGAGGACGCTTGTCGATCGCGGTGACGCGATCCCTGCCGCCGTCCGGCCGCAGGGCGGACACGGCGCACACCGCGACCAGGCGCGGCATCATCGGGCGCTGTTCAGGATCGCGTTCCACAGCGTCGGATCCGACACGATCGGCACCATCAGCAGGATGCCGATGACGAACGTGAAGACCACTCCCGCCGTCAGCGGAATCCACCAGGTGAGTCTCCCCTTCGACATGCTGCGCCACGAGATGAGCGCGGTCGCCAGCCAGCCGACAGCCAGGATCACCGCCGCCGCGATCGCCCACGGTCTGCCCGCCGAAACGTCCGCGAGCTGCGCGTCGACTCCCGCCATGCCCATCACGGTCGACACGTACGCGCCGTAATCCACGATGCTGGGGATGCCGGTCGCCACGTTGACCAGACCATAGGCCAGCAGCGCGATCGTGGCGACGCGGTCGGCGAAGCGGCTCTTCGGCGGGGTGACAGGCTGGGCCTGTGAAGCCGGTGCGTCGGCAGGCGCCGCGCCCGCAAGCGCGTCGGGGTCCTGTCCGGTCTCCAGCAGCCAGGTCATCTCGGGCTGCTTGATGCGGGCCCGCTGTTCTTCCGGCGTCGCGTACTCGCCGTACTGCGGCCTGGGGCGCGACGGGTCCGGATCGCTCACGTCGTACGTCCGCCGAGAGCGCGCTCGTCCCGGCGACCCGAGGCGTCCTGCCGCAGCTCCTTCGGAAGCGAGAACATCAGGTCTTCCTGCGCGGTCTTGACCTCCTCGATCGTGCCGTAGCCGGCGTCGGCGAGATCGGCCAGGACCTCCTGCACGAGGACTTCGGGGACGGAAGCCCCGCTGGTCACACCCACGGTCTCGACGCCGTCCAGCCACTCCTGCTTGAGCTCGTGCGCGTAATCGACGCGGTATGCCGCCTTCGCGCCGTACTCGAGG
>JASBUD010000333.1 GCA_030148105.1 Microbacterium sp. | reverse complement strand
CCTCGGGCGGGACACCCCGAACCGCGGCGTCTCGAAGCACTCGGTCGAAGTCTGCTGCCGTCGCGCTCCCGCCGACCTCGAGGCCGCATGGCGGGACAATTCGTGGCCCAACGTGCGGACGCCGCGGACGCTGCTCGCGACACTGCCGACCGGGTCGTTCCCCGGGGTGGACACCACGGACGTCTACGAGTTCCTGGAGGCGCACGCGCCGCGCTGAGCGGTCCGTCGTCCAGTGGCGATCAGCGCCCGGCGATCAGATCGGCCGCGTGAGCGAAGGCCGATGTGCGCGCGGACGACCCGCGGGACTCCGCCCGGTCGGCGGCGCGGTAGGCCGTGTAGATGCCGTGCACGGCAAGCCATCGGACCGGCTCGATCTCCCACCGCCGCGCGCGGTGACCGACCCACGGCAGTCGCACAATCTCGGTGTCGAGACCCAGGACGAGGTCGGCCAGCGTGCGCCCGGCGAGGTTCGTCGCGGTCACGCCGGTGCCGACGTAGCCCCCGGCCCAGCCGATTCCGGATACCGCGTCCAGTCCGACCGAGGCCGCCCAGTCCCGCGGCACCCCGAGCACGCCCGCCCACGCATGCGCGACGGGGATCTCGGCGGCGGCCGGGAAGAACGCGCGCAGAAGGGCGGTGAGCGAGCGGACGGTCCGCTCCTGCGTGCGGCCGTCGGCGTCGACGCGCGACCCGTAGCGGTAGGGCACACCGCGCCCGCCGAACGCGATGCGGTCATCCGCGGTGCGCTGCGCGTACATGTACACGTGCGCGAAGTCGCCCAGCACGTCGCGCCCGCCCCACCCGATCCGATCCCACGCCACCGTCGGCAGCGGGTCGGTGATGATCATCGACGAGTTCATCGGCAGGACCGTGCGATGCTGACCCCGCAGGTCGGGCGTGAATCCCTCGGTCGCACGCAGCACGAACGGCGCCCGGACCGTGCCGCGCGTGGTGATCGCCCGCCCGGGCGCGATCTCGGTCACACGAGTGTTCTCGTGGATCACGACTCCGCGCCGCTCGACGGCTGCGGCGAGACCTGCGGCGAGCTTCGCGGGGTGCACGCGCGCCGCGTGCGGGTGCCACAGCCCGCCGAGCGCGCGGTCGACGGCGATCCGGGTCGCCGTCGCGGCGGCATCCCACTCCTCGACGTCGGTGTGCGGCCACTCATGCTCCGCGACGGCCGCGGCGCGCAGGCGTGCGAGCTGCGCGGGCGAGCGGGCGACGTTGAGCTCGCCGCCCTTGACGATGTCGGCGTCGATGCCCTCCCGGCCGGCGACGGCGATCACCTCGTCGACGGTCTCGTTCAGCGCCCGCTGCTGGGCGATCGCCGCGGCGCGGCCGTGGCTGCGCGCGTAGCGCTCGCGCCCGCCCGTGACCGAGTTCGTGAGCCACCCTCCGTTGCGACCGGAAGCGCCGAATCCGGCGAAGCGCTGTTCCAGCACGACGATGCGCAGATCCGGCTGCAACGACGCGAGATAGTACGCCGTCCACAGACCGGTGTACCCGGCGCCGACGATCGCGACGTCGGCGTCGGTGTCGCCGGGGAGCGGCGGGCGCGGTGCGGGCGCACCGCCGAGCTCTCGCCACCACCACGAGGTCTCGCCGTTGCGCACCGCCACCGGCTCAGGATAGCCAGCGCGGCGCGGAGTCAGCTCTCCAGGACGCGCAGCGCCGCCCACAGTTCGGCGCGGGCCGCGAACGACCCGAGGTCTCGCCCGAGCACCTGCTCCGCCAGAGCGAGCCGGGTCCGCACCGTGTGACGGTGCACGCCCAGCGAGCGCGCGGTGCTCTCGTGGGAGCAGTCGTCGTCGAACCACGCGCGCAGCGTCTGCATCAGGTGGGTGCCGTGTCGCTCGTCGTGCACGAGGAGCGGACCGAGTTCGGCGGCGGCGAGCGTTCGGGACTGCGCGGTGAGCGCCGACAGCACCCCGGACGCGGCGACGTCCGCGAACGCGGTCACCGGGCCGACCCCCCGATCGCGCGCCAGGGTGGCCTGTCCGACCGCTGCGGCGAAAGCGTCGTAGCCGACGGGGTCGGACACCCCCACGCGCAGCTCGAAGCGTTCTGCCACTTCGTCGATCACGGCGCGCTCGGCCGCGGGGACGACCATCACCAGGCCGTCGTCGCCGCGCCCGAAGAAGAGCGACCCGCGGCGCTCCTCGGCGCGCAGCTCCAGCAGCTCCGCGAGTCCGTCCGCCCGGGAGGAACGGGCCGCCGTCGCCCGACCGCCGGTTCCGGATGCCGCCGCCTCCGTCACGGCGACGATGACGGGCGCCGGGGGCAGGGGGCCCCACAGGTCGCGCGAGACCCGACGTGCCAGCGTGGGATCGTCGGTCACGAGCGAGTGCACGAGCCCGGCGCGCAGTGCGCCGCGCGCGCGGGCGAGACCCTGCTGCTGCTCGAGCGCGAGACCCGCCCTCGCGATGACGGCGGTCACCACGCCGCGCCCCTCCTGATCGAGGTCGCCCGCGGCGATCGCGATGACACCGCGCAGGTGCCCGCCGCGGCCGAGTGTCTGCAACGAGAAGGCGGTGTCGCCGATGCGCAGCGCTGAACCCGCCCGAGCGCCACGACGCAGCACCGCGCCGACCTCGTCGTGCAGATCGCCCGAGGTTTCGGCGGCGAGGCCGCCGGCGGGGTGTTCACGAGTGAGCTCACCGGCCGCGTCGTACATCCCGACCCAGGTGCCGAGCTGTCGCGCGAGCTCCGCGACCGTCGCGCCGAGGCCGTCCGGGCGGAGCGCGGCGAGCGCGATCGCCCGCTGCGCGGCCAGAGCCCAGCTGCGCCGCGCGTAGGTCTGCGCCGCGATCGCCTCGGCGTTCGCGCGCGCGACCGCGATGACCGGCGTCCGATAAGGCACTTCGAACAGCGGCATGCCCTGCTCGCGGCACGCGGCGGCGAGCGGTGCCGGGATGCCGTCCCGCACGACTTCCGTCCCGAACCCGAGCCCGACGACGCCGCGCTCGCCGAGGCGCCGCACGTACGCCGCCCACGCCTCGGCATCGTCGCCGGCGTCCTGGAACTGCGTGCCGGTCGTCAGCAGCACGAGCCCTTCGGACAGGAACGGCGTCGGATCGGCCAGGTCGGAGCTGTGCACCCAGCGCACCGAGCGATCCAGCGCCTCCGGCGCGACATCCGGCTCAGCCAGACGCAGCCTCAGGTCGGTGCGCGCGAGGAGGGCGCGAAGGGTCGGGGTGTCGGCGGCGATGTCCACGAGACCTCCTGAGATGTACTGCCCGTACAGCACGCTCAACAGAATGTACAACCTGTCAGGTGCAGCGCCGAGAAACGGCGGTCTACGCTCGCGACCATGAGCACGACTGCGACCGACACCCTGACCGCGCCCGTTCCGCTGGGCGGACCCACGCTCCCGCAGGAGCGACGCATCGTCACGAGCATCCCGGGCCCGCGCTCGCAGGAGCTGCTGGCACGCAAGGCGGATGCCGTGGCCGCGGGAGTCGGGCACACCGTGCCGATCCAGGCTGTCGCCGCCGGCGGCGGCGTGGTCGTGGATGCCGACGGCAACTCGCTGATCGACCTCGGCGCCGGCATCGCGGTGACCACGCTCGGCAACGCGCACCCCAGGATCGTCGCTGCCGTTCAGGAGCAGGTGGTGCAGTTCACCCACACGTGCTTCATGGTCTCGCCGTATGAGTCGTACGTCGCCGTGGCGGAGGCGCTGAACCGCATCACGCCGGGCAGCCACGCCAAGAAGAGCGCCCTGTTCAACTCGGGCGCCGAAGCGGTGGAGAACGCGGTGAAGATCGCGCGGAAGTACACCAAGAAGCAGGCCGTCGTCGCCTTCGACCACGGCTACCACGGTCGCACGAACCTCACGATGGCACTGACGGCCAAGAGCATGCCCTACAAGAGCGGCTTCGGGCCGTTCGCGTCCGAGGTCTACCGCGCGCCGATGTCCTACCCGTTCCGCGACGGGGGGCTCAGCGGGGCGGATGCGGCGCGCAAGGCGATCTCCGTGATCGAGAAGCAGGTCGGAGCGGACAACCTCGCGGCGGTCATCATCGAGCCGATCCAGGGCGAGGGCGGCTTCATCGTCCCCGCCGACGGCTTCCTGCAGGGGCTCCTCACGTGGTGCCGCAGCAACAACGTCGTCTTCATCGCGGACGAGATCCAGACGGGCTTCGCCCGTACCGGTGCGATGTTCGCAAGCGACCTGTTCGGCATCGAGCCCGACCTGATCACGACCGCGAAGGGCATTGCCGGCGGCCTGCCGCTCGCGGCCGTGACCGGTCGCGCCGAGATCATGGACGCGTCCCACGCCGGCGGCCTGGGCGGCACGTACGGCGGCAACCCGCTCGCGTGCGCCGCGGCGCTCGCCGCGATCGACGTGTTCGAGAACGACGGCCTCACCGAGCGCGCCGAGCAGATCGGCGCGATCCTCACCGACCGTCTCCGCCGCATGCAGAGCGCTGATCCGCGCATCGGCGACATCCGCGGACGCGGCGCGATGATCGCCGCCGAGTTCGTCGTCCCGGCCACCGGCGACGCCGACGGCACGCTGACCTCGACGATCGCGAAGGCGTGCATCGCGGAAGGCGTCATCGTGCTCACGTGCGGCACGTACGGGAACGTCATCCGGTTCCTGCCGCCGCTGTCGATCTCCGACGAACTGCTCCACGAAGCGCTGGACGTCGTGGAAGCGGCTCTCGCCGCAGCCTGAATCACCCGCGGACCGTCCGGTGGGGGAGCCGGGCGTGGCGCGGTCAACGTGCACTTCCCCCGTGTTTCGAGCAAAGGAGCCGACGTGGTCGAGCTGAACCGTGACGTCGTGATCGTGGGGGCCGGTGCCGCCGGCCTGACCGCCGCGAACGAGCTGAAGAAGGCGGGCCTGTCGGTCGCGGTGCTCGAAGCACGCGACCGCGTGGGCGGACGCCTGCACACCGACGTGATCGAGGGCGCCATGCTCGAGATCGGCGGGCAGTGGGTCTCACCCGATCAGGACGCGCTGATCGACACGGTGGCGGAGCTCGGACTCGAGACCTTCAGCCGCTACCGCGACGGCGACAGCGTGTACGTCGGGCCGGACGGTGTCGCCAAGCGCTTCACGGGCGAGATGTTCCCCGTCTCGCCCGAGACGGAGGCGGTGATCGCCGAGATCACCGAGCGCCTGGACGCGATGGTCGCCGAGATCGACCCCGACCGTCCGTGGGCGCATGAGAAGGCCGCCGAGTGGGACTCGATCTCGTGGGATGCGTGGCTGCGCGCGCAGACCGACGACGACGAGGCCGTCCGCAACCTGGCCTTCGCGACCGGCTCGGCGATGCTCACCAAGCCGACTCACTCGTTCTCGCTCCTGCAGTCGCTCCTGATGGCGGCATCCGCGGGTTCGTATTCGCACCTCGTCGACGCCGACTTCATCCTCGACAAGCGCGTCGTCGGCGGCCTGCAGCAGGTTCCGCTGCTGCTGGCCGAGCGTCTCGGCGACGATGTGTTCCTCGAGCAGCCGGTCCGCACGATCGACTACTCCGACGGCGGAGTGACCGCGATCGCCGACGGCATGACGGTGCGCGCGCGGTTCGCGATCCTCGCCCTCGCACCGAACCTGTACCCGCGCATCTCGTTCGTGCCGGCCCTTCCGCGCCTGCAGCACCAGATGCACCAGCACATCTCGATGGGCTTCGTGATCAAGGTGCATGCCGTCTACGACCGCCCGTTCTGGCGCGAACAGGGCCTGTCCGGCACCGCGTTCAGCCCGTACGAGCTCTCACACGAGGCGTACGACAACACCAACCACGGCGATGAGCGCGGCACGCTCGTCGGCTTCGTCTCCGATCAGCGCGCCGACGACGTGTTCCGTCTGTCGGCCGAGGAGCGCAAGGAGCGGATCCTCGAGTCGCTGTCGCACTACTACGGTCCCGAGGCGAAGAACCCGATCGTCTACTACGAGAGCGACTGGGGCAGCGAGGAGTGGACGCGCGGCGCATACGCCGCGAGCTTCGACCTCGGCGGCCTGCACCGCTACGGCGCCGACCTGCGCTCGAGCGTCGGACCGATCCACTTCGCGTGCAGCGACCTCGCCGGTGCCGGCTACCAGCATGTCGACGGTGCGATCCGCATGGGCCGTCTCGCGGCGGAGCAGATCCTCCAGGAAGCACGCGCATGAGCGGGCGGATCGTCGTCGGATATACCGCCACGACCGCCGGAGAGGATGCCGTCGCCCTCGGTGCGCGCCTGGCCGCGGCATCCGGATCCGCACTCGACCTCGTCGTCGTCCTGCCGGGCGATGACCGCAGCGTCATCACGCCGCCGGACGCGAGCTACGACCGCTACCTGACCGGTCAGGCGGGCGCCTGGCTGGAGGACGCCCAGCGGCTCGTCCCGGCCGGGATCGCCGTCACCCCCCACGTGCGCTTCGCCGACTCGTTCGCCGAGGGGCTCGTGGCTGCGGCCGACGAGTTCGCCGCGTCCCACATCGTCGTCGGGGCCGCGAACGGGGGCCTGCGCGGACGCCATCGCCTCGGTTCGGTCGCGACCGAACTCCTGCACTCGTCCGACGTCCCGGTCGTCCTCGCTCCCGAGGGCTCGCGCCGCGTCGATCCTGCCACCGGCATCACGCGCATCACCGCAGCCGTCGGCACCCGTCCCGGCGCGGAGGCGCTTCTCGAGGAGGCCACGTCGCTCGCGACGTCCACGGGCGCCGAGCTGCGGCTGCTGTCGCTGGTCACGGTGGATCTTCCGGCGAGCATCGACACCGGAGTGATCCGGGTCGCCGGCGCCGCCCATGCCGATCAGGTGCTCACCCGGGCGCGCGCGGCGCTGTCCGCCGTCGATGCCGAGGTGGTCGTCGGTCAGGGCGACAGCATTGAGGACGCCGTCGCCCATCTGAGCTGGGAGCCCGGCGAACTCGCGGTGGTCGGATCCAGTCGTCTCGCGCAGCCACGACGGCTGTTCCTCGGCTCGACGGCGGCGAAGATGCTGCACGAGCTTCCTGTTCCGATGATCGTGGTGCCCCGCA
>JASBUD010000332.1 GCA_030148105.1 Microbacterium sp. | reverse complement strand
GCGATCTGCACGTGAGCGGCGTCGATCAGACCCGCGAGCTTGGCGAGTCGTCGCTCGATCGCGCCGACTTCCTTCTGCGCAGAACGCAGCTCGGCGCCGGTGAGTCCGCTGCGCTCGGGGGCTGCGGCCGACGCGGAGGCTGCGGCGGCGGGTCAGCGCGGTCGCGGCGGAGGCGGGGGAACGGCCTTGGCCGCCACCACGGTCGCCAGTCCCACGCGCTGCAGCCCTCGACGCGTCTCGATCACCACGCTGACGGCATCCCGGTCGCGGAGCTCGCCGAGGGCGTCGGTCGCGCTTCCGTCGGGCAGCAGGTACCGCGCGACCACGCGCGTGCCGATCGGGATGCCGCGCAGGAACTCCGCGGAGCGGGTCACCAGCTGCCGACCGCGTAGTCCTTCAGGAACACCCCGAACACGTCTTCGCCGGCTTCGCCGCGCACGATCGGGTCGTACACGCGTGCCGCGCCGTCGACGAGGTCCAGCGGCGCGTGGAAGCCCTCTTCGGCGAGGCGCACCTTCGTCGGGTGCGGACGCTCGTCGGTGATCCACCCGGTGTCCACGCTCGTCATCAGGATGCCGTCGGTCTCGAACATCTCCCGCGCGCTCGTGCGGGTCAGCATGTTCACCGCGGCTTTGGCCATGTTCGTGTGCGGGTGGCCGGGGCCCTTGTAGCCGCGACCGAACACGCCCTCCATCGCGCTGACGTTCACGACGTACTTCCGCCGCGCCGGGCTCGCCGCCATCGACGGCCGGAGCTTGGACACGAGCAGGAACGGGGCGGTCGTGTTCGCGAGCTGCACCTCGAGCATCTCGAGCGGGTCCACTTCCTGCACGTGCTGCGTCCACGAGTTCACGTCGTGGAGGTCCGGGACGAGTCCGCCCGCGTCGATCGCGGTGCCGGCGGCGAGGCGGTCCAGCGAACTGGAGCCCGCGGCCATGGCCTGCTCGGTGAGCTCTTCGGCTTTCGCGGCGGCGGCGGCGAGGATCGGGTGGGCGCTGACGGACTGCGCGAGCGCGAGAGGGTGCGCGTCGTTCGTGTGCCCGAACGTCACGAGTTCGGGCAGCGGACCGTCGGGCAGCGGCGCGAGCTCGGCATCCACGAGCGGCTGGTAGGCGCCGGGGGAGCGCCGCACGGTCTGGGTCGCGTTGTTGATCAGGATGTCCAACGGCCCCTGCTCTGCGACGGACTCCGCGAGCCCGATCACCTGGGCCGGGTCGCGCAGGTCGATGCCCACGACGCGCAGGCGGTCGATCCACTCGGCGGAGTCCGGCAGGCTCGAGAACCGCCGGACCGCGTCGCGGGGGAAGCGCGTGGTGATCGTCGTGTGCGCGCCGTCGCGAAGGAGCCGCAGTGCGATGTACATGCCGATCTTGGCGCGACCGCCGGTCAGCAGGGCCCGCTTTCCGCTCAGGTCCGTCCGCGCGTCGCGTTTGGCGTGGCTCATCGCCGCGCACGCGGGGCAGAGCTGGTGGTAGAACGCGTCGACCTGCGTGTAGGGCTGCTTGCAGATGTAGCACGGTCGGGCGACGCGCAGGGTGCCGGCCGTCGGCGCGGTCGCGCGGGTCTCCAGCGGGATGCCCCGCGTCTCGTCGTCGATCCGGTCGGGCGCACCGGTCGCCGTGGCGGCGATCACCGCGCGGTCGGCTTCGGCGATCTCGGCGCGCTTCGCGAGCCGCCGCTCCTTCTTGGCCGACTTGAACATGGCGGCCGTCGCGCGACGGACCGTGACGTAGTCGGGGTGTGTCTCGTCGACCTCGTGCAGGCGGCCGAGGACGCGGAGGGTGATCTCCAGTTCGGCGGGGTCGATGCCGCTCGGGGGGACGGCGGAAGAGTCATCGACGGAGGGCACACGGAATTCTATCCGGCCCCCGCGGTCCCGCTTCAGGTGTCGAAGCCGAGGCTGAGCTTGCGCAGCAGGCTCGCGAGGCGGTCCCGGTCCGACCGCGAGAGTGTGTCCAGCAGCAGCGCCTCGGCGTCGACGAGACGCGTGATGGCGGCATCCACCCGCGTGCGCCCGTCCCCGGTCAGCGTGACCAGGATGCTGCGCCCGTCGTCCGGGTCGGCCTCGCGGTGCACGAGGCGGCGGCCCACGAGCCGGTCGATGCGGTTCGTCATCGTGCCGCTCGAGACCAGCGTCTGCTGCAGGAGGGCCTTGGGGCTCAGCTGGAACGGCTCCCCGGCGCGCCGGAGCGCCGACAGCACGTCCCACTCCCACGGCTCGAGGTCGCTGCGACGGAACGCGTCCCGGCGGGCGCGGTCGAGGTGGCGCGAGAGCCGGTCCACGCGCGAGAGGACTTCGAGGGGCGAGAAGTCCAGGTCGGGGCGCTGGGCCATCCACGCCTGCACGATCCGGTCGACTTCGTCGCTCTCGTGGCCCATGCGCCCATTATCCCGGGGTCGCTGAGCCCGCCGTGCGCCTCCCGGGGCCCGCACGCCGTCTTCCCGTGAAACGCCGGGGAGAAATCGCACGCTGCGACTCCGCGACGGCCCGGCGGAGCCGAAATCTCCCCGTGCTTTCACACGAGCCGCGCGACAGGGGCTCGGGTGCAACCGTCTGGCAGACTTGACGCGCGGTCCGGGCGGATGCCGGGGCCGTGGTCCGCCGTGGTGTAACGGCAGCACGACAGCCTTTGGAGCTGTTAAGTCCAGGTTCGAATCCTGGCGGCGGAGCATGTCGAACACGCACAGCACGGACGCGCCGGAACTCGCCGTCATCATCCTCGCCGCAGGACAGGGTACCCGGATGAAGTCCTCCCTGCCGAAGGTGCTGCACCGCATCGGGGGTCGACCGCTCCTCGGGCACGTGCTGGACACCGCGCGGAACCTGGAGCCGGCGAACATCCTCGTGGTCGTCCGCCACGAACGCGACCTCGTCGCCGACGCCGTCCTCGACATCGCGCCCGAGATCCTCGTGGTCGACCAGGACGAGATCCCGGGCACCGGCCGAGCCGTCGAGGTCGCCCTCGCGCGGGTACCCGACTTCTCGGGCGATGTGCTCGTCCTGAGCGGCGACGTGCCGCTCCTGGACGACGAGACGCTGGCCGGCCTCGTCCGTGCGCACCGCGCAAGCGGTGCGGCGGCCACCGTTCTGAGCGCCGTCGTCGCGGACGCGACCGGCTATGGCCGGATCGTGCGCGATTCCGTGGGCGGCGTGCAGCGCATCGTCGAGCAGAAGGACGCGACGGATGCCGAGGCGGAGATCACCGAGATCAACGCCGGGGTGTACGTCTTCCAGGCGCCCGCGCTGCGCGCGCATCTCTCGCTCGTCGGCACCGCGAATGCGCAGGGCGAGCGCTACCTCACCGATGTCGTCGGCCTTCTCCGGGACTCGCGGCTCGCGGTCGGCATCTCGCAGGCGTCCGATGCCGCAGCAGCGCTCGGTGTGAACGATCGGGTGCAGCTCTCGGAAGCTGCCCGCCTGCTGAACGCCCGGACGGTGCGTCGCTGGCAGCTGGAGGGCGCGACGATCCTCGATCCGGCCTCCACCTGGATCGATGTCACCGCGAGCCTCGCGCCGGACGTCACCGTGCTCCCGGGAACGCACATCCTCCGCTCCACTGCGATCGCCGCGGGAGCGACGGTCGGCCCCGACACGAGCCTGGTCGACTGCGAAGTGGGGGAGAACGCCACCGTCACGCGGACGGACGCGACCCTGGCGGTCATCGGCGCCGGTGCCACCGTCGGACCCTTCGCCTATCTGCGCCCCGGCACGTATCTCGGCGAGAAGGGCAAGATCGGCACGTTCGTGGAGACCAAGAACTCCACGATCGGCGCGCGCAGCAAAGTGCCGCACCTGTCGTACATCGGCGACACGACGATCGGCACCGGCGTGAACCTGGGAGCGGGCGCGATCACCGCGAATTACGACGACATCGCCAAGCATCGTACCGAGATCGGCGACGAGGTGCACACCGGGTCGCACAACGTGTTCGTGGCGCCCGTTAGGATCGGTGAAGGCGCGAAGACCGGGGCCGGAGCGGTGATCCGCAAGGATGTGCCCGCCGGTGCCCTGGCGCTCAGCGTGGCCCCTCAGCGCAACGTCGAGGGGTGGGTCGAGACGAACCGACCGGGCACCGCGGCGGCCGACGCTGCCGCGAAAGCCCGGTCCGCACAGAAAGCGGACGATGGCGCGCAAGAATAAGACGGTCGTCCTGGACCGGGCGAACGACATCGCCCCCGGACTGGTCGCCAAGACCAAGAAGCGTCTGGTCGTCGCCTCCGGCAGGTCGCACCCCGACCTGTCCGCGGACGTCGCCGCGGCGCTCGGCACCGAGCTCGTCCCGACCGAGTACCGCACGTTCGCCTCGGGTGAGATCCTCACGCGCTTCGAGGTGTCGATCCGCGGGTGCGACTTCTTCCTGATCCAGAGCTTCGGTCCGCCCGTGAACGAGTGGCTCATGGAGACGCTCATCATGTTGGATGCCGCCAAGCGGGCCTCTGCGAAGCGGATCACGGTCGTGGCCCCCTACTACCCGTACTCGCGCCAGGACAAGAAGAGCCGCGGACGCGAGCCGATCAGCGCCCGCCTCGTGGCGGACCTGCTCAAGACGGCCGGCGCCGACCGGGTCATGAGCGTCGACCTGCACGCCGCGCAGATCCAGGGCTTCTTCGACGGCCCCGTCGATCACCTCTTCGCCAAGCCCGTGCTGCTGGAGTACTTCGAGCAGAATCTGTCGACGGAGGACCGCGCGAAGCTCACGGTCGTCTCGCCCGACACCGGTCGGGTGCGTGTCGCGGACACGTGGTCGGACAGTCTCGGCGCCCCTCTCGCGATCATCCACAAGCGCCGCGACCCGAACGTGGCCAACCAGGTCACCGTCAACGAGATCGTCGGCCAGGTCGACGGCCGGGTGTGCCTCCTCGTGGACGACATGATCGACACCGGCGGCACGATCGTGAAGGCCGCCGAGGCGCTGAAGAAGAACGGCGCGGAGCGGGTCATCGTGGCGGCGACGCACGCGATCTTCAGTGACCCGGCGGCCGAGCGACTCCAGTCCGAGGCGATCGACGAGGTCGTCGTCACGGACACGGTCCCGATCCCGGCCGAGAAGCGCTTCCCGTCGCTGACGATCCTTCCGATCGCCCCGCTGCTCGCCCGCGCGATCCACGAGGTCTTCGAGGACGGCTCGGTCACGAGCATGTTCGACGGAGCGGCGTGACGACCGCGGCAACTGCATGCGCGCGCATTCATAGGGACTTCTGAGGCGGAACGGTCGTTCCGGCGCGGGCGGCCCGGATAGCGTGGAACCTCCCAGGCGTCGCTCGAGGAGGACCCCCATGATCCGCACCGCCGTACCCCGCCCCGTCCGCATGACCGTCGCCGCCGCCGGCGTCGCCGGCGCCTTCGCGCTCGCCGGCTGTGCGAGCACGGCCCCCGCCGCCGATCCGACGACCGACGCGCCGGCAGCCGAGCCCGAGTCGTCCTCGTCGCCGAGCGTGTCGGAGGCGGCATCCGGATCGAGCACGTATCAGAACGGCACTTACACCGCCGAGGGGTCCTACGCGACGCCGGAGTCGGTCGAGACGATCGTCGTCACCGTCACCCTCGAGGACGACGTCATCACGGCGGTCGACGTGACGGGCGACCCGCAGAAGCGCGAGTCGGAGGAGTACCAGAGCAAGTTCATCGGCGGCATCGCCGATGTCGTGGTCGGCAAGGACATCGACGAGATCTCGGTCAGTCGTGTCGCCGGATCCTCGCTGACCAGCGGGGGTTTCAACGAGGCGATCGACACGATCAAGTCCGAGGCGTCCTGACCCTCCGGTGAGCGGCGCATCGGGGCCGTTTTCGACGTGGCGCTTCGACGCGATCGGGACCGGCTGGCAGATCGACACGTCCGAGCCCCTGGATGAGTCCGCCCGCGGCCGGATCGACGCGGTGATCGATCGGTTCGACCGGGAGTGGTCGCGGTTCCGGGCGGACTCGGTCGTGAGCGGCCTGGCCCGCCGCGGTGGCTCTGCGCCCGCGCCGCCGGACGCCGCGCGCATGCTCGACGCGTACGCCGTACTGGACGCCGCCACGGGGGGAGCCGTCAATCCCCTCGTCGGCGCCTCGCTCGCCGCGCGGGGATACGACGCCGCCTACGCGTTCGTCGACCGGGGGGCGCGACCTGCCCCGCGGGACTGGCGTGACCGTCTCCGCTGGGAGCAGGGCGCCCTCGAGCTGGACGGGCCCGAACTGATCGACGTCGGCGCACTCGGCAAGGGCCGCCTGGTAGACAAGGTCGCCGCCGAGGTGGCCGCGTCCGTCGCAGGTCCGTTCGTCGTCGACGCGAGCGGCGACCTCATCGTGGCGGGCACGGCCGAGCGGGTGGCGCTCGAGCACCCGTACGACTCGCGGCGCGCGATCGGCGTCGTCGAGGTGGCGGATGCCGCGCTCTGCGCCTCCGCGACGAACCGGCGGGCGTGGGGCGATGGCCTGCACCACGTCCTCGACGCGCGCACCGGAGAGCCCGTGCGGACGATCGCCGCGACCTGGGCGATCGCTCCGTGCGGCATCCCGGACCCCGCGATGCGCGCCGACGCCATCGCGACCGCGCTGTTCTTCGAGGGGGGTCCGGAGTCGGCCGCCGAGTGGGGGATCGACTGGGTGCGGATGACCACCGACGGCCGCGTGGAGTGGTCTCCCGGGAGTAAGGCAGAGTTGTTCACGTGATCGGAACCTTCACCTCGCTGTGGAACCGCGTCTTCGCGGTGCTCGGGCGCGTCTCGATGTACCGGCTGGCCTTGTACGCCCTCGCTGCGCTCGCCCTCGTGGCCCTCGCGGTGTCGTTCTTCGGGCTCGTCGCGCCGACCCCGCTCGAACTCCTCGCGTCCGCCGTGGTCCTCGCCCTCGTGTGCGTGCTGACGGACGCCGCCGCCCAAGCGGTCGTTCGCCTGCCGTGGCGTGTGGAGTCCTCGCTCATCACCGCGGGCATCCTGCTCTTCGTCCTGCGGCCGACGCTGGATCCTGCGGGGCTCGCGGGACTGGCGCTCGGCGCGGCCGTCGCATCGCTGTCGAAGTACGTCCTGGCCTGGCGGGGACGCCACATCTTCAACCCCGCCGCGGTGGGCGCGACCGTCCTGACGCTCGTGAGCATCGCGATGCCGACCCTGGGGGCTTCCTCGTGGTGGGTGGGCACACCGGTGCTCGCGGCTCCGGTCATCCTCTTCGGGCTCGCGGTCCTGATCCGGACCGAGAAGGTGCGCGTGATCGCGGTGTTCCTCCTCGTCGCGGTCGCCGTGGGCGTCGCCCGTGTCGCGACCCAGTACCAGCAGGCCGGCCTCGAGGTGGACACGGTCACGGTGCTCTTCTCGGTGCTGTGGTCGTCGCCGTTCCTCTTCCTCGGTGCGTTCATGCTCTCCGAGCCCCTCACGATGCCCCCGCGCCGCTGGCAGCAGTTCACCGTCGCCGCGCTGGTCGGCATCCTCGCGGGGTGGCCGATCGACCTCGGGGAGATCAGTCTCGGCCAGGAGCGCGCGCTGCTGGTCGGCAATCTCCTCGCGTTCGTGTTCGCGTTCTCGACGCGCTCGGCGGTGAAGCTCACGCTGTCGTCGCGCGAGAACCTCACGCCCACGGTGCAGTCGCTCACCTTCCGGACCCGCCGGCCGCTGTCCTTCGTTCCGGGCCAGTACCTCGAGCTCGACGTGCCGCATCGCCACGCCGATGCCCGCGGCACGAGGCGGGAGTTCAGCATCGCCTCGGCGCCAGAAGACCTGCCTTCGCTCACGGTCGCGTTCCGTGAGGCTCCCGGGGCGCAGACGCAGAGCTCGTACAAGAAGGCCCTCGCGCGGGTGGGGGAGGGCGACACGCTCGCGGTCACCGGCGTGTGGGGAGACTTCGTGCTGCCGAAGAAGGCCACGAGCGCCGTGCTCATGGTCGCGGCCGGAATCGGCATCACTCCGTTCGTCTCCCAGCTGCGGCACGTGCGACTGGCGGAGGAGGACCGTGACATCGTGCTCGTGTACGTCGCTTCCGAGGCGGCCGAACTCGCCTTCCGCGATGAGCTGGAGGCATCCGGCATCCCGGTCATCGTCTTCACCCGCGACGAGCCTCGCGATCTGCCGCGCCATTGGCACTGGGCGCGCGGCGTGCGTCTGGACGCCGACGGACTGCTGCAGGTCGTGCCCGACATCGGCGCGCGCCATGCGTACATCTCGGGTCCGGCCGGGCTCATCGCCGATCTCGCCCCCGCCCTCGAGCGCGCGCGCTCGCTCACGACGGACGCCTTCAGCGGCTACTGATCGTCACCGTCACAACCACGCCCGGATCAGGAGATTCGGTGCACACAGGCCGATTCCGGCCCACATCGGCCTTCGTCGGCCAAATCACCTGATCCGGGTCAGACGGATGCCGCGTCCGGCGTCTCGGGGGCCAGCGGCAGCCGCACCTCGAACGTCGTGGATCCGGGGGTGCTTCGTACGGTGATCGAGCCGCCGTGGGCGACGACGATCGCCTGGGCGATCGAGAGTCCGAGTCCGGTGCCGCCCGTCTTGCGCGCCCGTGACCGATCCGCCCTCGAGAAGCGCTCGAACAGCTCGTCGGCGATCGTGGGATCGATGCCCGGGCCGTCGTCGTGCACGCGGAGGACGGCATCCGCACCGTCGCGGTGGAGGCTCAGCGTCACGGCGGTTCCGGCCGGCGTGTGGGTGCGCGCATTCGCGAGAAGATTGCCGACCACCTGGTGCAGGCGTGCGGCGTCACCGGTGACCACGACGGGCTCTTCGTCGAGATCCAGCTCCCATCCGTGGTCCGGCCCCGCCGGAGTGGCGTCGGCGATCGCCTCGATCGCGAGCCGCGACAGATCCACCGTGCCGTAGACGAGCTCCTGCCCCTCGTCCAGGCGCGCGAGCAGCAGCAGATCCTCGACGAGAGCCGTCATCCGGATCGACTGCGCCTGGATGCGCTCGAGCGACGACTCGGTCGTCTCGCTCAGCGCGGGATCACGCAGCGACAACTCGGAGTAGCCCCGGATCGACGCCAGCGGCGTCCGCAGCTCGTGACTCGCGTCCGCGACGAAGCTGCGCATGCGCTCCTCGTTGCGCTGCCGAGCATCCAGGGACTGTCCGACGTGGTCGAGCAGCGTGTTCAGCGCGTGGCCGACGCGACCGATCTCGGTGTGCTCGTCGGTCTCGTCGTCCGGCACGCGCTCGGTGATCGATACGGCGCCTTCGGCCAGCGGCAGTGCGGCGACCCGCGTGGCGGTGTCCGCGACGACCCGCAGCGGCTTCAGCCCGGCGCGGATCACGAGCGCGATGGCGGCGACGAGCAGCAGCAGGCCACCGGCGGTGACCAGCGCGATCGTCGTGAGCGTCTGGGCGATCGTGCTGCGCACCTCGGTGACGGGAAGGCCCGCGATCCCGACGAAGCTGTCGCCCGTGACGAGACGGATGCGATAGTCGCCGATGCCGTCGCCCAACGAGACGGTCGTGAATCCGCCCTGGCTGATCGCATCGCCGATCCGGGCGATCTGCGAAGAGGTCAGACGGACGACGTCGCCCTCGTTGTCGATGTACGCACCCGAGATGCTCCCTTGTGCGGATTGCGCGATGAACAGGAAGCCGGGCTCCTGCGGACCCTGGCTCAAGACGTCCACCGCGTCCTGCGTCGCGTTGGGGAACTGATTCATCTGCAGCGCCCGGCCCGCCTGTCGGGCGCTTTCTTCCAGGCGGTTGTCCAGGTTCTGCTCGAGCACACGCCCGAGGGCCGCACTCGTCGCGATCGCCACGATCACGAGGATGAGCGAGACGATGCCGATCACGGTCGCCATGAGCCGGGTCTGCAGGCTCCAGGTGCGGCGTGATCGGCCGCGGGCGGCTGAGGTCACTGAGGGGCCTTGATCATGTAGCCCACGCCGCGCACGGTGTGGATGAGCGGCTCGCGGCCCTGATCGATCTTCTTCCGCAGGTAGGAGATGTAGAGCTCGACGACGCTGGAGCGTCCGCCGAAGTCGTAGTTCCAGACCCGGTCGAGGATCTGCGCCTTGGACACGACGCGACGCTGGTTGCGCATGAGGAAGCGCAGCAGCTCGAACTCGGTGGCCGTGAGCTCGAACTGGACGCCGCCGCGCTCGACCTCGTGACTGTCCTCGTTGAGGCTGAGATCGCCGACCCGGAGGATCGGCTCGGACTCGGCCGACTGCGCGGTTCCCGCGCGACGCATGAGTCCGCGCAGGCGCGCCACGACTTCTTCCAGGCTGAACGGCTTCGTGACGTAGTCGTCGCCTCCGGCGGTGAGGCCGGCGACCCGGTCGCCCACGGCGTCCTTGGCCGTGAGGAAGAGGACGGGGACGTCGTTGCCGGACTGCCGCAGGCGCTGCAGCACCGCCATCCCGTCCAGGTCCGGCATCATGATGTCGAGCACCATCGCGTCGGGCGCGAAATCACGCGCCGCCTGGAGCGCCTGCAGACCGGAGCTCGCGGTGCGCACGTCCCACCCCTCCATGCGCAGTGCCATCGACAGCAGATCGGTGAGCATCTGTTCGTCGTCGACGACGAGGACACGGACGGCGGAGCCGTCGATTCGGCGCAGAGCCGGGGCGGAAGCAGGAGTGGCCATGCGTCCATTGTGCGCACGTTCCTATGCCCTTCCTATGGAGCCGGCTATGCGTGTGCTGTGAGTCGGTCTGCGGCTCATCGCATTTCCATATGCCGCGCTGACGCTGTGCATCGGCGGCATCCCTAGCGTCGTCTCGAACGGCTCGACCGGCCGTCAGGAGGAGACCCATGTACTGGACGTATCTGCGGCGCGAGCTGTTCGGCCGCAAGAAGCAGACGATCATCGTCGCGATCGGGATGGCGATCGCGATCGCGCTCGTGATCATCGTGAATTCGCTCGCTGCGGGAGTGCGGGACGCGCAGGCGCAAGCCCTCGAATCCGTCTACGGCGTCGGCACGGATCTCACCGTGACGGGCGCCG
The DNA here is from genome assembly GCA_030148105.1 of Microbacterium sp. GTDB lineage: Bacteria > Actinomycetota > Actinomycetes > Actinomycetales > Microbacteriaceae > Microbacterium > Microbacterium lacus. The sequence goes on along the minus strand of JASBUD010000332.1, from coordinate 8,449 downwards.
CCGCTGAGCCGGGGGAAGGGCGCGGCGGACCTCGGTTCGAGTTCGGAGAGGATGACGGTGCGACCTCCGACGGCACCACCACCCTCAGCCAGTCACGACTGATGGCCGACCCGATGCGCGGCACGCTCGACGCGTCGACGGTGCAGACGATCACCGGCATCGACGGGGTCGCCGCAGCGACCGGCGCCCTGTCGCTCACGAACACGACGTTCTCGGGCGAGCTGCCTGACCGCCCCGCCGACGGGGCCGCTCCCGACGACGCCACCGTGCCGCAGGACGGTACCGCGCCCGAGGGACAAGGCGGCGCGGCGCAGGGCGGCGGCTTCGGCGGAGGCGACTTCGACGTCGACGCGTTCTCGGTGCTCGGCATCGACCCGGGCGCCACGGCGGTCGGCCCGCTGTCTGCGGCGAGCGTCACCGAAGGTCGCGGCCTGGAGGCCGGCGACGCCGGCCGGAACGTCGCTGTCCTGGACGCGACGTATGCCGCCACGAGCGACATCGCCGTCGGCGACACGATCGACGTGGGAGGAACCGACGTCGAAGTCGTCGGCCTCGTGACCTCGACCTCGAGCGAGGCCGACACCGCGGCGAACGTCTACATCCCCCTGGACGTCGCGCAGACGATCGCCGGAGTCGACGACGTCGTCTCCACCGTGTACGTGCAGGCCGCTTCGGCCGACGCGATCACGGCCGTGCAGGCGGACGTGGAGGCGGCCCTGCCGGACGCCACGGTCAGCTCGCAGTCCGACCTCGCCTCGACGGTCTCCGGATCGCTCTCCAGCGCGTCGAGCCTCATCACCAACCTCGGCACGTGGCTGTCGCTCGTCGTCCTCGTCGTCGCGCTCGGCCTCGCCGTGCTCTTCACGATCTCGGGGGTCTCCCGCCGCACCCGCGAGTTCGGAACGCTGAAGGCGATCGGGTGGTCCGACGGCCGTGTCGTGCGCCAGGTGGCCGGCGAGTCGGTCGTACAGGGGCTCATCGGCGGCGCGGCGGGCTTGGCGCTCGGTCTCGTCGGGATCTGGGCCGTCAACATGATCGCGCCGACGATCTCCACGGCTCCGTCGGCCGTCGACGTCGGCGGCACAAGTGGGGGAATGGGCGGCGGACCGGGCGGCGGCTTCGGCGGTCTGGCCGCGCAGACGACCGCGGCTGATGTCGTGCTGAGCGCACCGCTCACCCTGTGGGTCGTGGTCGCGGCCGTCGGCATCTCCGTCCTCGGCGGTCTGGTCGCCGGCGCCTTCGGCGGATGGAGGGCGGCCCGCCTCAGCCCGGCCGAGGCCCTCCGGTCGGTCGGGTGACACCGCCATGTCCACCCCGTCCGCCCACCCTGCCCACGAATCCTCAGAACCGATCGGAGACACCATGACCATGCTCGACACGCAGAACGTCCCGGGGACGCCGGACCCGGCATCCGCCCCGCTCTACCGTCTGCAGTCCGTGACGCGCACCTATCCGCAGCGCGGTCGTGTCGTCACGGCGCTCGCCGGGGTGGACCTGGAGATCCGCGAGGGGGACTTCGTCGCGATCCAGGGCCCCACCGGCGGCGGCAAGTCCACGCTCCTGCAGATCCTCGGAGCGCTCGACCGGCCCACGGCAGGCAGCGTCGTCTTCGCCGGCTCCGATATCGCGACGGCGACGCGCAGCGAACTCGGACGCCTGCGCGCCCACGAGATCGGCTTCGTGTTCCAGGGTTTCAACCTGATCCCGACGCTCACCGCGCAGGAGAACGTCGACATGGCGCTGGAGCCGCTGGGTCTGGAGAAGTCCGAACGCACGCGCCGCGTCGCGGAGGCCCTCGCCCACGTGGGGCTCGCGGATCGCGCCGATCACCGGCCGACCGAGCTCTCCGGCGGTCAGCAGCAGCGCGTCGCGATCGCCCGAGCGATCGTCAAGCGCCCGCGCGTGCTGCTCGCGGACGAGCCGACGGGCAACCTCGACGAGAGCATGCGCGACGAGATCCTCGCGGTGCTGCAGACCCTGAACGCGGAGGGCCTGACGCTCATCGTCGTGACGCACGATTCCGCCGTTGCGCGCCGCGCGGGACGGCGGCTGCGCCTGGAGAAGGGCACCGTGCGCGAGATCACCCGCTGAGCGCCCGCCGAGCTGTCACGATCGGTCGCCGCCGCGCATGCGAGGCGGCCGCTCGTGACACGTCCGTCGGCTCAGCCCGCGCTGCGCGCGTACGCCGCCATCCGGTCGAACGCGCCGTCCAGGTCGGCGTCGATGCGCTGCTCGGCTGGATGCGCGTCGTAGTACTCGACGATCCGCCGGGCGCCCTCGTCGAAGGTGATCGTCGTGCGGAACTCCGGGACGAGCGCGGTGACCTTCGCATTGTCGAAGACGGCGGAGTGGGCCTTGTCGCCGAGCAGGGTCGGGCCGAGGGCGGGCGCGAACGCGGCGATCGCCTCGGACGAGACGTGCACGAGATCCGGAGCCTTCACACCGGCGGCATCCGCGAGCCAGCCGTAGATCTGGTTCCACGTCGGGGCGTGCGAACCGGTGATCGTGAACGCCTCACCGATCGCCGCCGGATTGCCGAGGAGTCCCGTGAAGGCGACCGCGAAGTCGTCGCTGTGGGTGAGGGTCCACAGGCTCGTGCCGTCGCCGTGGACGATCACCGGTCGGCCGGCGCGCAGGCGCGCGATGTCCGTCCAGTGCCCCATCGTCGGGATCAGCCGTTCGTCGTACGTGTGCGACGGGCGGACGATCGTGGTCGGGATGCCGCGCTCGCGGTACGCGTCGACGAGTACGTCCTCGCACGCGATCTTGTCGCGAGTACTGCCAGAACGGGTTGCGCAGCGGTGTCGACTCCGTGATCGGCAGGCGCTGAGGCGGCTTCTGGTACGCCGAGGCCGAACTGATGAACACGTACTGCCCGCAGCGCCCCTCGAACCTCTCGAGGTCGGCGCGCACATGCTCCGGGGTGAACGCGAGGAACTGGGCGACGACGTCGAACTCGCGGCTCCCGATGGCCGCCGACACGGCTCGCGCGTCGTGCACGTCTGCGGTCAGCTCGTGAACCCCCTCGGGCAGCGGGCGGCGGCCCGAGCCGCGGTTCAGCACTGTCACGTCATGGCCCAGGGCGACCGAGCGTCGTACGCTCGCCGCGCTGATCGTGCCGGTTCCGCCGATGTACAGGATGCGTTGGTGGGTCATGGTGCCATCGTGCCCGATCTCGCCGCGCTCGCGACGTAGAGTGTCCGCGGGAGTGAAATGACCGTCGTGGACAACGCCATCTATGTGGGTGGGCACCGCACGTCCGATCCGTCGTCGCTGGACCAGACTTTCGAGGAGATGAACGAGCGCCACGGCATGGCGTGGATCGGTCTCTATCGGCCGGATGAACCCGAGCTGCGCGAGATCGCAGACGAGTTCGCGTTGCACCCGCTCGCCGTCGAGGACGCGCTGACCGGACACCAGCGACCCAAGCTCGACAGGTACGGGGACGCCGTCTTCCTGGTGCTCCGGCCCGCGCGGTATCGCGACGCGGCGGAGGAGGTCGAGTTCGGCGAGGTGCACATCTTCGCCGGGCAGGATTACGTCGTGACGGTCCGCCACGCCGAATCTCCGGATCTGGCTCGTGTGCGCCACCGTCTGGAGGCGGAACCGGAACTGCTCGAGCGCGGGCCGATGGCCGTGCTCTACGGCATCATCGACGAAGTCGTCGACGAGTACGAGCCGGTCGTGGTGGGCCTGGAGAACGACATCGACGAGATCGAGAACCAGCTCTTCGCGAACGATCCGGCAGTCGCTCGGCGCATCTTCGGCCTGACGCGCGAGGTGATCGACTTCCAGCGTGCGGTGGGCCCGCTCGTGCCGATCCTCGAGCGTCTTCAAGTGGATGCCGAGACCTTCGGGGTTGACCTCGAGGTCAAGCGCGCGTTCCGCGACGTTCACGACCACGCGATCCGGATCGTGGAGCGCTCCGCCAGCTTCCGCACGATCCTCGAGAACGCCCTCCTGCTGCACTCCACTCTGGTGACACAGCGGCAGAACGACGCGATGGCGGAGATGACGGAGTTCAGCCTCACCCAGAACGAGCAGGTGAAGAAGGTGTCCGGCTGGGCCGCGATCCTGTTCGCCCCGACGCTCGTGGGCACGATCTACGGAATGAACTTCGACTACATGCCCGAGCTGCACTGGACCTTCGGGTATCCGATGGCGTTGGCGCTCATGGCGACGACGAGCTTCACGCTCTACAAGGTGTTCAAGCGCAAGGGATGGCTCTGACCCGAGCCACCCCTTTCGCGTGTCCGTGCCCGCGAGTAGCCTCTGGGCGATGCGGGTGGATGAGTTGGGTTCAGAGGCCTCGGCGCGAGTGATCACGCGCGCAGACGAGGCGTGGGAAGGTGCTCGGCACTTCCACGCGGGCAGCGGCGACCCGGACGCGATCGTGCAGGCCCGATCCGTGGAAGACGTGGTGACGGCGGTCCGGTGGGCCTCCCTTCGGCAGGTCCCGATCACGGTGATCGGCGGGGGACACAGCGCGTGGGGCACGGTCCCCGGCGGGCTGACCCTCGACGTATCGGGGCTGCGCACCGTCGAGGTCGTCGGAGACCTGGTGCGGATCGGTGGCGGAGCCACGTGGGGGGCAGTGGCCGACGTCCTGGCCGGGCACCGTCTCGGGATCAGCTCCGGCGACACCGCGTCGGTCGGCGTCGGTGGGCTCACGCTCGGCGGCGGCATCGGATGGATGGTGCGCGCGTGGGGTCTCGCGGCCGACCAGCTGGTCGGCGCCCAGGTGGTGGCGGCGTCGGGAGACGTGGTCGAAGTGACGGCGCAGACGCACCCCGAGCTGATGTGGGCGCTCCGCGGTGGGGGAGGCAACTTCGGCGTCGTGACCCGGTTCGACTTCCGCGCCCACGCGTTGGACGCCGTGGTCTTCGCCGCCTGCCGGGTCGTGGGCGACAAGCGCGCGGCCCTCCGCGCTGTGCGTGAACTCATGCGCGATGCGCCCCGCGAGCTGACGGTGACCTACATGGACGTGCCGCCGATGGACCCGAGCGCACCCGCGGGCGCGGGCATCACCGCGGTGTGGGCCGAGCCCGACGAGGAAGCGGCGCGCGACGCGCTCGCGCCGCTTCTCGCCCGCGACGACCTCGTCTTCGACAGCCTCGCTGTGGCGCGCTATCCCGACATCCTGCTCGAGATGCCCGCCGCGGATCCGAGCGCTCCGCCGCCGGGCTTCGTCGGCGGCAACGCGCTGCTCGCAGAGCTCGGTGACGAGGCCGTCGACGAGCTCGTGTCCTTCCGCGAGCGGCATCCCGCGTCCGTCCTGCTCCTGCGCTCGCTCGGTGGCGCGTACGCGGACGTCGCCCAGGAGGACACGCCGTTCCCGGCACGCGACGCGACGTGGTTCGCGATGGCCGGGGCTTTCGACATCCCCGGAGTGCTCGACGTCGCCGGTCGCGCGGACGCGCTGCGCCTGGAGGAGCGTCTCGACGCCCTCGGCTGCGGGTTCTACGGCAACTTCACGACGTCCACGGATGCCGCCCTCGCGGCGAAGGTGTTCCCTCCGCCGACGATGGCCCGGCTTGCCGCCGTCAAGCGCGAGTGGGATCCGCAGAACCTCTTCCGCCGAAACCACAACGTGCTGCCCGCCTGACGTCGGCGAGCAGCACGTCGATGATCACCCGGTCAGTGGGTGTCTTCGGCTTCGATCTCGGTGCGGTCGCCCGACCAGAGCGTGTGGAAGGTGCCGGGCTTGTCGATGCGCTTGTAGGTGTGCGCGCCGAAGAAGTCGCGCTGCCCCTGCACGAGCGCGGCGGGGAGGCGCTCGGCGCGCAGGCCGTCGTAGTACGACAGTGAGGATGAGAACGCGGGGGCGGGGATGCCGGCTCCCGCGGCGGTCTGGACGATGCGGCGCCACGAACCCTGGGCGCGGCCGAGGGCCTCGACGAAGTACGGGGCCGTGAGCAGGACGGGCAGGTCCGGCGTCTGACCATACGCATCGGCGATGCGGTTGAGGAACTGGGCGCGGATGATGCACCCGCCGCGCCAGATCTTCGAGACGGCACCGAGGTCGATGTTCCAGTCGTACTCCGCGGCGCCCGCGCGGATCTCGTCGAACCCCTGCGAGTAGGCGACGATCTTCGATGCGTACAGCGCGAGCCGGACGTCTTCGATGAACGCATCCGGGTCGGTGACCGTGAGTCCTTCGACCGGTCCGGGGAGGTCTCCGGAGACTTCGCGCTGCTCGGGGTGGGAGGACAGCGACCGGGCGAAGACGGCCTCGGCGATCCCGGAGACCGGCACGCCCAGGTTCAGCGCGGTCTGCACGGTCCACGCGCCGGTGCCCTTCGCGCCGGCCTGGTCGAGGATCACGTCCACGAGCGGCTTGCCGGTCTCGGCGTCCACCTGACGCAGGACCTCGGCGGTGATCTCGATCAGGTACGACTCCAGTTCGCCGCGGTTCCACTCGGCGAACACGTCCGCGATCTCGGCGGGGGTCTTGCCGGTGCCGCGGCGGATCAGGTCGTACGCCTCGGCGATCAGCTGCATGTCGGCGTACTCGATGCCGTTGTGCACCATCTTCACGAAATGGCCGGCGCCGTCGTGCCCGACGTGCGTGACGCACGGCTCACCCTCGGCGACCGCGGCGATGCTCTTCAGAATCGGGCCCAGCGTCACCCACGACTCGTCCGAGCCGCCGGGCATGATCGACGGGCCGAGGAGGGCTCCCTCTTCGCCGCCGGAGATCCCCGCGCCGACGAAGTTGATGCCCGTCTCGCGGACGGCCTTCTCGCGCCGGATCGTGTCGGTGAACAGCGCGTTGCCACCGTCGACGATGATGTCTCCCGGCTCGAACACGTCCACGAGCGCGTCGATCACGGCATCCGTCCCGGCGCCCGCCTTGACCATGATGATCGCCGTCCGCGGCTTGGTGAGCGACGCCGCGAACTCCTCGTAGGTCGCCGCTGGGACGAACCCGGCCTCGGGGTGGGCCTGCACGAGGTGATCGGTCTTGTCGTGACTGCGGTTGAAGATCGCCACCGTGTTGCCCTCGCGCGAGGCGAGGTTGCGGGCGAGGTTCGAGCCCATCACGGCCAGACCGACGACGCCGATGTTGGCAACAGATTCAGACACACGCACTCCTCATGATTCGCGCCAGGGGATGACACCCAGCCTAGAGTCTGCGCGGTCGGCGTCACGGCTCCGTGACGAAGCGTCAGTCCTTGCGGTAGCTCGCGCGGCCGAGGGACCAGAAGGCGAGGACCGTGCCGACGAGGCCGGCGGCGGAGATGAGTCCGATCACCGCGAGGAGCAGTGCCGAGGCGGTCTGGCTGTCGAGCATGGGGTCCTCCGGGAGCAGAAGCGGGTCTCTTCATCGTAGCGGTGCGGCGCGCGGGGCCACGCTGGTAGACTGGGCGATTGAACTTCGGCGAGGGAGGCCTCGCACCGACCGCAAGGTCTGCGTGCGGCATCCGTGATCGACGCGGTGATGCGGGCTCCGGCTTTCCTCACGCGCAGGCGTTCGAGTCGAAACAGACCCCATTACCCCGGGCCGCAGCCGCCCGCCACCGCGTGGACCGTCGCCGAGACGATCCGCCCTTTCGCAAGGAGAACCCCATGGTCACCGAGACCGACACCAAGGTCGTCGCCGAGACGCGCGAGAACTTCGGCAAGGGCTTCGCCCGCCGCCTGCGCGCCGCCGGCAAGATCCCCGCCGTCATCTACGGTCACGGCACCACGCCCGTGCACGTGGCGCTGCCCGGCCACCAGGTCGCGCTGCTCATCCGTCGCGCGAACGCCGTCCTCGAGCTCGAGCTCGACGGCACGCAGCAGCTCACGCTGGTCAAGGACGTCCAGAAGGATCCCGTGCACCAGATCATCGAGCACATCGACCTGCTCGTGGTGAAGAAGGGCGAGAAGATCCAGGTCGACGTCCCGGTCACCGTCATCGGCGAGCCCGCCGCGGGCACCGTCGCCACGCAGGACGCGAACACGGTTCTGCTCGAGGTCGAGGCGACGCACATCCCGGAGCGCATCGAGCTCGACGTCGAGGGTCTCGAGGACGGCACCCACGTCACCGCCGCCGACCTGGTGCTGCCCAAGGGCGCTGCGCTCGTCGTCGACGCCGACACGCTCATCGTCGCCGTCGCGGTGCCGGTCGACACGCTCGAGGCCGAGGCGGAGATCGCCGAGGCGGACGCGGAGATCGCGGCCGAGCAGTCCGAAGAGGCGCAGGAGTCCAAGGGCGAAGAGTCCGAGTAAGTCCTTCAGCGGGGGAGGGGGTGCGGTTTCCGCGCCCCCTTTTCCGTCCCCGGCAGGAGAGGATCGGCGATGGCTGACAAATGGCTGATCGTGGGGCTGGGCAATCCCGGGCCGCGATACGAGCTGACCCGGCACAATGTCGGTCAGCTCGTGCTGGATGAGCTCGCGGCGCGTCGGGGGGAGAGCTTCCGCGCCCACAAGGCGAACGCCCGGGTCGTGGAGACCTGGCTGCGCC
>JASBUD010000331.1 GCA_030148105.1 Microbacterium sp. | reverse complement strand
ACGATCTGTACACCGATCTCACCGACCGCCCTGACAACGCCTAGGGATACGTCTGCCGGAGCGGCCGGCATCGGTGCCGTCGAGACTGCTCACCGCTGGCGCTCGCCGTCGCCGTGGCTACATCCCGCTCAGAGTTGCCGGTGTTTCCTCGAGCGTTCGACCGAACTTCGTTCGCTTCGAGCCAGGATGAGGTCTACTTGCCTTCCGCTTCCCGGGACACGGGAGCCCACTGGGCCCACTCGGCGAGGCGCTGCTGGTAGATGTGTGGCGCGATCTGGGTGGGCTGCTCGCCGAAGAAGACGCGCAGCGGTGCCTTCTCGGCGTCGACGACCTTGAGGATCGCGGACCCGAAGCCGACCGGCGAGGGCTGAGGGGCGCCGGAGCGCTGCTTCATCGCGTCGTGCAGATCGGCGTACTGCGGCTGGGGAGCGGCGACGACGGCGGAGGCGGAGCTCCAGTCGGTGTCGAATCCGCCGGGCTCTACCAGCGTCACCTTGATACCGAAGCCGGCGACCTCCTGCGACAGGGACTCGGTGAGGCCCTCCAGTGCCCACTTGGAGGCATGGTAGCCCCCGAGAGTCGGGAAGGCGGCGACGCCGCCGATGGTGGAGATCTGGATGATGTGGCCCGACCCTTGCTCGCGGAGGATCGGGAGGACCGCCTGCGTGACATGGAAGACGCCGAAGAGATTCGTCTCGAGCTGGTCACGCAGCTGCTGTTCGGTGATCTCTTCGACTGTGCCGAAGAGGCCGTAGCCGGCGTTGTTGATGACGACGTCAAGCCCTCCGAACCTGGTGTGCGCCGTCTTGACCGCTGCGTTCACCTGCTGACGGTCGGTGACGTCCAGCTGTATCGGGAGGACAGCGTCGCCGAACTCCCCGACCATGTCACTCAGAGTGTCGGTGTTGCGGGCGGTGGCGGCGACCCTGTCGCCGCGCCTGAGGGCGGCGAGGACGAACTCGCGGCCGAAGCCCTTGGACGAACCCGTGACGAACCAGACCTTGCTCACGCTGTTGCTCCTTCAAGTCGAGAATGCGCCGCTCGACGCACAGCAGCATCCTATGCCCTTTATGTCACCGGGTGTCAAGAATGCTCCTAGGGGTACGCTGTACTCATGTCCGATACGCCGTCCTTCCGTGAGCGCACGCGCCGCCTTGCGTTGACGGAGCTGACGACCGTCGCGCAGGATCTGTTTCTCGAGCACGGCTATGAGAACACCACGGTCGACCAGATCGCGGCCGCAGCCGGAATGTCCAAGCGCACGTTCTTCCGCTACTTCGCCTCGAAGGATGACCTCGTCATCGGCAAGTACGACCTCTTCGGCGATCGCATCGCCGACGCTCTCGACGCCCGGCCCGCGGACGAGCCGGTCTGGGAGTCACTGCGGCGGGTGTTCGACATCACCCTCGACTACGTCCAGGACGACCACGCGCGCGCCCGCAACGACGCAATGGAGCGCATCGTCCGAAGCAGCAGCCAGCTCAACGCCCGCTACCTCGAGAAGATGCAGCGCGTCCAGGAGATCCTCATCAGCCGCGTCGCCGCACGTATCGGCGATGCGGCGGCTCGCGTGGATGACCCGCGGGCTGCCGCCATCGTCGGCGCCGCGTTCGCCTGTATGCAGGCCGCGCGCACTGCCTGGCTCGAAAGCGACCAGCAGCGCCCGTTCAGCGCTTACCTCGATGAGGCGATGTCCGCCATTGCCCTGCAACCGTAACGGACACCTGGTCAGCCGCGATCCGAAGGGACGCACCGCTGTCGCGGCGGTCTCGCTCGCTACGGCCTGACGAGCACTTCATAGCCTCGCGGGAGTCCATGAGCCGGTGGGCCTCGGCGATGCCGGCGAGAGACAGCCCGCGGTCGAAGACCTTGCCCGGCGCCGTCGCGCCGCTGAGCACTCGCGGTAGTGCGGCCTCGATGTGAGTGCGGATGGTCGCTTCAGTACCGACCGTCTGCGAACTCTGGCTTCCCGTCGAGCGGGCTTAGACGGCGCGCCGTCGCTCGCCGCGCGTCTCGCGGCGAGCGACCGGCGTCGCGCACGGACTTCGCACCGATCGCGTGGAATGTCTGGAGCAGCGAGATTGCTTCAACAGACATGGACGACGACGTCAGCAAGGCCCTGCACCGAAGTCAGCTCATCGACCTGACGACGATCGGTCGACGCAGCGGGCTCCCACGCCGCATCGAGATCTTCCTGCACGATGAGGACGGTGTGCTGTTCATCACCGGGATGCCGCGTCGGGACCGGACACGGGACTGGATACGCAACATCACCGCAGACCCCCACGTCACTGTGCACCTGAAAGTGGGCATCGAGGCCGACGTACCTGCCACGGCGCGCGTGATCACCGATCCCCGCGAAGCTCGGCCGCTCATCGAGGCCGCCGCACGCCGATGGCGCAGAGACGATGTCGACGAGATGATCGCGCATAGCCCGCTCATCGTGCTGACCGCGGCTACCGGGCACGACGCCTCCGCAGACTAGTTCTCCTCGGGGAAGGACCTGCCTGCGCTCGGTCGCAGCGCCCATCACACCGCGATCAGCGCGACGCGACGAGGGAGCCGTCAGTGCCGAACCGGAGCCAACGACCGGCGGTGATGATGAGCGGTTCTTCTGCCGGGTTCCGGACAAGAAGGGCGGAATCGTCGTCGACGAACCACACCTCTTGACCGGAGCGGGCCGCGCCGACGGCGAACCGCTGCTCGGACCCGGCGGGCATCCAGTCTGCGCCGAGGTGGCCCGCGAAGAACCAGTCGAAGAGGGCGACGGCAGGCGAGGGAGTCTCGAGCCCGAACATGTCGAGCTCGTCCTGGTCGTCGAAGTCCGCGGGCCACCGGTCCAGCCGGCGGGCGAAGATCATCGAGCCGGCGCTCCATCCGACGTACACCTTCTCCTCCAGCAGTTCCGCGAGCACCTCTTCCAGTCCCGTCGCGTGCCACGCATGCGCCGCCCACAGGTTGCTTCCTCCGTATCCGAGGATCACGTCAGCCGAGCGCAGTCGCGACTCGACGAGGGCAGGCGGTCCGGCGAACAGCGACGCCACATCGAACTCCGCCCACCCGAGCGAACGCAGGCCGTCGAGATGGTCGACCAGTGTGGAGCTGTCGCCGGGGAACCCGAGGATCGCGTCGATCACCACCACGACGCGGGAATCGGCGATGGGCTTGCCGAGCAGGTCGACAAGCGCTTCGCGGATGAGATCGTTGGCGATGCCGTTCGAGGTAAGGAGCATGCGCATCGGCCCAGGCTAGAGCACGGCTACGACGACCCCACGGATAACGATCGAAGCTCGAGGTTCAGGTGCCCGTGCGGGGGAGCACGGCGAAAAGCAACCTCGGTCAGTCCTTACTCTCGGCGTCGCCACCGTCCTCTTCTTCGAGGAGCGTCAGCAGCGCCTGGTCGAACGCCGCGTCGTCGGCTGTCGCGGTGAGCACGGGTTCGGCGGCGAGGGTGAGGTCGATGAGCTCTCGCAGCAGACCGCCCAGCGTGGTCGAGCGCAGCAGTCGCAGCTGATCGAGTTGACCGAGCGGGGCGATCGCCGCGAGCTGCCAGCTGGATTCCAGCGGGTCGTCGGAGATCTCGATGTTCGCGTCCCACTGCACCTCGTTGTACTCCGCGGCGCGGGACAGCACCCGCCGCACGATGCGCTCCGCTTCGTTGCGCAGCGGCGTGAGCGCGTCGTCCCAGACGAGCGGAGGCAGCTCCCTGACGGACGCGGTCGGATAGGGCTCGTCCTCGTTCCAGTCGCTCACCTCGACGCGGGCGCCGCCGACGGCGATCAGATGGATGTCCTTCTCGGCGGCCATCACGTTCGTGATGCGCGCCATCGTGCCGATGCCGAAGCGCTGGTCGCCGCCGCCGGCTTCGCTCCCTCGTTCGATGAGCACGACGCCGAACTGCGGGTCGTCGTCTTCGAGGAGTCGGCCGAGCATCACGAGGTAGCGCTCCTCGAAGATCCGCAGAGCCAGGGGCGTGTGCGGGAAGAGGACCGTTCCGAGGGGGAACATCGCGACCTGCGCCATCTGTCCAGTCAATCAGCGATCCGGTCCGACAGGTCGGAATCCGTCGAAACCGATGGGTCGTCACAGGCGGTGCATCAGCTCGGGTCATAGTCTCGGAGCCAGTCCGACGGGGAGGTGCACGATGGCGGAGGACGCGGATGCCGCTCGCGGCGCGCTGCTGTACGTCGAGGACGATCCGCGCATCGCTGCGATGACCGTCGAGGTGCTCTCCGAGGCGTACCGCGTCGATCACGCGACCACGGGCGAGGCGGGACTGCAGCTCGCGCTGAACGGACGCTACGACGTCATGGTCGTCGACCGGCGTCTGCCCGGCATGGACGGAGTCGATTTCATCCGCGCCGTGCGGACCGCGCGCATCACGACACCCATCCTGATGCTGACCGCACTCGGGTCGGTGGACGACCGCGTGAGCGGCCTGGACGGGGGAGCGAACGACTATCTCGTGAAGCCCTTCGACTACGAAGAGCTGCTCGCGCGGCTGCGCTCGCTGCGGCGCGGCTTCGATGCGGATGCCGGGCGCCGGCGTCTGGGGGAGTGGACGTTCACGCCCGCGTCGCAGGCGCTGTACGACCCGAGCGGGTACCGCATCGCCCTGACCGCGACCGAGACCGCGCTCCTCGAACTCCTCAGCGCGAGCCCCGAGCATGTGTTCTCGCGGGAGGAGATCCTGCGCTCGGTCTTCCGCGAGGGCGAGACGACGAGCTCGGTGGACACGTACGTGCACTACGTCCGACGGAAGTCGACCCGCGACATGATCGAGACCGTCCGCGCTCGCGGCTATCGGGCGGGGAACCCCTCGTGACCGTGCAGGACGACCGCGCGCGGGTGCGACGCGCCGCGGTGTCCATCGGTCTCACCGTCGCCGTCGCCTCCGCGCTGATCATCGCCGGAGGGGTCGGACTGCTCCTGGCCGTCATCGTGCTCAATCGGCGACCAGAGGTCGGCGAGCACGACGGGGGATTCCCTCGGCCGGGCGGCGGCGACGACTTCGTGATCGATGCGGACCGGATCCTTCCCGCGGTGATCGTCCTCGGGGTGATCGGCGTCGTGCTGCTCGCCGCCGTCGCCTGGTTCGCGGCACGGCGATCGGTGCGGCCCCTCGGCGAAGCGCTCCGGTTGCAGCGCAACTTCGTCGCGGATGCGTCGCACGAACTGCGCACCCCGCTGACGGCCCTCACGAGCCGGATCCAGCTCCTGCAGCGCCGACACGAGCGCGGCGAGCCGATCGACACGACGCTCCGGGAGCTGCGGACGGATGCCGCGATGATGAACGACGTGCTGAGCGACCTGCTGCTCGCGGCCGAAGGCGGCGCGAGCGCCGAAGCTCCGGCATCCGTCGACGACGCCGTCGCGGGCGCAGTGCAGTCCGTGCAGCCCCTCGCGTTCGAGGCGGGGGTGTCGGTGCGGACGGAGACGACGGGTCCGCTCACGGTCACCCTGCCCTCCGTCACGCTGACGCGGGTCATCGTGGCGCTGCTGGACAACGCGATCCAGCACTCGCCGAGCGGGGCGGAGGTGGCTGTCCGCGTCGCCCGCGAGGGCGGCGCGGCGGCGATCCGGATCGCCGACCGCGGCTCCGGCATCCGCGGGATCGCCCCGGCGGACGTGTTCGAACGGTTCTCACGGTCGGCCGAGAGCGGCCGCCGGCGCAGCTTCGGCCTCGGGCTCTCCCTCGTCCGCGATGTCGCGGTGCGGGCGGGTGGCGGTGTCGAGGTGGAGAGCACCTCGGCTGCCGGGACGACGTTCCTGCTGCGGCTGCCCCTCGCGTCCTGACCGAGTCAGCCGAGAAGCATCCCCGGCGGGACGACGTCGACGGAGGTTCCGTCGAGCCAGCGGGTGACGCGACCGTCGTCGGCGATCAGGATGCCGGTCCGCGTGCCCGCGCGCGGGATCCACGTGCGGTCCTCGAAGCCTGCGATCACCGCGGTCGTCGCCCAGAGGTCGGCCCGGGCGAGACTCGCATCGACCACCGTCGCGCTGAGGACGCCGCGAGCCGGAGAGCCCGTCCGCGGGTCGATGATGTGCGCGCCGCGCTCCGCCGACCCGGAGGTCGCGACGGCGCCGGTGCGCACCGGGAGCGTCGCGATCACCTGTCCCGGATGGCGGGGATCGGCGATCCCCACGTTCCACACCCACGCCGAGCCGCCGGCGGTGAACAGCTGCGTGTCGCCTCCGGCATTGATGCCGACCGCATCGACGGTGCCGAGCAGCGGCGCGAGGTGGCGCCGCGCGGCGCTCTCCACGGCCCAGCCCTTCACGAATCCGGTCGGATCGAACGTGCCGTTCCACGTGGCGGAGAAGAGGCCACCGGTCTCGATCGCCGCCGCTCCGCACGCCGCCTCCACCTCGGCGACGCGGGGATCGGCATCCCGCAGAGTCAGCTCGCCGCGGGCGATGCGACTGATGTCGGAGTCGGCGCGGTACGTCGAGAACACGCGGTCGATGTCACGCAGCTCCGCGAAGCACGCCGCGATCGACTGCTCGGTCTCCGCGTCGGGGACGCCCCCGGTGAGCACATGGATGCTGATCGGCATCCCCATGATCTCCTCCACGCGCACCGAACGGGTGAGGGCCGCGGCGCCGGTCGCGATCATCAGGCGCTCGCCTGGTCGATCGCGCTCTGCAGCGAGGCCATGTAGCCCTGGCTGGTGTAGGTCGCGCCCGACACCATGTCGATCTGCGCGCTCTGCGCCTGCGTCGTCTCGGCGATCAGGGTCGGCAGAGCGCGGGCGTTGATCTGCTGGTCTTCGCGGTTGCTGTTCGGGTACTGCGGCACCTGCACGTCGGTGATGACGCCTCCGGACACGGTGATCTGCACCTGGACGGCGCCGTAGCGCGTGTTCGCCGCGCCACCGGTGTACGTGCCGTCGGTCAAGCCGCTCGCGGCGGTCGTCGATCCGGAGGACGAGGACGAGCCGGACGAACTCGAGGAGGAGCCGCTCGAGGAGGACGAGCCACCCTCGCTCGACTCGTCGTCGCCGGACTCGGTCGACTCGTCGTCCGAGCTCTGCGTCCCGGTGCTCGGGCCCGCGCTCGTGCCGGTGGTGGCACCCGTGTCCGCCATGGCGAGAGGCTGCACCGCGTCGAGGGAGGTGCGGTAGCTGAACAGCAGAACCAGACCGCTGAGGGTGGCCAGGACGGCGTAGACGATTCTCTTCATGGTGTGCTCCTCGAGCGGGCTCAGATGGTGAAGGCTTCGGAGTGGATGCGGTCGCCCCGGACGCCCGCCTGCTTCAGGTCGCGGATCACGGCGTCCATCCACGGGACGGGGCCGCACACGTACACGTCGTAGGCCGCGATGTCGGGGGCGAGGTAGCGGATGAGGTCCGGTCCCCGCCACGCCGCGTGACCGGCATCCAGCCACGACGATGCGCCGGGGTTGCGGGGACCGGACAGCGCGGCGTGACGCACACCCCGCTCGGCGATCAGGCGTGCGATCGCACCCTGACGGAGCGCGTCGCGCTCGGTGTGGTCACGGGTCAGCAGGATCGCGTCGCCGGGGCGGTACGCCTGCTCCTCCAGGAGCGACACGAGCGGCGCCACTCCAGCGCCGGCGCCGATCATGAGCAGCTTCGACCCCTTCCGCGCGTCGCCGGTCATGTGCCCGTAGGGCCCCTCGATGAGCACCCGGGTGCCGGGGCGCAGTCGGGTCAGGCGCTGCGTGCCGTCGCCGGCGATGCGCGCCGAGATCCGCAGCGACCGGCCGTCGGGCGCGCTGGAGAGGGAGAACGGGTTGCCGCGCGTCCAGCCGGCGCCGTCGAGGAACCGCCACACGAAGAACTGGCCACCCCGTGCGCCGAGGCGGTGCAGGTCGCGTCCCGCCATGTGCACGGTCACGCCGTTCTCGCCGTCGGGCTCGACCGCGTGCACCCGTACGCCGTGCCGTGCGGAGCGGACGAGCGGGATGCCGACCCGGAAGACCAGGACGGATGCCGCCGCCAGCGCCCAGAGCGTCCACCAGTAGACCGTCGCCGCGGGCGAGGACAGGAAGTCGGCGCCTGTCCAGAGCTGGTGCGGCAGCGCGAGGAAGACGCCGACGTACGCGTACAGGTGCAGCAGGTGCCAGGACTCGTAGCGCAGCTTCTTCCGCGCGCGGCGGATCGAGGTGACGACGACGAGCAGGATCAGGAGCGTTCCCGCCGTGGCGAGCAGCATTCCGGGGTACTCCCAGATGAACTCCCAGAGCTGCACGAACGGGTTCACGGCCGCGGTCGCGGCGTACCCCAGGACGAGGAGCACGATGTGCGCTCCCATGAGCCAGAACGACCAGAATCCGACGAAGCGGTGCATGCGGGTGATCGCGTCACGCCCGAAGCCCCGCTCGAACAGCGGGATCCGCGCCATGAGCAGGACCTGATAGAGCAGGAGGTTCGCGCCGACGAGGCCCGTCAGTCGCCCGAGCGTCGTCAGGGTCTCGCCGTCGAACCCCAGGGTGGCCGTCACCCCGCCGCCGGCGACCCACAGCGCGACGACGAACAGGCTCGTGAGCCAGATGACCGCGGTCGCCGCGGCATGCCAGAGGGCGCGCCGCGCGGGGCGGTGGACGAGCGGCACAGCCGGCGCCGGGGGAGCGGACACGGAGGATGCCGGGATCGTGTGCGTCCGCGGAGCGAGAGTGGTCATGGGTTCATCGTGGAGAGCGGATTCTGAGGAGCCACTAAGAATCGGCCCGTCACAGCGAGCTCATAGGCAACGCTGGGCGTAAGCAGGAACGACGCCGCTTCTAGACTGACGCGATGTCCTCCTTCGTCGCCGCCCTCGCCGTCGGCCCCATCGTGCTGGACGGCGGTCTCGGAACCCTGTTGGAGTCGCACGGCCACGACATGAGTTCGTCGCTGTGGTCGGCCCGGCTCCTCCTGGAAGACCCCGATGCCATCCGGCGCGCTCACCGCGAGTACTTCGACGCGGGCGCGCGGGTGGCGATCACGTCGTCGTACCAGGTGAGCCACACCGGTCTCGCGGCCGCCGGATTCGACCGCGCCGACGTCGAGCGGGCTCTGCATCGCAGCGTGGAACTCGCGCGACAGGCGCGGGAGGACGCGGGACTCGGCGCCGACGAGGCGTGGGTCGCGGCATCCGTCGGACCGTACGGCGCAGCGCTCGCCGACGGCAGCGAGTACACCGGCGCGTACGGGCGGACCGTCGACGAGCTGCGCGAATGGCACCGGCCGCGGCTCGCCGCGCTCGCCGCTGCGGCGCCGGACGTCCTCGCGATCGAGACCGTGCCCTCTCTCGTCGAAGTCGAGGCGATCACGGCCGAACTCGACGGCATCGGCATCCCCGCCTGGGTCAGCGTCACGGTCGCAGACGGCAGACTGCGCGCGGGCGATGACCTCGCGGACGCATTCGCGCTCGCCGCCGGCGTCCCTGAGATCGTCGCGGCTGGAGTGAACTGCTGCGACACGGCCGAGATCACCGGGGCGCTCGCCGCGCTGCGGGCGTCCGGCGGCGGACTTCCCGGGGTCGTCTACCCGAACAGCGGCGAGCTCTGGCACGCGCAGGAGCGCGCCTGGTCGGGGTCGGCATCCGAGATCGCCGCGCATGCCGGCGACTGGGCCGCCGGCGGGGCGCGACTGGTCGGCGGATGCTGCCGCGTCGGCCCCGATCAGATCTCGGCCGTCGCCCGCCGGCTCGTGCGCTGAGCGCGTACTCCGCCCCGCAGGCGGCCGTGGCGCCGTAGCGTGGAAGCTCACCGATCGGAGGCACTCATGTCGCGCATTCTCATCATCGGCGGGCACGGAAAGATCGCCCTGCTGCTGGCCCCCCTGCTCGCCGAGCGAGGGCACGAGGTGACCAGCGTGGTGCGGAACCCCGATCACGTCATCGACGTCGAGTCCGCGGGCGCGACGGGCGTCGTCGCCGACGTCGAGACCCTCTCCATCGCGGACCTGGCCGATCTGTTCGCCGGGCAGGATGCGATCGTGTGGTCCGCCGGCGCCGGGGGCGGCAGCCCGCAGCGCACGTACGCGGTCGACCGGGACGCGGCGATCCGCTCCATGGACGCGGCGGAGCGGGCGGGGGTCGATCGCTACGTCATGGTGTCCTACTTCGGCGCGGGTCCCGACCACGGAGTCGACCCCGACGACGCCTTCTTCGCCTACGCCGAGGCCAAGGCGGCCGCCGACGCGCACCTCCGCAAGAGCGCGCTGTCCGCCACCATCCTCGCCCCGAGCGCGCTGACCCTCGACGAGCCGACCGGCCGGATCGACGTCGGTGCCGCCGAGTCGGCCTCGGTCCCGCGCGCGGACGTCGCGGCGGTGATCGCGGACGTGCTCGCCACCCCCGCCACGATCGGGCGGACGATCCGCTTCAACTCGGGCGACGTCCCGATCTCGGATGCGATCGGGTGAGCGCCCCCGACGATGACCTCGACGCTCTGATCGCGGCGGCGCTGCACGACGTCCGGCAGCGGCTGGAGGCGCTGCAGGAGCGGCTCGACGTCATCCGCGCCGCGCGCGCCGGCGCCAACGACGACGACGAGCACGATCCGGAGGGGTCCACCCTGTCGACGGAGTGGTCACGGGCGGAGGGCCAGCGGGCGGATGCCGAGAAGGAGCTCGCGGATCTCGACGGCGCCCTCGAGCGGCGGCGCGCGGGGTCGTATGGGATCTGTGTTTCGTGCGGTCAGCCGATCCCGATCGAGCGTCTGCGGCTACGGCCGGCTGCCGTGCTGTGCGTACCCTGCGCGAGCCGTCTCTGACACCAGACTCGTCCAGGCGCCGACGAGCACCACAGCGATCGCACCGCTCACGAGCCAGGTCGCGAACGCCGCGATCGCTCCGGTGATGAAGAAGCCGAGCAGCAGCGCGCCGACCCAGAGGACGACGATCGAGAGCAGCGAGCCGATCGAGAGCAGGATCGCCCGCCACGGCCGTCGTGCGAACACCCGGACGCCCGCGAGCCCGTCTCCGGCGGCGATCCCGGGCATGACGACGAGGGCGAGCACCGCGGCGAACGGCACGGCGATCGGACTCAGCAGAGCGGATGCCGTCATCGCGAGCACCGCGAGGACGGACCCGAACCACACCCACCAGCGCGGCCACGGCATCCGCCCGCCGACGACGGCGGCACGCGCCGCGACAGCGACGGCCGCCGACGCGGCACTGAACGCGAGGAACGAGGCGGCGGCGAGCGCGAGGAATCCCGCGCCCGGCTCGGGGGTGAGCGCGGGCGCGACGGTCGCCGCCTGCACGACGGCATTGATCAGGACGACGGGGACGAAGACGCGCCAGCCCCGCGCGACGATGCGCCAGGCGCTCATCCGGCGGGCCTCAGCGCCTTCTCGAGGGCTTCCTGGATGCTGCCCTGGTAGAGCACAACGTCGTCGACTGTGACCGTGACCGAGGCCGGGTCGTCGGCGGGGGAGAGCACGGTGATGCTCTCGCCAGCGAGCGTCTCGCCGGTGCACGAGATCGCGCCGTCGGACTCGGTCGTGCAGTCCGGAGCCGTGAGCAGTTCGGTACCGGATGCCACCAGCACGTCGATCGCCGCGAAGCGGACCTCCGCGAGGTGATCCCCGCCGACCGGAGCGATCGCCGCGACCTGCGAGCATCCGGTCAGCAGGAGGACGCCCGCCGCGAGCAGGGCGAACGGGATTCGCGTGCGACCGCTCATGCGCCGATCCTGTCCTCGTAGGCGACGATGCGCGCGCGTTCGATCATGTGCTGGGCCTCCAGGGCGGCATCCGTGATCCTCGACAGGTCGAACGGCGCCTTCAGCAGGAGCTCGGTGTTGCGATCCAGCGGCGACCCGCGACGCATCTCGGGGCTCTCGGCCCAGTCGTTCGCCGCGAACTCGCGGCTGCGAGCGGCCAGATCCGCTGAGGAGCCGCCGGTGCCGGGCACCGCGGGGGAGGCGTGATCGAGCACGGTCGTGAACAGCGACAGGGTCCCGTCGCGGTTGTCGACGATCTCGACCACCTGCTGCTGCTGGGGGAAGTCGATGCACGACGCGGTCGTGATCTCCCAGAAGCCGCCCGAGGAGGAGGTGTGGGCGAGGATCTGGTTCAGGTGGGTGTGGCCGTTCAGCCACCCCACCACGACGGGGAAGCGCAGCAGCAGGTCGATGAACTCCTCGGCGCCGTGCAGCACCTCGGTCTCTCCGGGGCGCTCCGCCCGGTTCTCGAGGGTCAGGCTGTTGTGGTGACTGAAGATCAGCGCGAGCTTCTGTTCTGCCTGCGCCTGCTCGAGCTCCTTCTCGAGCCAGCGGAACTGCGTGTCCGGCACGGCACCGTCGGGGCCGGCGACCTGGTTGCACGTGTCGAGGCCGAACGCTCGGACATGCGGGCTGAGGTCGGTCTTCCACCACGTCTCGCCGGTGTCGAGGTTGCGCTGCGTGAAGCCGTGTCCAACCGGGCCCGGAGTGGGCTCGGTGCGGAAGTGCTCGGCCATGAACTCGCGCTGCTCGAACAGGCGCCGCGCGGGATTGGCCGGCACGGATCGGAAGCCGCTGCGCCCGAGCGCGAGACCGAGCGCGTCGCCGGCCTGCTGCAGGGCGCTCCCGGTCGCGGCGTACCCTGCCAGGACGCTGCCGGCCGTCGCTTCGAGCGTGTACGACTTCCGGCCGCCGATCGCCAGGGCGTGCAGCTGCGGGCTCAGGTCGAACGTGCCCAGCAGCAGGGTGTCGTGATTGCCGTACACCGCGTACCAGGGTGCGGGAAGGCCGACCGAAGGCACCGGGGTCGCGATGGCCTCGGCCAACAGGGACGGCAGCGTCGGGAACCCGTACTCTCCGAACGCACCGCCGGCGGGATCCTTCGGCCGGTACGCCCACACGGCTTCCGCCCACGCCTGCACGCCCTGGTAGGTCGCGCCGGCGCTCGCCGGATTCACGGTGAGCCCGTCCATCAGATCGATGTACCACCGCAGCTCGAGGTGCGAGTGCATGTCGGCGCTGTCGCCCGTCACGATCGCGGCGCTCATCGGCGCACCGGTCAGCGGGCTGTACCGCGCGTCCGAGAACGCGCGGACCATCGCCGCGGTCGTGTGGACGCTCATCGGATCCTGCGGGTGGAAGGCCGACCCCCACGCGGAGTGGTCCTGGACGATCATCGGCTCGATGCGACCCGGGGACTGCGCGTCGATCACGTGCAGATCCGAGAGATGGCCCAGGTACAGCAGCGAGCGTCTCGCGGCGGCGCGGTCGGGGTTCGCGGTCGCGCGCAGGACGTCGAGCCGCGGAATGTACGGCTCGCCGGGACCGGTCACGAGCGTGCGGTAGCGGCCCTTCTTCACGCCGCCCTGCAGGATCGTCTGAGCGAGCGTCGTCGGCACGTCGACGGCGGATGCCGCGCGGACGGACCCGGCGTGCAGAAGCGGCCCGAGCCGGTCGAAGGAGACCCCGGTCGCGGCAGCCAGCAGAGCGGTACGCGCCAGGAACTGGCGTCGCGAGAGACCTGCCATCGTGTCGTCCATTCGGGTGCGCGGCGAGTTCGCATGGGCGTTTCGAGTCGTACTTTATCGGCTCGGGGGCCGGATCCCGCTCAGTCCTCGCGTCGGAACCGCGGCCCGTCGTATCCGTCTCGGTGCACCGGCTCGTCCCACAGCGCGCGGGGGCGTACCCAGAGGCCGCCCTCGCCGTAGAGCGCGCGGTAGACGACCAGCTCTTCCTCGGTCTCGCTGTGCCGCGCCGTGCCGATCACCTCGTATTCGCCGCCCTTGAAGTGGCGGTACCGGCCGGGTTCGAGGGGTGCGTGTACGGTCACGCTCGGAGTGTACGCGGCGTCCGGCGGCCGGGGACGCCGCAGGACGCGACGTACGCTGGTGCGGTGTCTTCGGTCCTGAACGTCTCGGCGTACCTCTTCACGCGGATCGCCCACCCGGCGTCGCTGCAGCCCGTGCTGCGCGAGCGTGCCCAGGCGAGCGGGCTCAAGGGCACGATTCTGCTGGCGGAAGAGGGCATCAACCTGTTCCTCGCCGGCGCCGCGGATGCCGTTCGCGGGTTCCTGGACGACCTGCGCCGCGATGAGCGGTTCGCGGCGCTCGCCGCGAAAGAGAGCTGGTCGCGCGAGCAGCCGTTCGGACGATTGCTCGTGAAGGTCAAGCGCGAGATCATCCGTATGGACCACCCGACGATCCAGCCCGCGGGAGGCCGCGCGCCGGCGGTCGATCCGCTCACGCTGCGTCGATGGCTGGATGCCGGTGTGGATGATCGAGGACGAGAGGTCGTCCTGATCGACACGCGCAACGCGTTCGAGGTCGACTACGGCGCGTTCGACGGTGCCCTCGACTGGCGCATCGAGCGGTTCACGCAGTTCCCGGCTGCCGCGGCCCGCCACCGCGACGACCTGCAGGGGAAGACCGTCGTCAGCTATTGCACGGGCGGAATCCGGTGCGAGAAGGCCGCGCTGTACCTGCGGTCCGAAGGTGTGGAGGCGCTTCAGCTGGAGGGAGGCATCCTCGGCTACTTCGCGGCGGCCGGCGGCGCGCACTGGACGGGGGAGTGCTTCGTGTTCGACGAGCGGGAGGCGCTCACGCCCGAGCTCGCGCCGCGGGAGCAGCGCGCGTGACCGCGCGTCCCTCCCGCCGATCGGTCGCCCTCGCGTTCGGGCTGGACGCCGTGCTGGTCGTCGTGTTCGCCGCACTCGGGCGGGCGAGCCACGACTCCGCTGTGCTCGCCGGGCTCTGGGGGACCGCATGGCCCTTCCTGGCGGGGCTCGTCGCCGGCTGGCTCGTGACGCTCGGCTGGCGGCGACCCGCAGCGCCGGTGCGGACCGGACTCGGAGTGTGGGTCGTGACCGTGGTGGGTGGCATGCTGCTGCGTGCGGCATCCGGTCAGGGCATCGCGGTGGCGTTCATCATCGTCGCAACCCTGACGCTGCTCGTCACGCTCGTGGGGTGGCGCGTCGTGGCGGTCGTGGTGCGAAGGGTCCGCGCGCGCAGGAGGTGAGATCCATGAAGGTCGATCTGAAGAAGGACATCGTCGGCTACCGCGCGCGCACCGGCGTCTTCGACACCGTCGACGTGCCGCCGTTGCGGTTCCTCATGATCGACGGGCGCGGCGATCCCAACGGGCCGGTGTTCGGCGAGGCTCTCACGGCGCTGTACTCGATCGCTTATCCGCTCAAGTTCCTCAGCAAGAAGGAGCTCGATCGCGATTACGTCGTGATGCCGCTCGAGGCGCTGTGGTGGGCGGAGGACATGCAGAGCTTCACCGCCGCGCGCGACAAATCGGCATGGGAGTGGACCGCGATGATCCTGACGCCCGACTGGATCACCGCGGAGCAGTTCGCGGGGGCGCGCGCGGAGGCGGCGTCGGCGGCTGCGGAGCGAGTGCGGCTCGAAACCCTGTCGGAGGGCCGGTGCGTGCAGACCCTTCACGTCGGGTCGTTCGACAGCGAGGGGCCGGTGCTGCAGAAGCTGCACGCGGAGGTGATCCCGTCCCGCGGGCTGCGGATGACGGGGCGGCACCACGAGATCTACCTGAGCGATCCGCGGCGCGCGGACCCGTCGAAGCTGCGCACGATCCTGCGCCAACCGGTGTCGGATGCCGCGAACTGAGCGCCGGTCAGGCGGCCGGCGCCGCCGTCCGGCCGTCGGCGAAGCGCGCCCGCGCGCGGTCGTGGTTGCGCTCGATCGGCACCGAGCGCGTCGCCTTGGGCAGACCCATCGGCTTCGTCGACACGTAGATGCTCTCGGCGCGATCGACCAGGAAGGTCTCGTGCCAGATGCCGACCGCCCCGGGCGCCTTGCGCACCGCTTTGTTGAATCGCGACCACGCGGGACGATGCTCCGCCGTCGGTGCGGACGCGTACGCGTAGAGCTTCTCGATCGAGGACCAGTACTGCACGACGTACGGTCCGCCGGCGCCCATCAGCAGCTCGTATCCCAGGAAACCGGAGTCCGGATCCATGCTCAGCTCGCGCAGCATGCGCGGCATCGCGGTGAACGCGGGCATCCACAGGTCGGGTCGCCACCAGCGGTTGATCTGCATTCCGATGTGGAAGACGACGAGTTCGCCGTCGTACTGATGGGTATGACGACCGATCATGATCTTGCTCACGGGGGCTCCTCCTCCGATTGGATAGTTCTACTATCTATATTGGATAGCGCTACTATCGAAGTCAAGGGGGCTCGATGAGGATTTCAGAGCTGTCCGCCCGGAGCGGAGTGGCAGTGCCGACGATCAAGTACTACCTGCGCGAAGGGCTCGTTCCCGAGGGCGTGCGACTCTCGGCGACCCAGGCGGACTACGAGACCGCTCACCTCGAGCGCCTGCGCCTCGTCCGTGCGCTCGTCGACTCCGGGGTCAGTATCGCGACGACGCGCACCGTCCTCTCGGCTCTCGATGATCCCCCCGAGGCGCACCACCTCCTCGGAGTCGCGCACGCGGCGATCACCCCGGCGCTGGATCGCGAGATCGATCTGTCGGCCGCCGAGGCTCTGGCGGAAGGTCTCGGGTGGCGGCCGGGGATGTGCGATCAGCAGGTGCTCGGCGCGGTCGCGCGCGCGCTCGAGGGGATCGAGCAGGCCGGGTTCGAGGTGCCTGCCGACGTCATGCCGGTCTATCTCCGTTCGATCCGTGCGATCGCCGACGCCGAGATCGCCGGGGTTCCGACGGAGTCGCTGGAGGCGGCCGTCCGATACGTCGTCCTCGGATCGGTGATCGTCGAGCCGCTTTTGCTGGCCCTTCGCCGCGTCGCCCAGCAGGTGGCGTCCGCGGAGCGTTTCGGCTGACCTGGCAGATTGCCCCGAACCGCCCCTCGCCGATACTGAGCGATATATCGTTGAGTATCGCTGAGCTCAGCCGGAGCCAGCTTGAAGGAGGTCATCATGAGCGGTTCGAACATGGGCGATTGGTTCGGCGGCAGCGGCGCAGGCGCAGGATCGCGCGGCTCCGGACAGGGCTGGCCGATGGCGGGGCTCTGGGAGGCGATGGAGCAGCTCCGTGGCCAGTTCGAGCAGAAGGTCGGCGGCGGATCCACGCGTATGGGTCGCGGGGACGTGCGCAGCGCCGTCCTGGCGCTGCTCGCGGAGAAGCCGATGCACGGCTACCAGATCATCCAGCAGATCGAGGAGCGCAGCGGCGGCAGCTGGAAGCCGAGCCCGGGCTCGGTGTACCCGACGCTCCAGCTGCTCGCCGACGAGGGTCTCATCAAGGCCGAGGAATCCGGCGGACGCAAGACCTACTCGCTCACCGAAGAGGGACGCGAAGTCGCGGATGCTGCAGCGGAGAAGTCGGCGCCGTGGGTGGGCTCGAGCTCCCGGATGGGCTTCAGCGACAGCGGCCGGACCACGGCGCTGCCGAAGGCCGGAATCGACCTGGCCCAGGCGGTCGCTCAGGTCGGGCGCTCCGGCAGCGCGGAGCAGGTGAAGGAAGCCGTCGCCGTCCTCGATGACGCGCGCCGTAAGCTTTTCTCCATCCTCGCCCAAGACTGAATCCGTGCCCGCCGCACGTCGGCCCTGAGCTTCGCGCACCCCTGGAGATCCGATGACCGACGCCGGTGAGATGCGCGCACGCTATCGCCGCATCACGCGGTTCGCCGCGCGCTATCTCGCCCAGGCGTGGTGGTACGAGCTGTTCCTGCCGCGCATCGGTCTCGGTTCCCTGTCCGCCCGCGGTCGCGCGGCGCGCCTCACCCGCATCGCCCGTCGGTTCCACGCTCTGGCCGTCGACCTCGGCGGGCTGATGATCAAGGTGGGCCAGTTCCTCTCCTCGCGCCTGGACGTCCTCCCGCCCGAGATCACGAAAGAGCTGGAGGGCCTCCAGGACGAGGTGCCCGCGGTGCCCTTCGAAGCGGTCCGGACGCTCGCCGAAGCCGAGCTCGGCGTGCCGCTCGAGCGCGCGTACGCCTGGATCGACCCGGCGCCGCTGGCGGCGGCATCCCTCGGACAAGCGCATCGGGCGGTGCTGTCGGATGCCGATGCCGAGCAGTCCGGGCTCCGCGAGGTCGTGGTCAAGATCCAGCGCCCCGGCATCGACCAGATCGTCGACGTCGACTTGCGCGCGCTGCGCAAGGTCGGCGGGTGGCTCAGTCGCATCCGTCTCGTGTCCGACCGGGTGGACGCGCCGGCACTCGTGGAGGAGTTCGCGGCCACGTCGCTCGAGGAGATCGACTATCTGAACGAGGCCGCGAACGCCGAGCACTTCGCCTCCGACTTCGCCGGTGACCGGCGGGTCGGCGTGCCCGACGTCGTGTGGGAGCGGACGACGCGTCGCGTGCTGACGCTGCAGGACGTCACCGCGATCAAGCTCAACGACGTCGACGGGCTGCGGGCGGCGGGGATCGACCCGTCCGAGGTTGCGATCGCGTTCGCGTCGGTCATGTTCGACCAGCTTTTCCGTGACGGGTTCTTCCACGCTGATCCCCATCCGGGCAACATCTTCGTGACGCCGGACGCGTCCGCGGACGACGGCACGGGTCCGGGCTGGCATCTCACGTTCATCGACTTCGGGATGATGGGCGAAGTGCCTCCCGGGCTGCGCCGAGGGCTCCGGCGGGTGCTCATCGCCGCGGCATCCCGCGACGGCAAGGGGATGGTCGACGGCATCCGCGAAGTGGGCGTCCTGCTGCCGTCGGCCGACACGACCGAGCTCGAGCGGGCGATGACCACGCTCTTCGCGCGATTCGGCGGGATGGGCTTCGCGGAGCTGCAGGAGGTCGACCCGCGGGAGTTCCGGGCGTTCGCGATCGAGTTCGGCGACGTGGTCCGCTCGCTGCCGTTCCAGTTCCCCGAGAACTTCCTCCTGATCATCCGCGCGATGTCGCTCGTCTCCGGCAACTGCAGTTCGCTCAACCCCGCGTTCAACATCTGGGACGCGGTCGAGCCGTATGCCGGGGAGCTCATCCGTCAGGAGGGCGGCAACGTCGTCCAGGCGTTCGCCGGGCAGGCGGTGACGGCGGTGCGGACGGCGGCGCGCCTGCCGCAGCGCCTCGACGATCTCACGACCCGCATCGAGGACGGCCGGCTCTCTGTGCAGAACCCGCGGCTCGAGCGTCGCATCGGCAGCCTCGAGCGGACGATGCGGCGGGTGATCTCAGCGGTGCTGTTCGCCGCGCTGTTCGTCGGGGGCCTGACTGTGCGTGCCGACGATGCGGTGTTCGGCACCGTCCTGATCGTCGTGTCCGGCATCCCGCTGCTGCACGCCCTGCTCGCCGGGTGGATCGGCAGGCGCCTGCCCTGACGGCGGGTCGGCGGATGCCGCGCCGCGGCGCCGACGCCCCACGAGTGCACGCAGCCCGAGTCCGAGCGCGGCAACTCCGGCCGCGGCGAGGACAGGCCGCAGCGCCAGTTCGGGGGTGAGGAGCGCGGCCTGGAAGACGCCCACGCCGTAGTCGATCAGGTCCGAGGAGGACCGCAGGAGCACGCGACTGCCGAGGGCGTTGAACAACGCCGTCGTCACCGCCGGAGCCACCCAGACCATCACAAGGGCCGCGAGAGCGGCGATCACGCGCCCCGCCGTCCCGATGCCCGTCCACGCGATCGCGATTCCCGTGAGCACCGGGGCGATCCACGGCGTGAGAGGCAGCAGTGAGGAGAAGACGCCCTCCGCCGTTCGTCCCGGGTCCAGCAGCAGTGCCGTCCAGGAGCCCATGCCGATCGCGCCGATCGTGAGACCGATCAGGGCTCCGGCGCGCGGTGCGCCGGCGACCAGGATCGTCACGATCGCACCGACAAGCATCGACAGCACCGTCCCGGCGACCAGGGCCGCGAGGTAGACCGTGGATTCGAGTCGTTCCTGCAAGCCGGCGCGGAGCACCGTAGCCGTCTGCGCGGTCGCAAGACCCTGCACGATCAGGACGCCGAGGACGAGAAGCAGCAGGCCCCAACCGCGCACGCGCAGCATCCGCCCGGCGATGCCCGCGACAGTCGCGCCGACGATGAGGAGCGAGAAGACGAGGACGACCGAGGTGAAGCTGAAGGGAAGCAGCACGAACGGCATGGCCGTCGTTGTCGCTGTCCACAGCTCCTGCTCGGGGAGGCGGCCTCCGGCGATGATCCAGGGGAGCAGACCGAGGACGGCGCCCGCCGCCCCGGCGGGGAGGGCGTAGGCCCACGACCAGCGCCGCGGCTGCGGGGATTCCGGCATCACCCGAGATCCCGAAGACCGACGCGGTCGGGGATCTCGAAGGGCAGGCGGGGGAGCCACGCGGCGGGCTCCGGCCACGGGCGGGAGGACGGAAGGTTTCCGAGCATGCGTCGCAGCGCCGCATCCCGTGGCGTCGTCGGGGCGGGCGCGGCGATCACGCGCTGCGGCGCGCGGTGGCCGAGTGCGCCGCACCACCAGTGCCGCCAGGTGTCCGGGGCGTCCTCCGGCTCGAGCACGATGTAGTAATCGGGCATGATCGCGGCGCCCTCTTCGAAGAGGGACAGCGCGGTCTCCACCTCGACCTCGAGCGTCTCCAGCGTCGCGCGCGCTTCGAACAGCTCCACCCACGCGGCGGCGACGTGCACGAGCGGGTCCGCGTCATGCACGACCCAGGGTGTTGCGGATGCCGCGATCCGCCGTGTGGCGAGGGCCGGTTCACTGCCCTGCAGCGACAGGACCTCGACTCCACGGATGCCGTCGAGCGTGGCCAGGGCTTCTTCGGACTGATCGCCGACGATTGCGACGATGGTTCCGGTGTTCATCGTGTGCGCCATGCCTGATCGTACGACCGAACGCCCCGGGATCGGCGGATCCCGGGGCGTTCGGTTGTGTCAGGAGGTCAGTACCAGCCGACGGATTCGGAGTGATCCCACGCACCGCACGGGTTGCCGTAGCGGCCGGCGATGTAGCCCAGACCCCAGGAGATCTGCGTGGCGGCGTTGGTCTGCCAGTCCGCGCCGGCACTGGCCATCTTGCTGCCGGGCAGAGCCTGCGGGATGCCGTAGGCGCCGCTGCCGGCGTTGTACGCCTGCGAGTTCCATCCGGACTCACGGTCCCAAAGCGCCACGAGGCAGCCGAACTGGTCGTCGCCCCAGCCGTAGCCGGCGAGCATGCCGCGGGCGATCGCCTGCGCCTCGCCGGCGCTCGTGCCGGGTCCGGCGAACACGGGCGAAGGAGTGCTCGATGCCTGCTCGGCCGCGGCGGCCTCGGCGGCGGCGGCGGCTTCGGCAGCCGCAGCGGCCTCTGCGGCGGCAGCGGCTTCTGCGGCGGCCTTTGCAGCGGCCTCCTGCTCCGCCTTCAGGGCGATCGCGGCGTCGAGCCGACCGCGCAGACCGTTGGTCCGGGCATCGACCGCCGCGACGGCATCCGTCACCTCGGTGCTGAACGCGGAGACCAGCATCGCGGGCAGCATGCTGGCGTCCTTGAGACGGTCGACGGCCTTCTCGAGGCGCGTGGTGTCGACGGTCGTGTTCGTGACGCCGACATCGAGGCCCGAGGCCTGGATGTCGGTCGTGACCTGAGCGGCGTCGGCGGTGGCCATCTTCGCCGCCACGAGAGCCGCGCGGGCTTCGATCGTGGTCTTGTCGCCGGCGGAGGCGGCCACCTGGGAGTCCAGGGGCACCGAGTACGACGCGAGCGCGAAGCTCGGCGACGTTCCCGCGGCCGAGGCCTGTGCGGACGTGACCGGGACGGCGACAGCCGCTCCGGTTGCGGCCACCACGGCGAAGGCGAGGCCGGCAGCGATGATCGCGGGGCGGCGGCGAGAGCGACGTTCGGCGATGCGGCGGGCGCGGCGGGCAGAGGACGTGGGGGTGCTGGAGCGCATGAAAACCGGTTCCGTATGAGAGATCCGCGCCCACGGGCGGGCGCCGTGCGTCCGCGAGGCGAACACAAGTCCCCGACTCTTCCTGGGTTTTCTGGACAGGTCCGGTGCGTTACCTGAACGTTACATGTGAGCGTCGCGCGGAAAAGTGCTGATCAGGGGCGTGGGGTATAAACGCGAATGCCGCCGATTCCGAAGAATCGACGGCATCCGGTGTCGTCTGTCACACCGGTTCACACCCGTGCGGATGACGCGAGATCAGAGCGGGCGGATGTTCGCTGCCTGCATGCCCTTGGGGCCACGCTCGGCGTCGAATTCGACCTTCTGGTTCTCGGTGAGCTCCTTGTAGCCGCTCGCGGCGATCGCGGTGTAGTGCGCGAACAGGTCGGCTCCACCGTCGTCGGGGGCGATGAATCCAAAGCCCTTTTCGGAGTTGAACCATTTCACGGTGCCAGTGGCCATCGTGTCATTCCTTTTACTTTTCGGGCCGCG
>JASBUD010000330.1 GCA_030148105.1 Microbacterium sp. | reverse complement strand
ACCGGCTGCGGATTGCCGTCGAGGTCGAGCACGAGCGAGGCCTCGGTGTACCAGGACGGCACGACGGGATTGCCCCACCAGTCGCGGCGCTGGTTGTCGTGCACGTCCCACGTGATCACCGGGTTGTCGGGGTCGCCGGTGTAGTAGTCCTGCGTGTAGATCTCCACGCGGTGCCCGTCGGGGTCGCGGAGGTACAGGTAGAACGCGTTCGAGACCCCGTGTCGGCCCGGTCCGCGCTCGATCGCGTCGGAGCGGCGGAGCGCGCCGAGCTTGTCGCAGATCGCGAGGATGTTGTGCTTCTCGTGCGTGGCGAACGCGACGTGGTGCATCCGCGGGCCGTCGCCCCCGGTCATCGCGGTGTCGTGCACGGTGGGCTTGCGACGCATCCACGCGGCGTAGACGGTGCCCTCGTCGTCCTGGATGTCCTCGGTCACCCGGAATCCGAGCGACTGCATGAAGTTCACCGCCCGCGGCACGTCGGGGGTCACCTGGTTGAAGTGGTCCAGGCGCACGAGCTCTCCGGGGGTGTGCAGGTCGTAGCGCCATGACAGGCGCTCGACGTGCTCGGTCTGGAAGAAGAACTCGTACGGGAAGCCGAGCGGGTCGGTCACGCGCACCGCATCCCCGATGCCCTTGACGAAGCCCTCCGCGCGACGTTCGACGCGGCATCCGAGCTCTTCGTAGAACGCGACGGCGCGGTCGAGGTCCGCGGGCGTGCGCACGCGGTACGAGAACGCCGCGACCGCTGCAACCGGCCCCTGGCGCAGGACCAGGTTGTGGTGGATGAACTCCTCGGTCGAACGCAGGTAGATCTCGCTGTCGTCCTCCTCCGTGACGTACAGGCCCAGCACGTCGACGTAGAAGACGCGGGATGCCGCCAGGTCGGTGACGACGAGCTCCATGTACGCGCACCGCAGGATGTCGGGTGCGGGCGCGGACGGCGTCGGGATCGGGTTGTCGGAGTGGATCGGCGCCTCCTGCGAGACGAAGAAGCCGGAGGAGGTCAGGGTCTTTGCGGTGTTCATGTCAGTGGGCGTCCTTGCTCTTTGGTGGTCGAGTGTCCAAGACTCGCCGTGAGTGCGGGCGGCTTCACGGCGCGTCTTGGACACTCAGCCGGGGTACTTGCCGAACGTGGGGTTGTGGGGCTCGCCGAGCGTGATGTGCACGGCCTGCTGGTCGGTGTAGAAGTCGATCGAGCGGTAGCCGCCCTCGTGTCCGAGACCGGACGCCTTGACGCCGCCGAAAGGGGTGCGGAGGTCTCGGACGTTGTTGGAGTTCAGCCACACCATGCCCGCCTCGATCGCCTGGGCGAAGTTGTGCGCGCGGCGCAGGTCGCTCGTCCAGAGGTACGCGGCGAGCCCGTACTTCGTGTTGTTCGCGAGGGCCAGCGCCTCCTCTTCGGTATCGAACGGCGTGATGGCGACGACGGGGCCGAAGATCTCCTCCTGGAAGATCCGCGCATCGGGTGCGACGTCGGCGAATACGGTGGGCGAGACGAAGTTCCCGGTCTCGAAACCCTCGGGACGGCCGCCGCCGGCGACCAGGCGCCCCTCGGTCTTGCCGATCTCGACGTAGGACATGACCTTCGCGTAGTGCTCGGGGTGCACGAGCGCGCCGACTTCGGTGGCGGGGTCGTGCGGATAGCCGACCTTCACGCGCGACGCCTGCGCGGCGTAGCGCTCCACGAAATCGTCGTACACGTCACGCTGGACCAGGATGCGGCTCCCGGCGGTGCAGCGCTCGCCGTTGAGGGAGAACACCCCGAAGATCGTCGCGTCGATCGCAGCATCGAGGTCGGCATCCGCGAACACGATCGCGGGAGACTTGCCGCCGAGCTCCATGGACAGACCCTTGAGGTACGGTGCGGCGTTGCCGAAGATGAGCTTCCCGGTCGAACTCTCGCCGGTGAACGAGATCAGGGGGACGTCGGGGTGCTTCACCAGCGCGTCTCCGGCATCCTCGCCGAGTCCGTTCACGAGGTTGAAGACGCCCTTCGGCAGCCCCGCCTCCTCGAAGATCCCGGCCCACAAGGAGGCGGAGAGGGGCGTGAACTCGGCGGGCTTCAGCACGACGGTGTTGCCGGTCGCCAGCGCAGGGCCGAGCTTCCACGACTCGAGCATGAACGGGGTGTTCCACGGGGTGATGAGCCCGGCGACGCCGATCGGCTTGCGGTTGACGTAGTTCAGCTGCTTGCCCGGCACTTTGTAGGCGTCGTCGGCCTGCGCGACGATCAGGTCGGCGAAGAACCGGAAGTTCTCGGCGGCGCGCCGCGCCTGCCCGAGGGCCTGCGTGATCGGCAGGCCCGAGTCGTACGACTCGAGTTCTGCCAGGCGGGCATCGCGCGACTCGACGATGTCGGCGATCCGGTGCAGCACGCGCGAGCGCTCGCGCGGGAGCATCCGCGGCCACGGGCCTTCGGTGAACGCACGCCGCGCGGCGGCGACCGCCAGGTCTATGTCGGCCTTCTTGCCGGCGGCCGCCTGCACGTACGTCTCGTTCGTGACGGGGTCGAGCACGTCGAAGGTATCGCCGTCATGCGAGTCGACGAACCCGCCGTCGATGTAGTGCTGGATGCGGGCGGGCAGGCCCTCGGGCACGCGATGGGTCGCGGGTGCCGTGGCGGTGTCGGTCATGGTGCTCCCTGTGGTTCGGAGGGTCAGAAGTTGGGGAGGCCGAGGGCCTCGTCGGGATGTTCGTGTGTCAAGTACGCGTCGAGGGTGGCCGAGCGGTGGCGTCGCGCGGTCATCTCGATCTCGCCGAGCGGGGCGCCCTGCTCGATGAGAGTCACGATCTCGGCATGCTCCCGCACCGACTCGGCGGCGCGCCCGGGTACGAAACTGAAGGTCGAGTCGCGGAGATTGCCCAGCCGTGCCCATTCGGCGTTCACGAGTTCGAGCAGGCGCGGGTTGGCGCACGGTGCGAACAGGATCGCGTGGAACTCGTGATTGAGCGCGGTGAACGATCGAGGATCGAAGTGGTCCAGCGTCTCGACCATGAGGTCGTTGACCTGTCGCGCGCGGCGGAGATCGTCTGCGGTCAGCCGGCGTGCGGCCAGAGCGGTGGCCGTGCCCTCGAGGAAGCTCAGGGTCTGCATGCTGAACCGATACGAAGCGTCGTCGACCATCGACACGTGCGCGCCGACGTTGCGCTCGAACGTCACGAGCCCCTCGGCTTCGAGCTGCCGGATCGCCTCGCGCACGGGCACGACGCTCATGTCGAGCTCTTTCGCGATCGAGCCCAGCACGAGCCGGTATCCGGGGGTGAAGTCCTGATTCGCGATGCGGCCTTTGATGAAGCGGTAGGCGCGCTGCGACTTGCTCTGCCCAGCACCCACGCCGGCGGCATCCATCGTCGTCAGTTCTTCCGGCGCCATGCGTCGTACCTCGCTCTCCACTCGGCGTTCATCGGGAACAGTCCGTCGACGGGGTGGCCGGCGCGGACCTGTTGGGCGACGTAGGCGTCCTCGTCCTCCTGTGCCAGCGCCGCGTCGACGACCTCGTCGGCGAGGGCCGGCGGGATCACGATGACGCCGTCGCCGTCGCCCACGATGATGTCCCCCGGCTGGACGGTCGTGCCGCCGCATCCGATCGTGACATCGTGCTCCCACGGGACGTGCTTGCGTCCGAGGACGGCCGGGTGGGGTCCGGCGGAGAAGACGGGGATGCCGACCTCGGCGACCGTGTCGTAGTCGCGCACCCCGCCGTCGGTGACGATTCCCGCGGCGCCCCGCGCCTGCGCGCGTAGGGCGAGGACGTCGCCGAGGGTTCCGGAACCGGTCTCGCCGCGCGCCTCGATCACGATGACCTCACCCTCGCCGACGGCGTCGAACGCGCGCTTCTGCGCGTTGTAGCCGCCGCCGTGGCTCTGGAACAGGTCCTCGCGGCCGGGGACGAAGCGCAGGGTCTTGGCGGTGCCGACGATCTTGGTGCCGGGGTGCATCGGCCGCACCCCGTCGATCGTGACGTTGTTCAGCCCGCGCTTGCGCAGCTGGGCCGAGAGTCCGGCGACGGGCACGCGCAGGAGCTTCTCGCGCAGGTCCGGGGTCACGCCCGTTCCCGCCGGAACAGGCGTTTCGGCGGAGGCAGGCTCGGCAGTCGCGGATGCGCCTGTGTCGGCCGGAACTCCTGATCCGGAGAGCCCGGCGGCTTCGGGGGAGCCCCACGCCTCGGCGCGCTGCAGATCGTCGACGGCGGGAAGGGACCCCAGCGCCGGATCGAAGGATGCCGCGCCCTGGGTCACCGTGGTGCGCAGGCGCCCGGTGCTCGATCCGGAACCGGACACCTCCACCTCGACGACGTCGCCCGGGACGACGACGGAGGAGCCGGCCGGCGTTCCGGTGAGGATCACGTCGCCGGTCTCCAGCGTGAAGTGCTGGGACAGGTCCGCGACGAGCTGCGGGAGCGGGAAGATCAGGCCCGCGGTCGTGTCGTCCTGCGCGAGCTCGCCGTTGACCCAGGTCCGCAGCCGAAGATCGCCGGGGTTGAGGGTGGCGGCATCCAGGAGGGAGGGGCCGATCGGGGTGAAGCCGTCGCCGCCCTTGGATCGCACGTTCGAACCCTTGTCGTTCGCCCGCAGGTCGTACAGGCCGAAGTCGTTCGATGCGGTGACCCAGGCGACGTGGTCCCAGGCGTCGGCGAGCGGGACCCGGCGGGCAGGCGTGCCGATCACGAGCGCGATCTCGCCCTCGAACGCGAGGAGCTCGGTTCCGGCCGGGCGCTCGATCGTCCGTCCGGATGCCGCCACGGAGCTCGACGGCTTGAAGAAGTAGGAGGGGGCGGCGGGTCGTCGGCCGCGCTGGTCGGCACGGGACGCGTAGCTCAGGTGGATCGCGATGATCTTGCCCGGCCGGGCCGGCAGCGCGCCGAAACCGTGGGGTGCGGCATCCGTTGAAAGTGTCATGAGCTCCCTCGCCCTTGCGTCGTATGTGAAATCGTATATGATCGGCTGCACCCCCGGCAAGCTCGTTCTCGACGAGATGCCAGACAGCGCAGTCGATCGACACTGGAGTCACACATGTCCACACGCACCCCGGACGGATTCACCCCGACCGGCACCATCGCCACCGCCGCGGACCGCCGCCGCGTGGTCTTCGCGACCGTCGTCGGCACCACCGTCGAGTGGTACGACTTCTTCATCTACGCCACGGCGGTCGGGCTCGTCTTCGGCCAGCTCTTCTTCGCGCCGCTCGGCGCGAACAGTGCGATCGTCGCCTTCGCCACGGTGGGCGTGAGCTTCCTCTTCCGCCCGCTCGGCGCCTTCCTCGCCGGCCACTTCGGCGACAAGTACGGCCGCAAGGTGGTGCTGATGTGGACCCTGATCCTGATGGGCGCCGCCACCGCGCTCATCGGCGTGCTCCCCACGTACGAGGCGATCGGCATCGCCGCGCCCATCCTGCTCGTCCTGCTCCGCATCCTCCAGGGCATCTCCGCCGGTGGCGAGTGGGGTGGTGCGGTGCTCATGGCCGTCGAGCACGCTCCGCGCACGCGCCGCGGCGCGTTCGGCGCGTCGCCGCAGATCGGCGTTCCGCTGGGACTCCTGCTGGCCTCGGGTGTCATGGCGCTCATGGCGATGATCGCCCCCGGCGACGCGTTCCTGGAGTGGGGCTGGCGCGTGCCGTTCCTGCTCAGCGTCGTCCTGATCCTCGTCGGGTACTACGTCCGCCGGCGCGTGGAGGAGAGCCCGGTCTTCGCCGAGCTCGCCGAGCGCAAGGAGAAGGCCAAGATGCCGATCATCACGCTCTTCCGCAAGCACCTGCTGCTGGTGATCATCGCCGCGCTCGTGTTCGCAGGCAACAACGCGGTCGGCTACATGACCACGGGCGGGTACATCCAGGGATACGCGACCAACCCCGACGGTCCGCTCGCGCTCGAGCGGGGTCCGGTGCTGTGGGCGGTCGCAGGGTCCGCGATCACCTGGCTGCTGTCCACGCTGGCCGCCGGCTTCATCTCGGACCGCATCGGTCGCCGCACGACGTACATCATCGGGTGGATCCTGCAGCTGGTCGGTGTCTTCACGCTCTTCCCGCTCGTGAACACCGGAGACATCGGCCTGCTGTTCGCGGGCCTCGCGATCCTCACGATCGGCCTGGGCTTCACGTACGGCCCGCAGGCGGCGCTGTACTCCGAGCTGTTCCCGGCATCCATCCGCTTCTCGGGAGTGTCGATCTCGTACGCGATCGGCGCGATCCTGGGTGGCGCGTTCGCGCCCACGATCGCGACCGCACTCGTGCAGGCGACCGGATCGACGATGTCGGTCACGTGGTACCTCGCGGGCATGACGGTGATCGGCCTGATCGCGACGCTTCTGCTGCGCGACCGGTCCGGCATCCCGCTCGGACCCGACCACGAGGACGAACAGTCGGTCAGCCCGATCCGCGGTCTCGCGCGCGCCTGACGTGCATCCTCCTGAGCCCCGCGCCGATCGGTGCGGGGCTCAGGAGTTCACGCGGATGATCTCCTGCTGGTAGGGCGCGATCACGCGACCCGAGATGCGCAGGTCCAGCAGCAGGAACGGACGCTCGGATGCCAGCACTCGGGCCCACTCGGCGAGCCGGTCGAGGTCGGCGAGGGTGCGGACGACGACCCCTTCCGCGCCGAAGCCCCGCGCGACCTCGGCGAAATCGACCTGGGGGATGAGCATGGGTCCTTCGGCGAGCCCCTTGAGTCCGTAGAGGTTCACCTCGGCGCCGTAGGCCGCGTCGTTCCAGACGACCGCGAGGCCGCGGCCGGCGGCGGTCCGAACCGCCGACTCCAGGTCGGCGAGGGCCATGAGGCCTCCACCATCGCCCGTCGTCAGCACGATCGTGGCGTCCGGCCGCGCGCGGGCGGCGCCGGGAACGCTCGCGAAGCCCAGTCCGATCGACTGGAACGCCGTGCCGATCATCATCATCCGATCGGGTGAGGCGACCGGCCAGTACATGTTGGCCCAGCCGATGAAGTGCCCGCCGTCCGAGACGACCACCCGGTCCTCCGGGAGCAGCTCGCCGATCCGCCGTGCGGCCGATCGCGGGTCGAGCCGTCCGTCCGGCGCGAGCTCGTCCCCCGCGTCGTACGTCCGGGCGGATGCCGCGTCCACGCTCTCCCGCCAGCCGCTCGGTGCCGCGTCGATCGTGTCGAGCTCGTCGGCGATCGCGGCGGCGACGAGTCCGGCATCCCCGCGGATGTACGCGCCCACGTGCGGATGCGTCGCCGCGGGGGCCAGGTCGACCTGGATCACGCGGGTACCCGGGGCGAAGAGCGCCCCGAAACGCATCGTGAACTGGTTGAGGGAGGCGCCGAAGACGACGGCGACGTCGGCCTCGGCAATGAGCTGCATCGCCGTCTCTGCGCCGAAGCCGCCGGTCACGCCGAGGTCGAACTCGGCGCGCGGGAAAATGCCGCGGCCGAGCGCCGTGGAGGCGGTGAGGGCTCCGGTCGCGTCTGCGATGGCACCGAGGGCGGCGCCGGCGCCCGCGAGCCACGCCCCGCGGCCGGCGAGCAGCAGGGGGCGCTTCGCGGCGGCGAGTGCGGCGGCGGCATCGCGGATCGCCTGCGCGGCGAACGGCCCTGCGGGGGCGACGGGTGCGGGCAGGCGCGGAGCGGGCGGCTCGGGCGCCGGGCCCGCGTCGAGCGCAGCGACGTCGTAGGGGATCGCGAGCACGGTCGGCACCCGGTAGGTGAGGGCGTGCTCGATCGCGATGATCGTCGTGGCGGCGGCATCCGTCCGGCCCACCGTGTATGTGCGCGCGCCGACCGCCGAGGCGAGCGCGATCTGATCCACGCCCCAGGGCCGACGGCCCGACGTGGGTTCGTCGCCCACGACCAGGATGAGCGGGACATGCGCCTGCACCGCTTCGGCGAGCGCGGTGAGGGTGTTCGTGAACCCGGCACCGTACGTGGCGGTCGCGGCGGCGAGGCCCCCGCCCGCCCGGTGATACGCGTCGGCGGCGACGACGCCGCCGGCCTCGTGGCGGACGGCGGTGAAGC
This sequence comes from Microbacterium sp., assembly GCA_030148105.1. Classification (GTDB taxonomy): domain Bacteria; phylum Actinomycetota; class Actinomycetes; order Actinomycetales; family Microbacteriaceae; genus Microbacterium; species Microbacterium lacus. Next base: position 923 of record JASBUD010000330.1, on the reverse strand, counting down.
CGACCCGGGTGGACCGCTCGAGCGCGTCGAGGAAGTAGGCGTTGCCGTTGCCCATCACCCCGAAGACATGATCGATGTGACCGGAGAGAGCGGCGGCGACGTGCGCGGAGACGGTGGACATGACGGGACCTCGAGACGGGACGGAGGGAAAGGATCCGTATGTGTCTCGCGCGCCACGGGATCGGCGGCTGCGTGCCCATTTTCCGAGCACCGGCGGCTCGGAAGCGGCCGGACAGCTCGAGTATAGGGCCGTCGTGTTCCGGTCGTCGGAAGCCCGGCGCTCCTGGTGCCCACGCGTCGCCGTAGGCCTCACCGGTCACAACGGGTCCGACGACCGGACCAGTCTCAGCCGCCCAGCGAGGCGCGGATCACCGCCGCCGACCGCTCCAGTCGCGCAGCGATCGCGATGTCGGCGTTCGCGCTCGCGACGAACACGACGGCGACCGCCGCCACCTCGCGGCCGGGCAGCATCAGCGGTACGGCAACCGATCGCAGACTCGGGATCACCTCGTCGTGGCTCGTGGCGAAGCCGCGAGCGGCGGCCTCGGCCACCTCGGCGCGGAGCGCGGCCGACGCATCCGCCGGCAGCGCGTGGGGGAGTCCCGCGAGGATCGCCTTGCCGGGCGCGCCGACCGTGACCGGATGCCGCGTCCCCGGTCGCTGCGCGACCGAGGCGATGGCCCGCCGGGGTTCCACGCTCGTGAGCGTCACGCACTCGTCGTGGTCCAGTACAGCGAGGAAGCACGTCATGCCGAGTTCGTTGGCCACCGCGGTGAGTTCGGGGAGGGCCTCGGCCTGCAGGTCATGCGCCACGCCCGCGGCGAGCGCCGCCATCCGCGCGCCGAGGCTGATCCGACCCGCGACGTCGCGGCGGATCAGCCCATGGCCCTCGAGCGTGCGCAGCAGGCGATAGGCGACCGAGC
>JASBUD010000329.1 GCA_030148105.1 Microbacterium sp. | reverse complement strand
ACCACAACCAGCCCAGGACCGACCCGCGGTAGCGGATCTGCACCTCCTTGCGCACGAGGAGCGACAGCAGGTATCGATGGCGGAAGACGCCTATGAGCCCGAGGCTGCGCCCCGGCGACTGCAGCTGCGCGCCGGGCGTGCCGGAGGTTGTCGTCATCATGTTCATCGGGTCAGGAGTCTGCCGCAGGGGCGTGTCGGCCTATCGATCTTAGGGTGTGCCGTCGATCCGCACCGGTGCGGAAAGACCGGAGCGGCGATGGGTAACGCGGGGAGCGACGGTGTGACTCGCTCAGCTGTGGGGTTGAAGCGGACCGCGGCGAGGAGGCGACCGATGATGCGGCGGCGGATCCGCCACGGTACGCGGCCCCTGCGCATCAGAATCAGCGTCCGTGCGACGAACCGGAGGTAGGACAGCACGGATTCGTGGTGCAGGTGGAATGAAGCCTCATTCCGCGCTCCGTAAGCGAACTTCCAGAGGTTCTTGTCATCGATACGGGAGAAGTCACCGGCGATGTTGTCCGGGGTGTCGTGGATCGCCTTGCTGTCGAGCACGCACACGCCGGGGCCGATGCCGCGACCCGCGAGCCGGGCGTACGCGGCATCATCGAACCAGATGAAGTATTCGCGGAAAGGAAGTCCGATGCGCTCCACAGTGGCGCGTGTGTACAGCGCCGAGACGAAGGAGCACGTTTCCACAAGAACGGATCGCTGTCCCTTGCCCCAGAGCTTCGCCCACTTCCAATCCGGTGCGGCGATGTTCATCTCCGCGATTTCGGTCTCGTCGAAGTAGACGAGTGAACATGCGAAGGGCACACCGCCGGGCATGGTCGCCATCGCCTCGTCGTGCCCCGCGATCAGCTTCTCCAGCGAGTCCTTCGCGGGATAGCAGTCGTCGTCCATGACCCAGAAGTACTCCGCGCCCAGCTCATACGCACGCTTCATGCCGGTTGCGAATCCGCCGGCGCCGCCGGTGTTCTCCGGCAGGCGGATGACGTCCAGGGAGGGGTGATCGACCGTGGCGAGGAATTGCTCCGTGCCGTCCGTAGACGCATTGTCCACGACCACCACCCAATCGGGGGCGGCGGTCTGGCCGAGCACGTGATCCAGCACGGTCTTCAGTTTCTCGAGCCGGTTGAAGGTGACGATGACGGCGGCGGCGCGCTGTGACACGGTGAAGAGCTTCTTTCCTGAGAACCCGCTGCCGCTCAGCGGCGACGGCCGATGCGCAGTTTGTCCAACCCGCGGGTGAACGCGCGCCGGACGGTCTGCTGCAGGGAGTAATAGCGAGCGGTTTCTTCGATGTATTTGGACAGGTACAGCAGTCCGCCGATCCCGTTTCGGTCGACGTATTCCGCGATCGCACGGTCGCGCACGAGGCGGTCGAACTGCAAATGGTCCAGGTTGCCCGCGAACAGACTGTTCGACGAGCTGCCCACGGAATGCGGCCTCTGGTGCCAGAACGCGAGCGGAGTCTCACCGACGAAGAGCACGCGTCCGTGACGAACCAACCGAAGGTTGAACTCCCAGTCGCCGACCGCGAGCAGCGCCGGATCGTAGAGGCCGATCTCGTCATACACGGACCGGCGCACGACGAGCGCGATCGGTACGATGCGGTTCGCCTGGAGCATGTCGTACATCGTGATCATCTCACCGGGAGGCACGAACGGCGATCGACGGATCTCCGTTATCCGCGCGCCGTCCACGCGCTCGAGGATGATCTCCGTCCGCGCTGCCGCGGCGACCGCATCGGGGTCGGCATCAAGCGCCGCAGTCATCCTCGCGAGGTACGTGCGGTCCCATGTGTCGTCGTCGTCGTGGACGACGACGAAGTCACCCTGTGCACGAGCGACTCCGAGGTTCGCCGCCGCTTCCATCGATCCGGAGCCGCCGTCGACGTGGATGACCTCCACGCGACTGGCGAACAGGTCCTGGCGTGCGTGGATGAGCGCGTCTACGGGAGCGGCAGCGCCGCCGTCGTTGACGACGACCAGTCGCCAGTCCGGGAGGGTCTGATCGAGCACGTCGTCAAGAGCACGACGCAGAAGGTGCTCACGGTCTTTCGTCCGCATGACGATCGTCACGCGCTCGCGATGGTGTGGCACTCGATTCGACCTCGTGGTGGCAGATGACGCCCACGGTCGGCGGGCACGGTTTTCCATTCTAAGGGACGTAATCTGGCGATCCTCTGTGACGGGTCCATGTCGGACATCGGGTCGCGACTCTGCGCGGACGCACGAGCCTGGCAGGTGCGGTCGACTCGACGGACCTGCGCGAAGAGGATGCCCAGGATGCTTCCGTTAGTCTGGCCCGGTCCGGCGTGAGGTGCTCGCCGGCGGAAGGGTTCTGCGTCATGTGGTGGGAGCTCGCATGGGCAGCCTTCGTCCTCTCTCTCATTCTGTTGCTCGGTGGCGGGCTGGTGGGAGTCGCACTCGGACTCCGCGGTCTGTGGCTCTATGCATCGGCACCGCTGGCAGCAATGCCGTTCCTCGGGGTCGCCGCGGTGGCTGCGCCCTACCTCGGGGTGAGGTGGAGCATCGTGCCCGTCCTGGGTCTCCTCATCATCGCTGCGGCGGCGATCTGGTTGGCCCGCAGGCGGTGGGGTGCGGTGATGTCCACTCGCAGACCGTCGCCTTGGGTCATCGTGGCCCTGCTGATCGCCGGTCTGCTCGTGACGACGCAGGTGGTCCCGACGATCGGCACTCCGACCGCGTTCTCTCAGACGTTCGACAATGCGTTCCACCTCAACGTCATCCGCTACATCCTCGACACCGGCAACGGATCATCGCTCTGGGTCGGGCACCTCACGGACCACTCCGGTACCGCGGCCTTCTATCCGGCGCTCTGGCACGATGTCGTCTCGCTCGTTGCGCAGATCTCGGGTGTGGAGATCACGGTCGCGCTGAATGCGACCACGCTGGTGATCGGCGCCGTGATCTGGCCGGCCGGTGTGCTTCTGCTGACCCGGCAGCTCTTCGGGTCCAATCGCGTGGTGCTGGTGTCGGCAGGCATCCTCGCCGCGACCTTCCACGCGATTCCGCTCCTTCTGATGGACTAAGGGGTACTGTATCCCTACCAGCTCGGGGTGGCGCTTCTCCCGGGCGCTTTGGCTGTGACGTTGCGCGCTGTGCGGATAGGCAGGAGAACCCGGACCACCACGGCGTGGCAGGACTGGCTGCTGCTCATCGGCATCCTTCCCGGTGTGTTCCTCGCTCACCCAGGTGCGTTCGTGGCCTGGATGGCGCTGACGGTCCCCGTCGCCGTCGCGATCGTGCTCCGTGCGTGGCAACAGTCCCCTCGAGTCGGCCGACGGACCGTGATCGCTGTCGCGGCTGCCGGTTATCTGATCGTCGGGTTCGCCCTCCTCTGGGTCCTCCGGCCCTCGGCCGGACGCGACTGGCCTACGGAGACCGGCATTCCCGGAGCTCTCCGCGACGTGGTGACGGCATCGGTCTGGTACGGCGCGCCGGCTGTCCTCGGTGCGATCGCGGTCATCCTCGGCGTGGCTTGGGCGCTCGGACGTCGCCGCGCAGCGGGACTGGTCGCGGTGGGAATGCTCGCGGTCGCAGTGACCCTCTACGTCGTTGTCGCAGCGTTGCCGTATCCGACGTTGCGGGACCTGCTCACCGGCACGTGGTACAACAACATCCCGCGGCTCGTGGCTCTGCTCCCCGTTGCCGCCGTTCCTCTCGGCGCCTACGGTGTAGCTGCTACCTCGACCTGGTTGCGCGTTGGCTCGCGCCACCGGGTGCCGATTTTCCGGAGCGCGCCCGCACGGTGGGCGGTGGGGGTCGTCGGCGTCGTCGTCGCGTGCATCCTCACTCAGGTCGGACCGCTCAGCGCCGTGCCCGCCGCGATCGACCGTGCTGCGGGAGGGTACGCACCGTCCCCCGATGCTCCGCTCGTGGACACAGATGAGCTCGCCCTGCTCGATCGACTCGACGATGAGGTCCCCGCGGATGCAGTGATCGTCGGAAGCCCCTGGACGGGTACGGCCCTGGCCTACGCCCTCGCCGACCGCAGAGTCGTCCTGCCTCACATGTTCACCACCACCACCCGCGACGAGGACCGGATTCTCGAGGGTCTGAACGCCGCCGTGCCCGGATCGCCGGTGTGCTCTGCGCTGGCCGCGGTGGGAGTGCAGTACGTGCTCGACTTCGGCGACCGCGAGGTGCACGGCGCTGAGCACGTCTTCCCAGGTCTCGAGGATCTCGACTCCTCCCGCGCTGTCGAGCTCGTCGACAGTCAGGGTCACGCGAAGCTGTATCGGGTCGTCGGATGTTGAGCCGACCCGCATGAGGACGGCCTTCGTCGTGAACAACTACCCACCGCGTGTCGGGGGAGTGGAATCGCACGTCTTCAGCCTCGCGACCGCTCTGCGCGGTCGCGGTCACGAGGTCACCGTCTATACTCTCGGGGAGGATCCCCTCGGGGAGGTCGCGGAGCGGGGCATCGCTGTCGTCCGACGTCGCGAGTACGCCCGGATCGGCGGCATCCTCGGGTTTCCGGCTCCAGGTACGACGGCGTACCTCGCCGACGACCTGCGTCGCCGGCGGATCGAGGTCGTCTCGATCCACACGCGGTTCTTTCCCATGAGCTGGGTGGGATTGCGAGCGGCCCGGCGTGCCGGCGCGGCGGTGGTGCACACGGAGCACGGGAGCGGTCATGTCGTCTCGCCTTCCGCCGTCGTCCGCTGGGGGAGCCGGGCGGTCGATCTCACGATCGGGCGTGCCGTCCTGCGCGGCGCGGACGTCGTGCTGGGTGTCTCCGAACAGGTGGTCGGCTTCGTCGAACGGTTGTCGGGCGTTTCTGCGAAGGTCTTCTACAACGCCATCGAACCGTCGAGGTCCGCCGCGAGGCCCCCGCGACGGCCCACGCATCTCGTCTTCGTCGGACGACTGGTCCCGGGAAAGGGCTGGGAGGAGATGCTCGATGTGGTGAACGCACTGCGCACGAGCGGCCACCACGTCACCGGCGAGATCCTCGGAGACGGTCCCGATCGTGCAGCGGTGGAGCGCATGGTGACGGAGTCGGGGCTGGCGGAGGTCGTGGCAGTCAGGGGGCGCGTCGATCAGGAGCAGGTGCGCTCGTCGCTTTCCGGTGCGACGCTTATCAATCCCACCGTCCTCGCCGAGGGATTCCAGACGACGCTGCTCGAGTCGCTCGCCGAGGGAGGCCGCGTCGTGACTTATCCGGTCCCGGGCGCGGACGTGCTGAGATCCGAAGGGCATCCGGTGGAGATCGTTGCCCAACAGTCCGTCGAGGCGCTCGCGGCGGCCGCGCTCAGAGTGTTCGACGCCGACGCCGACCGGGACGTCGAGCCCGGAGCGTTGGGCAAGTGGTTCTGGCCGGCCCGGGCGGAGGAGTACGTCGGTATCTGCCGTGAGGCCGTGCGCCGCGCGCGATCCTGAACCGCGGCCGAGTTCTCAATACTCATGACCGGCGCGGATGAGCCGGTGATACCTCGCGAACTGCACGATCCGCCACAGCGTATTGCGGCTCCAGACTCCGACGGTGTTCATCCCCAGTGTGCGTCCGAGCCGGGAACGTTCGGACACGACGGCGTCGATGTGGTCGCCGGAAGGGGCTGCGCCGCGACTGATCTGACCGGGGTGCAGCCGGTACTCGGTGAGATCGTCAGGCAGCACGGCGACGGCTCCGCATTGCGCGAGTCGGAGGATCAGGTGATAGTCCTCCATCTGTGAAAGACGCGCGTCGTACCCTCCTACGGATTCGAGGTCACTGCGCCGCATCATGACCGACGAGTGGACGACGGTGTTCGACAGGACGAGGTGCCGCCGGATGTCGGGGCCCGTGGGCATGCGGATCGCGCCGAGATCCTCCCCGTCGGGGCCGATACGGCGGGTCGCGGTGCCGACCAGCGTCGATTCCGGATGCCGTGCAAGCCACTCCCGCTGCCGGTGAAGACGATCCGGCTGCATGCGGTCGTCTGCGTCCAGGCGTGCGATGTAGACAGTCGATGTCGCCTCGATTCCGCGGATCATCGCGACGGTCGGTCCCAACGCCTCGGACGAGTGCAGGACCGTCACGGCGGACTCGTGCATCCACGGCCGGTCCGGGAGCGTCGGCGTTCCGTTCACCACGACGACGATCTGGACGGCGATGTCGGTCGACGCCAGTGCGGAGTCGATCGCCTCGTCGAGCCACCGGTCGACGCGGTGAGCAGGGATGATGACGGCGACATCCGTGAGGGATTCGGTCATCGCTCGGCCTCGATCTCCCGCCGGCCGCGCGCCGCGAGGATGCCCGCGGCGATGACGGCTCGCGCGGCCACCGCCGCGAAAAGGGCCCAGAACGCGCCGGCGATCCCCAGTTGCGGAATCAGCACGATGCTGGCACCCACGGAAAGCGCGGTCGAGCCGATCGCGAGGGCGAGCGCATGTGCGTAATCGTTGCGGATCGAGACCGCGGTGGCCAGGAAGTGCGCTGCGGGCAGGAGGACGACGGCCAGTCCGAGCGGCACAGCCTCCGCCATCGAGAGCGTGTAGGCGCTTCCGAAGACGACCGGGATGAGCCAGGCCGAAAGGAACAGGCCGCCGACGGTGACCGGTATGTAGATCACGGTCCACAACAGGGTGCTGCGCAGGCTCACCGCTAGGATGGGGTTGCGTGATCGGCTGTGCGGGATGTGTGCCTGAGCGTGCGGAATCCATGCCTGCGACACGACTCCGGTGACGATGTCGGCGAGCGCGTAGACGTACAGGAGCACGGCCAGGCGGGCCGTCTCGGCTTCTCCGTAGCTCGCGGTCACCACGTACTGCGGAACGGTGGAGATGAGCGACATGACGGACATCGCGATACCGAGGGGCAATCCGGCCAGCACGATCCGGCGAAGGCGCGCTCGCAGCGGCGGCTCGCCTGCGCGCGTCATCTCCGCCTGAGCGGACACGCGAGCCGCCGGACGGAACAGACAGAAGTAGGCGGCGGCGAGGGAGAGGACGGCGAGGGTCGCAAGCGTGGGCACGAGTTCGCGTGTGGCGAAGAGGACGATCGCTGCTCCCGCGGAGACAACCACCGCGGCGATGAGGCTTGCGATCAGGACGACGACGGAGCGGCCGTGCCGCTGCAGCGGACCGGATAGGAAATCTGAGTAGACGTCGGCGATCTTGCCCAGGCCCACGAGCAGGACGACGACACTGAGAGCCGGCGCGCCCCACAGGGCGAACATGCCGGCGGCGGCCAAAGCCAGAACGACCCCCGCTGTCTGGACGATCGCGTAATCGCGGAAGAGCCCCTCGGGTCGCAGAGTCAGGGTGACCGTGCGCATGCCCAGCTGCGCGAAGACGAAGAACGGCGTGACGATCGCGAGCGCGAGCGAATAGGTTCCGACGGTGTCAGGGGTGGTCAGCCGGGCGAGTAGGAACAGCACGATCAGCGGACCCAGATTGCGGAGGAACTGTGCGCCCAGGAGATACAGCGTGCTGCGGTCAGCGCCGAAGCCGTTCGTTCCGGGTGGAACCGCCGGCGCAGCGGACGGCGGCGGATTGACCATGAGCCACAGCTTAGGCGGCGTGCCCCTGAGAGGCTGCCGGGGTCGCTGCCCGTCGGCGTCGTCGCGCACGCGGTCGGCAGCCGCCGGTCTCACCGTGCGTCGAGCGTGAGCCAGTCCGGCAGGAGCTGGTCGTGACCGCTCTGGCCATCGGCCTGCCATGGTCGCGGAGCGACGACGGGTGCATCCGCGTCGCGCCGAGACATCAGCCAGGCCGCCCACCAGCTGAATGAGGAGTTGCTCATCGCGAACGCCACGCCGCTGCTCATCGCCAGGACCGTCGCCAGGCTGCCGAGCGAGTCCGTGTCATCCACGAATTCGAGCCGCTCGAGGCCCGCCAACTCAGCTCGCACGATGTCCGGGCTGTCCGAGTACACCCGCACGGGAAGCGACGGGCGGAGTTCGCCAAGCAGGCTCAGCGCGCGACGGAAGTAGTCCGCGCCGGCGATGCCGTGATGAAGTGCCGCGGCGGGCGTCAGGTAATCGCCGCGCCGCACGTGGGCCGTGATCGAGGGTTCGGTGCCGGCCAGGGCGATACCCCGTCGCTCCGCTTCGGTGAGATCGGCCGATCCAAGAGCCGCGGCCAAGCTGTCGCTCACCCGCGCGAAGTATCGCCAGGACTGGAAGTAGCCGAGCAGCGTCGTGCCGGGCTTCACGTCGTCGACCTCGGGGTGATAGCCGAGAGTGGGCTGCCGGAAGACCGACAGACGGTGCGCACCGCGGAACGGAACACGGATCGGCGCCGGTCGGCGCGGCGAGTTCCGATACCACGGCGAGTCTTCGCCGATGAGGATTCCCGGATGCCCGATCGCCGCGAGCTCATAGGACCGCGGCGTCTCCTTCGCCCGCTCGAGCGGATCGGCTGCCAGGAAGCGGGACGTGTCCACATAGAGGGGGCACCCCAGACGATCGGCCTGCTCCCAGGCTGCGGCGAGGATGAACAGCTGATTGCCGAACCCACCCTGTAGGTAGGCGCAGACGCCGTCACTGATGTCGCGGGCAGGGGTCATCGCGTCTGACTCCGTTCGTCTGCGGTCAGGTGGCCGGAGCCGATACGAGACTCTACAGTCTCGTCCGCGCGACGCTTCGACCCGAGGCCGTCAGCCGTCCCCGGGCGCCGTCCAGGCGTTCCGCGTAGACTCTGTCTGCCCGCCGCAGCAACAGGGAGCTTCATGCCCGTAACGTACGACGACACCTGGCTGATCGTCCCGCTCTACAACGAGGCGACCGTCGTCCGGGACGTCGTCGCGTCTGCGAGAGCGACTTTTCCGAACATCGTGTGCGTCGACGACGGCAGTAAGGACGCCTCGGTCGCGGAAGCTCTCGCGGGCGGTGCGGTCGTGGTCCAGCATCCGATCAACCTCGGACAGGGAGCGGCTCTGCAGACCGGACTGGAGTTCGCGCTCTCTCAGCCGGGATCGCAGTACTTCGTCACCTTCGACTCCGACGGTCAGCATCGTGTCGCCGATGCGGCGGCGATGGTCGACAGACTGCGCCATGAGCCCCTCGACATCGTGGTCGGTTCTCGCTTCCTGGACGGCCGCACGAACGCCAGCGCTCTCAAGAAGCTGATCCTGCGCTCCGCCGTGGTCTTCGAGCGATTGTCGACGGGCGTGAAGCTGACGGATGCGCACAACGGCCTCCGCGCCCTGAACCGGCACGCGGCCGGTCGCATCCGCATCACGCAGAACCGCATGGCTCACGCCAGTGAGATCGTCGGTCAGATCGGCAGCGAGCACCTCCGATATGCCGAGCAGCCCGTGGAGATCGTCTACACCGACTACTCCCGGGCGAAGGGCCAGTCGATGTGGAACTCCGTCAACATCCTCAGCGAACTCTTCATCAAGTAGGACTCATGGACCAGATCGTCATCAAGATCCTGCTCATCGCGGCCTTCCTCGTGCTCGCGGTCGTGCTTCTGCGTCCGACCGGCAGCGCTCGCGGGCAGGCCGTACGCACCATCCTGATGGTGATGCTGCTCGTCGTGGCGATCCTGGCGGTCGTCTTCCCGACCTTGGTCAACGATGTGGCGGTCATGCTCGGCGTGGGCCGCGGTGCTGATCTTCTGCTTTACGGACTGATCGTCGTCTTCGTCGCCAACGCGCTCACGACGGCGCGCAAGAGACGCGAACAGGACCGGGAGATCACGTTGCTTGCCCGGCACATCGCGCTGCAGAACGTGCAACGACCGGAGGACGCCGCCCACTGAGTCGCGGCGTCGCACGGTCTTGTGGCCTGCGGTCTCCTACGCTGGACGCATGCGAGTCCTCCTTGCCGGCGGTGCCGGTTATATCGGCGCCCACACCGCGATCTCCCTCATCGAAGCCGGACACGAGGTCTGCGTCGTCGACGACCTGTCCAACTCCTCTGCGGAGTCGCTCATCCGAGTCGAGCGGATCACGGGCGCCCACGTCCCGCTCCTGACCGCGGACGTGCGCGACGAGTCGGCGCTCGAGGCGTTCATCCGTGCGCAGGGCGGTGTCGACGCGGTGATCCATTTCGCGGGCCTGAAGGCCGTCGGGGAGTCCGTCGCCGAACCTGTGCGCTACTACGACGTCAACATCGGCTCGGCGATCTCCGTGCTCCGCGTCATGTCGACGCTCGGCATCCGGACGATCGTCTTCTCCAGCTCGGCCACGGTGTACGGCGACCCCGCCGTGCTGCCGCTCACGGAGGACGCGCCGACGGGCATCGACCTGACGAACCCCTACGGCAAGACGAAGCGCATGATCGAGGAGATCCTGCGTGATGCCTCGGTGGCCGACCCCGGGTTGGAAGTCGTTGTCCTGCGCTACTTCAATCCGGTCGGCGCCCACGAGAGCGGCCTGATCGGCGAGGACCCGACGGGGACTCCCAACAATCTCATGCCGTACGTCGCCCGCGTCGCCGTCGGCTCGCTGGAGCGGGTGGGGGTGTTCGGGGCCGACTACGACACGCTGGACGGCACGGGCCTTCGCGACTACATCCACGTGGTCGACCTCGCGGCCGGTCACGTGGCCGCGCTCGAGCACGCGACCGCAGGCTACGAGGTCTTCAACCTCGGTACGGGTGTGCCGGTGAGCGTTCTGGAGCTCATCGCGGCTTTCGAGGGGGCTTCGGGTCGGAGCATCCCGCGTGTCGTTCTGCCCCGCAGGCCGGGAGACGTGGCCGCCTCGTACTGCGATCCGTCGAAAGCCGCGACAGAACTGGGCTGGAAGGCCGTCCACACGATCGACGATGCGTGCCGCGACTCATGGCGGTGGCAGTCTGGCAACCCCAACGGGTACGCCGGCTGACACCCCTCGTCGTTCGCTAGACACCCAGGCGGTCGGAGCCAGCAACACGCGTGTGCCACGATGTGAAGCGTGAAGGGCATCGTTCTGGCGGGCGGCAGCGGTACTCGACTCCATCCGATCACGCTGGGAGTGTCCAAGCAGCTGATCCCGGTGTTCGACAAGCCGATGATCTACTACCCCCTCTCGACGCTCATGCTGGCTGGCATCGACGAGGTCCTCATCATCACGACGCCGCATGACGCCGCGTTCTTCGAGCGGCTGCTCGGGGACGGTTCGCAGTTCGGCATCCGGATCGAGTTCGCCCAGCAGCCCTCGCCGGACGGACTTGCGCAGGCGTTCACGATCGGCGCCGACTTTGTCGGCGATGACAAGGTCGCGCTCATCCTGGGCGACAACCTCCTCTATGGCCCTGGTCTTGGCGCGCAGCTCGCGCGATTCGCGGACGTCGACGGAGGTGCGGTGTTTGCCTACTGGGTGGCCAAGCCCTCCGCCTACGGCGTCGTGGAGTTCGCCGCCGACGGCACAGCGGTCTCGCTCGAGGAGAAGCCGGCCGAGCCGAAGAGCAACTACGCCGTACCCGGACTGTACTTCTACGACAACGACGTCGTCGAGATCGCCCGCGGGCTCGCACCGTCGGCCCGCGGCGAGTACGAGATCACCGACGTCAACCGTGCGTACCTCGAACAGGGGAGACTCCAGGTCGAGGTTTTGCCGCGCGGCACCGCCTGGCTCGACACCGGCACCTTCGACCAGATGACCGACGCCGCGGAGTACGTCCGAACCATCCAGCGGCGAACCGGCCTCAGCATCGGCGTCCCCGAGGAGGTCGCCTGGCGGCGGGGGCTCCTGAGCGACGACGCCCTCCGCGAACGGGCGAAGACGCTCGTAAAGTCGGGCTACGGCAAGTACCTCCTCGAAATCCTGGAAAGGGGGCGCTGATGAGGCTCCTGGTCACCGGAGGCGCCGGCTTCATCGGCTCCAACTTCGTCCACCACGTCGTCGAGCGCACCGACCACCACGTGACGGTGCTCGACGCGCTCACCTACGCCGGGAATCTCCGCTCCCTCGACGGCATCCCCGCCGACCGGATGGCGTTTGTCCGCGGAGACATCTCGGATGCGGCCCTCGTCGAGGGTCTCGTCGGCGACGCCGACGCCGTGGTGCACTACGCCGCGGAGTCGCACAACGACAACTCCCTGCACGACCCTCGGCCGTTCCTCGACACCAACGTCGTCGGGACCTTCACGCTGCTTGAGGCCGCGCGGCGGCACGATGTTCGGTTCCACCACATCTCAACCGACGAGGTGTACGGGGATCTCGAGCTCGACGACCCCGAGCGCTTCACCGAGTCGACGCCCTACAACCCGTCGTCGCCGTACTCGTCGACGAAGGCCGGCAGCGACCTCCTGGTCCGCGCCTGGGTGCGCTCGTTTGGCGTCCGCGCGACGATCTCGAACTGCTCCAACAACTACGGCCCCTATCAGCACGTCGAGAAGTTCATCCCCCGTCAGATCACCAACGTGCTCCGCGGCGAGCGTCCCCGCCTCTACGGCGCGGGCGAGAACGTCCGCGACTGGATCCACGCCGACGACCACTCGTCCGCGGTCCTGACGATCCTCGACCGCGGCGCGATCGGCGAGACCTACCTCATCGGCGCCGACGGCGAGAAGAGCAACCGCCAGGTCGTCGAGCTCATCCTCGAACTCATGGGACGGGACCGCGACGCCTACGACCACGTCATCGACCGGCCGGGGCACGACCTGCGCTACGCCATCGACTCGACGAAGCTCCGGAACGAGCTCGGCTGGCAGCCCGCCTACCACGACTTCGAGGCGGGCCTCGGGGCGACGATCGCGTGGTACCGCGACAACGAGCCGTGGTGGGCGCCGTCGAAGGACGTCACGGAGGCCTTCTACGCCGCCAAGGGCCAGTGATGGCGCCTTCGGTGACCGCACCCACGCCCCACGACACCGCGATCCCGGGGCTCGTGCTCTGGGACCTGCCCGTGCACGGCGACAGCCGGGGTTGGTTCAAGGAGAACTGGCAGCGCGAGAAGATGGTGGCCGCGGGCCTTCCGGACTTCCGCCCCGTCCAGAACAACGTGTCGTTCAACGACGAGCAAGGGAGCACCCGGGGCATCCACGCCGAACCGTGGGACAAGTGGGTGTCGGTGGCGACCGGCCGGATCTTCGGCGCGTGGGTCGACCTCCGCGAGGGTCCGGGTTTCGGCACCGTCGTGACCGCCGAGATCGGACCCGACCGGGCGATCTTCGTCCCCCGGGGTGTCGGCAACGCCTATCAGACGCTCGAGCCCGCCACCGCCTACCTGTACCTCGTGAACGACCACTGGTCGCCGTCGGCGTCCTACACCTTCCTGAACCTCGCCGACGAGACCGCCGACATCCCGTGGCCCGTGCCTCTCGCGGACGCGGGTATCTCGGCGAAGGACCTCGCGCACCCTCGGCTCGCCGCCGTGACGCCGGTGCCTCCCAGAAAGACCCTGGTGATCGGCGCCGACGGTCAGCTCGGCCGGGCGCTCCGGGCAGAGTACGCCGACGACCCGACGGTGGAGTTCGCCTCGCGGAAGGATCTCGACCTCGGCGCCCCGGACCTCTCGACAGCGCGCCGCTGGCGCGATTACGGCGCCGTGGTGAACGCCGCCGCTTACACGGCGGTCGATGCCGCAGAGACCGCCGAGGGTCGCATGGCCGCGTGGGCAACGAACGCGGGCGGCGCGGCCGCGCTCGCGCGCGTCGCGGCGGACAACGACGTCGTCCTCGTCCACGTCTCGAGCGACTACGTCTTCGACGGCTCATCCGACCGGCCCTACCTCGAGGGCGATCCGGTCGCCCCGCTGGGCGTGTACGGCCAGAGCAAGGCGGCCGGCGACGCGGCCGTGGCCGCCGTTCCCCGCCACTACGTCCTCCGGACGTCGTGGGTCATCGGCGACGGGCGGAACTTCGTGCGCACCATGGCCGACCTCGCGTCCCGCGGTGTCGATCCGCGTGTCGTCGACGATCAGATCGGCCGCCTCACCTTCACCGACGAGCTCGCGCGCGGCATCCGGCACCTGCTCGCCTCCGGTGCGCCCTACGGTATATACAACCTGACGGGGTCGGGTGAGCCGACGTCGTGGGCGGGCATAGCGCGGCGGGTCTTCTCCGCCCTCGGTCACGACCCGGAGAGGGTCACCGGTGTGTCGACCGAGGACTACTTCGCCGCAGCCACCGGCCCCGTCGCGCCGCGGCCTCGGAACAGCGTGCTCGATCTCGGCCGGATCGAGGCGACCGGGTTCGTCCCCGCACCGGTCGGCGAGTCCCTCGCCCGCTACCTCGCGTCCGCCTGAATCCGGAAGCGCTCGGCAGCCTGTCGAGGCCGTCCAGCGGGGCGTCGTACACTGACGTTCGCGGAGCGCCCCCCAAGGGGATGGGCACCCGCATATCGCCCCGTAGATCTATGCGCTCGCGCAGGGAGCCCCGCATGTCCGTCGCCACCGCGCCCTCCGGTGCTCCTCCGCTGCGAGGCTCCGCGCGTCGCGGATTCCGCACCGACATCCAGGCCCTCCGTGCCCTTGCGATCGCCGTCGTGGTTCTCAACCACGTGTGGCCTACGCGCCTTCCAGGGGGCTACGTCGGCGTCGACGTGTTTTTCGTAATCTCCGGATACCTGATCACCGCGCACCTCCTCGGCGAGCTCACCCGGACTGGCCGCATCCAACTCGGCCGTTTTTACGCCCGCCGCATCCGGCGGCTCCTTCCCGCGGCCCTACTCGTGCTCGCGGTCTCGGCCGTCCTCGTCGCGATCTTCCTGCCCTACGCTCGGTGGCTGCGAAACGCCGCCGAGATCGCCGCGAGCGCCGGATACGTCGAGAACTGGACCCTGGCGGCGCTGTCGGTCGACTATTCCGCCGCCAACGCCGCGGCGAGCGTCGCACAGCACTACTGGTCGCTGTCGGTCGAGGAGCAGTTCTACATCCTGTGGCCCCTGCTCCTGCTCGGCGCCGCCGTCCTTGCGCGCGCACCCGGACGCGGGTCGCGCGTCGACCGGGCACTTCTCGTCGTGGTCGGCGTCGTCGGGGCGGGGAGCTTGGCGGCCAGCATCCTCTTCACGGCTTCGTCGCCGAGCGCCGCGTACTTCGCCACCTTCACCCGCGGGTGGGAGTTCGCCGTCGGCGGCCTCATCGCGCTCGCCCCGGCGGCGTGGCGCCTGCCCAGGCCCGTCGCCAATCCGCTCGCGATCGCGGGCTTCGCCGCTATCGTCTGGAGCGCGTTCGCGTATGGCGGGACCACGCCCTTCCCCGGCTCGGCCGCTCTCGTGCCCGTCCTCGGGACGGCGACGATCATCGCCGCCGGCACCCGGAACGACCGGCTCTGGCACTCCGTCGTCAGTGCGCGGCGCCCCGTGCAATGGGTCGGAAACGTGTCTTATTCACTCTATCTGTGGCATTGGCCCCTGATCGTTATCGCGCCCTTCGCACTCGGAGCCGAGCTCTCGGGCGCAACGCGGATCGGCATCCTGGTCCTGGCGCTCGCCCTCGCGTGGGCGACGAAGCTGCTGGTCGAGGACCGCGGGCAGCGCTGGGGGCGATGGGTCGATTCGACGCGTCGCGCGTACTGGTACACGGTTATCGGCATGGGGGTTGTCGTCTCGCTAGCCGGTGCCCTC
>JASBUD010000327.1 GCA_030148105.1 Microbacterium sp. | reverse complement strand
TCGATCTCGAGCGTCCAGGTGCCGTCGGCGAAGCCCAGCGGGTCGGTCACCCGCAGCGTGAGCGACGCCGCGCACGCGTACGTGCGCGCGCCCAGCACGGTCGGCACGTCGAGGATCCGCAGCCAGCCGTGCTCGCTCGTGGTGACCTGAGCCCCGCGCTGATCGGCGATCATCCAGCGCACCGGCTCGTCCACGCTGCGCAGCGAGGCCTGCACGACGCTCACAAGATCGTGCTCGAGCACGAATCGCCACAGCGCCGCGTACGCATCGGCCGTCTCGCTGAGCAGGTAGTGCACCTGCAGCTCGTGCTTGGTGAAGTCCTCGCCCTCGTCCGCGAGGCGGTAGACCACGAGCCCGCGGGTGGCGCCCGCCTGGTCGGCGTAACGGACGGCGCGGAGCTTCTGCGCATCCTGCTGTCCGGGAACGAGACCCGACATGCGCCGCCACAGCCCCGGCCACGCCTCGATCTCACCGGGGCGCGCGGTGCGGATGCGTCCGTGCAGATCGGCGAGTTCGTCGCGGAGCCGCTCGCGGCTGACGAAGTCCAGCCGACCGTCCGGCCGCGGGCCGACCCAGGCGGCCCGGCGCGTGTCGATCCTCCAGTCGGTCGCGTACGTGGCCGGGGAGAATCCGAAGCGGCCGTAGATCGTCGCCTCGGATACGGTGAGCCCGGCGATCGCGAGCCCGGCGTCGGCTGCCGTGCGCAGCTCGCCCTCGAGCATCGCCCGGGCGATGCCCTTCCGCCGATGCGTGGGGGCGACCGTCACACCGCTCACGGCCCACATCGGCAGCGTCCGCCCGCCCGGCAGCGTCACATCGGTCACCCAGGAGTTGACCGTGCCCACCGGCTGCTCGGGGTGCGCCGACGCGGGGTCGTACACCCCGATGAACCGTCGGAAGGAGAGCCCGTCTCGCGCGCCGCCGATCTGCTCGTCGGTCTGCTCGCCGGCGAGGAACCCGCGCATCTCGGCCTGCAGATAGGGATCGAACACGGCTCGGTCGGCGGTGTCGATCATGCGGTAGTCGAGCCCGTTCGCCGCGACCGCGGCGTGGGCTCGGGAGTCGATGGGGACGTTCTTCCACAGGGACATCCGCTCACCCTAGCCGGATCCTCAGACACCCGTCAGGAGCCGAACGCGGCCTCTGCGGCATCCATCGACGCGGCCCGGTCTTCGGCCACGAGCCCCAGTCGCGTGCGCCGATCGAGCAGGTCGTCGGCCGTGAGCGCACCCTCGACGAGGACCCCCCAGCGCAGCTCCTGCGCCGTGACCCCGCGAGCGGCGGCAGGCCCGTCGGCGAGCGCGGCGACGAAGGGCGCCTCGGCGCCGTACCGTCGCACCAGGCGCGGCGCGGCCGAGATCTCGGCCGACCGGGCGCGCGGCCACGCGCCCACGAGGGGCAGAGACGCGGTGCGGGATGCCGGCGCCTCACCGCGTGCGAAGCGACGGGCGATCGCCGCATCGACGCCGTCCTGAGCCATTCGGCGGTAGGTGGTGAGCTTGCCCCCGACGACCGTGAGCACGCCGTCCGCCGACTCGAGGATCGCGTGCCGCCGGGACAGGTCGCTCGTCTCGGTGTCCTGCTCGGGCCCGGCCGTCAGCAGCGGGCGGAGCCCGGCGAACGTGCCGACGACGTCGGACCGACGCAACGCATCGGCGAGAACCGTGTTGACGGTGTCCAGGAGCATGTCGATCTCGGAATCCGTCGCCTGCGGGACATCCGGAAGAGGCCCATCGGCGGGGACATCGGTCAGCCCGATGTACGTGCGCCCGTGCGGGGCGGGCACGGTGAACACGAAACGGCTCCGCGAACCGGCGACCGGTACGGTCAGCGCGGCATCCGCACCCCCCAGCCGCGACGTCTCGACGACGAGGTGCGTGCCGCGGCTCGGTCGCAGGTGCACGTCCGACTGCAGCTCCCCCGCCCACACGCCGCCGGCGTTCAGCACCGCACGCGCGCGGACCGTCACCTCCGTGCCGCTCAGGGCGTCGCGCAGCACCGCGCCGTCACCGTGCACGCGGACAGCCTCGACGCGCGTCAGAACGCGCGCGCCGAACCCCGCGGCCGTGCGGGCGACGGCGATCACGAGCCGCGCGTCGTCGAACAGCTGCCCGTCCCAGCCGCGAACCCCGCCGCGCAGGAGTTCGGACCGTACCGCCGGCGCCAGGCGCAGCACCGTGTCGCGGTCGATCGCGGCTGGGTGCGAGAGCACGGCGTCGGGCGTTCCGACCACGCGGCGCAGCCCGTCTCCGAGCGCATATCCGACACCGATGTAGGCCCCGCGCGCGACGTGCCCCGGAGCATACAGCGGCAGCACCTGGGCGAGGGGCCGGGTGAGATGCGGGGCGATGCGCGTCATGAGCAAGTGACGTTCCGCGGCGCTCTCGTGCGCGATCGCGAGCTGCCCCGAAGCGAGGTAGCGCAGCCCGCCGTGCACGAGCTTCGAGCTCCACCGGCTCGTGCCGTGCGCGAGGTCGGCGCGCTCTACGAGCACCGTCCGCAGTCCCCGGCTCGCCGCGTCCAGCGCGATGCCGGCGCCGGTGATCCCCCCGCCGACGACCAGCACGTCGATCTCCGGATCGTCCGCGAGCCACGCGAGGTCGCGCGCACGGCGGCCGGCGTTCAGGGCGGTCGGGTGGGCGAAGCGGCCCACGATACGCGTCACGGCTCGTCCCCACGCGGAGCCAGGTAACCCGTGAGCGCGGCGGCCAGCTCTTCGCGCCACTGCGCCGCCGAGACCCATTCCGCGACGAGCGGCCCCGACTGCACGGCGGACTGGGCGATCAGGAGCACGAACGCCGCGAGTCGATCGGGGTCGCCCGCGCGCACGAACCCGTCCGCTTGGCCCGTGCCGATGCGCCGCGCGAGCTCGCGCTGGATCCCGCGCTGACTCGTGCCGAGACGCTCGAACACGTACCGGGCGAACAGCTCGGGATCGGTCGCGCGCAGGCGCTGCACGAGCGGAAGATCGCGGATCCGCTCCGCGGTGCGCACCATGTCGTCCACCAGGTCGGGCAGCGACGCGGCGGTTTCCTCGCGCGGTACCACCGCGAACAGCTCGCGGGTGACGAGCTCGGCCAGGAGACTCTGCACGTCCGGCCAGTACCGGTACAGGGTCTGCCGCGACACCGCGGCGCGACGCGCGATGTCGGATGCCGTCGTGCGCCGGACCCCGTGCGCGAGGAGTTCCGCAAGGGCGGCATCCAGCAGCACCGTTCGGGTGTCCGTCGCCGATTGCACCATGTGACAACCATACATAATGTGTCATACTGTCGCGATGGATGCGAAGACGCCCCGCGCTCCGACCTCACCCGCGGCCGAACCGATCGCCGTTCCCACTCCGCGTCCGCGCTCCGCGTGGGACGCGTGGGGCGCCACGACGGCGGCTCTGCCGCCGGGCGCGAAGACATTGCTCGCGACGGTCCTCCGCGGCAAGCCGCACCCGATCCCCCGGCGCCCGGCACCCCGGCTGGCCCCCTCCCGCATCGACGAGGATCGCCTGCGCGCGCTGATCGCGATCGTCGGCGAGGAGAACGCGACGCGCGACGACGCCGCCCGCGCCCTCCACCTCGGCGGCAAGAGCACACCGGATCTCCTCGCCCGTCGCCTCGACGACCCCCAGAACGCCCCGGACGCCGTGCTCTCGCCCGCTTCCCACGCCGAGGTGCTGTCCGTGCTCGCCGCATGCGACGCGCACGGCATCGCCGTGGTGCCGTTCGGCGGCGGGACGAGCGTCGTGGGCGGCGTCCAACCCGAATCCGGCGCGCACGACGTCGTCATCGCGCTCGACCTCATCCGCACCGCCGGGCTGCTGTCGCTCGATCGGACCTCGCTCCTGGCGACACTCGGAGCGGGAACGACCGGACCGCAGGCGGAAGAGCTGCTGAACGCCCGCGGCTTCACCCTCGGGCACTTCCCGCAGAGCTTCGAGTACGCCTCGATCGGCGGGTACGCCGCGACCCGCTCGAGCGGGCAGGCCTCCCGTGGATACGGCCGGTTCGACGACCTCGTCCACGCACTGCGCGTCGCGACACCGGTCGGCGAGCTCGCACTGGGCCGCGCGCCCTCCAGCGCCGCGGGTCCTGATCTGCGCGAGCTCTTCCTCGGCTCCGAAGGTGCTTTCGGCGTCCTGACCGAAGTCACCGTTCGCATCCGCCCGGTGCCCGCCGCCACGACCTACGGAGCGTGGACCTTCCCCGACTTCGCGACCGGAGCCTCGGCGCTGCGCGAGCTCACCCAATCCGGCATCCGCCCCACCGTCCTCCGGCTGAGCGACGAGTCCGAGACGCGCGTGAACGCGCTCATGGGCGGTCATCTGCTGCGCGCCCGCGGAGCGCTGGCCGTCGCGACGTTCGAGGGCCGCGATGCCGACGAAGCCGAGCAGACCCGCCGAAGCACCGATGAGCTGTTGCGTCGCCACGGTGCGATCGCCCGGGGGGAAGATCCCGCCCGGTCGTGGGAGCGCGGCCGCTTCGCCTCACCCGCACTGCGCGACACCCTGCTGGACGTCGGTGTCCTGGCCGAGACGCTCGAGACGGCGACGACATGGGCGAATCTCCCCGTTCTCAAGGCGGCCGTCACGGCGGCGCTCACGGAGACCCTCGCCGGCGACGGCACCAAGCCGATCGTGATGTGCCACATCTCGCACGTGTATCCCGCGGGTGCGTCGCTGTACTTCACCGTGGTCGCGGCGCTCACCGCCGACCCGGTCGGGCAGTGGATACGGGCGAAGGATGCCGCGTCCCGGGCGATCGGGACTGCGGGCGGCACGATCACCCACCATCACGCCGTGGGACGCGATCACCGCGCCCATCTGCCGGCGGAGATCGGCGATCTCGGCGTCGCGGTCCTCCGGTCGGTCAAGGCGACGCTGGATCCGCGCGGCATCATGAATCCGGGGGCGCTCGTCCCGTGAGGATCGCCCTCGTCGTGAACCCGGCCGCCCGCTCCGGAGCGCACACGTACGCGGCGGCGCGGGCGATCTCGCGATTGCGCGAGCTCGGCCACACCGTCACGGAGATCAGCGGCGGAAGCGCCGCGGAATCATCCGCCCTGATCCGGACCGCCGTCCGGCTCGGCACGGATGCGCTCGTCGTCGCGGGCGGGGACGGGACCGTCGCCCTCGCCCTGCCCCATCTGATCGGGACGGACATCCCCCTCGGAATCATTCCGGCGGGGACCGGGAACGACTTCGCGGCGCACCTCGGCATCCCCGAGCTCGACCCCGTGACGTCCGCCGACGTGATCTCCGCCGGGCGGACGACGCGGATGGACGTCGCGCGCGTCGAACGGGCCGGCGGCGAGGATCGGTTCTACGCGACCGTCCTCGCGAGCGGATTCGATTCGCGCGTGAACGACCGCGCCAACCGCATGCGCTGGCCGCGCGGCGACATGCGCTACAACATCGCCATCCTGATCGAGTTCCTCTTCCTCGCCCCCACGCCCTATGCGATCGAGGTGGACGGCCGGAGGATCGAGGGCCCGTTCGTGATGGCGAGCGTCGGGAACACCCGCTCGTACGGGGGCCGCATCCCGATCTGTCCCGACGCGGACGCCGGCGACGGACTGCTCGATGTGACGGTCGTCCGCCCGGCGGGACGCCTGCGGCTCCTCCGACTGCTCCCGACCGTCTACCGCGGAACCCACGTGCAGCGTCCCGAGGTCGAGACCTACCGAGGGCGTCGCATCCGGCTGGACGCCCCCGGAATCACCGCGTACGCGGACGGCGACCCGATCGGAGCACTGCCGGTGACCGTGGCGGCCGTCCCGGGTGCGCTGAGGGTCTTCGTGCCGGGCGAGTGATGCCGGATCAGTGCGTGGCCTGAACGGCCCGCAGCCGCGCGAGGACCTGATCGCGCAGCTCTTCCGGCGCGGACTCCTTGCACGCACGCGCCACGACCTCGGTCAGCGTGCGCGCGACCAGCGCCTCGTCCTGACAGCCGGGGCAGTTCTCCAAGTGCTCGGCGATGTCCTTCGCCGAGGTCTTGCAGACCTCGTGCCGCAGGTACTCCTCGAGCTCGCGCTGCGCCTTCTCACATCCGCAATCGGTCATTTCCC
>JASBUD010000037.1 GCA_030148105.1 Microbacterium sp. | reverse complement strand
AGGAAGTCCTTGATCTCCTGCATCTCCTCGATCGCCTCGTCGGCGCCGGCGACATCGTCGAACGTGACGGTCGGGGACTCCTTCGAGACGAGCTTCGCGCGGGACTTGCCGAACTGCATGACCTTGCTGCCGCCGCCCTGGGCGCTGGAGAGCAGGAACCAGAACAGCACACCCAGCAGGAGCAGCGGCAGCATGAGCGAGAGGAAGCCGTCGAACCACGTCGGGCGCGGAACCGCGTCGTTGAAGCCGTCGGCGGGGTCGGCCGCGTTGATCGCGTCGACGACCTCGCTCGCTCGCGCGGTCACGTAGTAGAACTGCACGTCGGACGCGCCGTCGTACGGCTTGGACAGCTTCATGTCCACGCGCTGGTCGCCGTCGGTGTTCAGCACCTCGGTGACCGTCCCGCCCTTCAGCAGCTCCAGACCATCCTGGGTCGAGATCTGCTTCGCGCCGCCGAGGCTCGAGATGAGCGAGAAACCGACGATCAGGAAGATGCCGATGATGAGCACATAGAACAGCGGGTTCCGGGTGATCTTCTTGAAGTCCATGGTGCGGGCGAGGCCCGTTCCCTTTCGTCGACGATCCGCGCGGGGCATCGGGATGCCCGGGCGACAGTGGATTCAGGGTATCCCGCCGCGCCTATGCCCGGACTGTGCATTCGCCCACGGCGTACAGTGCGCGGGCTGTGGGATCAGCTGTAGACGTGAGGGGCGAGGATCGCGACGTCGCGGAGGTTGCGGTACTTCTCGGCGTAGTCCAGGCCGTACCCGACCACGAACTCGTTGGGGATCTCGAACCCGACATAGCGGCAGTCGACGTGGACCTTCGCGGCATCCGGTTTGCGGAGAAGGGCGAACACCTCGACGGATGCCGCTCCCCGCGACGCGAAGTTGGTCAGGAGCCAGCTCAGGGTGAGGCCCGAGTCGATGATGTCCTCGACGATCAGGACGTGCTTGTCGTGGAGGTCCGTATCGAGGTCCTTGCGGATCTGGACGACACCGCTGGAGCGCGTGCCGGTGCCGTACGACGAGACCGCCATCCAGTCCATCGTCACCTCGCCCGGCAGCGCGCGCGAGAAGTCGGCCATGACCATCACCGCGCCCTTGAGCACGCCGACCAGCAGCAGCTCCTTTCCGGCGTAGTCCACCGCGACCTGCGCGGCGACCTCCTCGAGCTTCGCGAGGATCTGCTCTTCGGTGACGAGGACTTCGGTGATCTCGCTCTGGACATCGGCGGCGCGCATGGAGAGAGTTTAGGACAGCGGGGCGACGGCGCCCCAGACGAGGAGGCTCGGCATGGCCGGACTGGACGACATCCTGCAGGCTCTACCGATCGACGACATCGCGCGGCAGCTCGGCGTGCCGCCGAGCGAGGCGCGCCGAGCCGTCGAAGAGGGCGGGGCGACGATCCTCGCCGGCCTGCAGCGCAACGCGCAGACGCCCGACGGGGCCGCCGCGCTCGAGAAGGCGCTCGGCGCGCACGGCGGCGAGACCGCCTCGGGACGGATCGATCTGAACAACCTCAGCACGACCGATGGACAGAAGATCCTCGGCCACGTCTTCGGCGGCCAGGAGCAGCAGGTCGCACAGAAGCTCACGGACGAGCCGAAGACCGCCGGGATCGACTTCGGCAAGCTCCTGCCGATCCTCGCGCCCATCATCATGGGACTCATCGCCGATCAGCAGCAGAAGTCGGCGCCGTCGCAGGGCGGTGGCGCGGGCGGCGGGCTGGGCGATCTCATCGGCGGCCTGCTCGGTGGCTCCGCCACCGGCAGCTCCTCCCCCGGAGGGCTCGATGTCGGGGGACTCCTCGGAGGCCTGTTCGGCAAGAACTAGGAGGCGGATGCCGTGAACTCGACGCGTCCGCCGACGCGGCGGGCGCGGCATCCGGGCAGGTCGATCGGACCTTGGCCCGACCACGCCGTCACGAGTCGGGCGACCTCGAGCGTCTGCGCACGTGTGAGGCTCGCGTGGAATTCGCTCGCGACGACGTGCCGGATGACGCGGTTCCGCAGCGCCGCCGGGTTGGCCGCGAGAGCTGCGACGGAGACGGAGATGCCCGCTTCGGCGTGCTCGACGATGTCCTCGATCGTCTCGTCGATCATGTCGTCGAACGCCTCGGCGTCCTCCCGCAGCTGGGCCGCGGTGCGCGCGAGTGCGTCCGCGATACCCGGACCGAGCTCGGCCTCGAGCACCGGAAGAACCCGCTCACGCACGCGTGCGCGGGCGTACGCGGGGTCGGCGTTGTGCGGGTCGTCCCACGGCGTGAGGTCCTCCGCCGCGCACGCGGCGCGCGTCGTCTTGCGGCGCACCTCGAGAAGGGGGCGGAGCAGGCGGATGCCGGGCACGAGCTCCGCGTCCGGCGCCATGCCCTGCAGGCTCGCGCCGCCGGAACCTCGGGCGAGCCCCAGCAGCACGGTCTCGGCCTGGTCGTCGAGCGTATGGCCGACGAGGACGGCGATCGCGCCGGTCTGCGCCGCCGCGTCGGCCAGGGCTCGGTAGCGTGCCTCGCGAGCCCTGGCCTCCGGTCCGCCGGTGCCGCCGACCTCGACTCGTACGACGCGCGCGTCGAGTCCGAGGCGCTCGGCCTGGGCGGATGCCGCGGCGGCGGCATCCGCTGACCCCGGTTGCAGACCGTGGTCGACCGTGACGGCGACCGCGCGGATACCGCGCTTGGGCGCCTCGAACGCGGTCGCCGCGGCGAGCGCGAGCGAGTCCGCGCCTCCGGACAGCGCGACGAGGACTGTGGTCCCCTCCGGCAGTGCGGCGAGCGCCTGCCGCACGGCGCGGCGCACCTCGGCGACGGCCGGACTCAGGCTCGATCGGTTCTCCACGCGTTCACGGTATCGGCCATGCCGCGTGAAAGCGCGGGGCGATTCTGGTCTGAACGTCGCTCAGACGGGCCGAAACCTGCCGTTTCTCCCCGTTCTTTCACCGTGAGCGCCCCGAGTAGGCTGGTGCGCGGCATCCCACCCCCTCACCAAGGAGCGACACGCATGGCTTCACACGACGCCGTCATCGAGATCCCGCGCGGCAGCCGCGTCAAGTACGAGGTCGACCACGGCACCGGTCGCGTGTTCCTGGACCGCGTGCTGTTCACTCCGATGGGCTATCCGGCCGACTACGGCTTCTTCGAGAACACCCTCGGCGAGGACGGTGACCCGCTGGACGTGCTCGTGCTGCTGGATGTCACGCTGTTCCCGGGTGTCATGGTGAATGTCCGCCCGGTCGGCGTGCTGAAAATGAAGGACGAGGCCGGCGGCGACGACAAGCTCGTCGCGGTCCTGACGAAGGACCCGCGCTGGAGCCACATCCAGGACCTCGAGGACATCCCGGAGTACACGAAGAAGGAGATCGAGCACTTCTTCGAGCACTACAAGGACCTCGAGCCGAACAAGTGGGTCAAGGTCGACGTGTGGGCCGGCAAAGACGAGGCGGAGCGCCTGCTCGCCGAGTCGATCGTCCGGTTCGCCGAGCACGAGGGCGAGACCAAGACTCAGGGTGAGGGCGTCGCGCCCAAGACCGTCTGAAGTCGCTTCGCTTCGAAGGCGGATGCCGCGCTCAGCGCGTCGTCCGCCTTCGGCGTTCCGGGCGGGACTGCCGGCTCAGAGCCACACGCCGCGGTCCGCCATGAACGGCGCCGGGTTGACCGTGCGCCCGTTCACATAGACCTCGAAGTGCAGGTGGCAGCCGAAGGAGTTGCCGGTCTGACCGGTCGCCGCGATGAGCTGGCCGGAGTTGACCCACTGGCCGTAGCCGACGTAGAAGCCGCCGTAGGAGATGTGGGCGTATCCGGTCGCGACGCCGCCGCCGTGATCGATCTTGATGTAGTTGCCGTACCCGCCGTTGTACCCGGCGTAGACAACCGTGCCCGACTGTGCGGCGTAGATGCCCGACCAGCAGGCCTGTCCGAGATCGGTGCCCTCGTGGTACCCGCTCGAGCAGTACCCGTTGCCGCATTGGACGTACCGCGGACCATACCCGGAGGTCACACCGCCCGCACCCGGGCGGGCCCAGCCGGACCCACTCACGGTGCCGCCGCCGTACCCGCCGCCGCCACCGCCGCCACCACCGCCACCGCCGTTGGCTGCGGCGGCCGCCGCAGCGGCCGCCGCTTCGGCGGCGCGGCGCTCGGCTTCGGCACGCAGGGCTGCCTGGCGCTTCTCCTCGGCGATCCGAGCGGCTTCGACCCCCGCCTGGTAGTCGGCGACGGTCTTGGCCGTGGTGTCCTGCAGGGCTGCCAGCTGCGCCTCGAGAGTGGCGAGGTTCGCGGTCTGCGCGTCGAGAGCCGCCTGTGCGGCGTTCGCGGCTTCCTGCGCGGCCACCATCTTCTGCTCGGCATCCGCCTGCAGCCGGTCGCGCTCGTTACGGGCGACGACGGCCTGGTCGCTGAGGCTCTGGGCGGAATCGCGTGCGAGCACTGCTTCGGAGTAGACGTCGCTGTTGCGCTCGATCAGCTTGTCCATCGTGCCGAGGCGGGCGAGCAGATCGTCGGTCGTCGCGGCGGAGCCGGAGAAGAAGAGCTCGAGCGAGGTGTCATCCCCGCCGTCGCGGTAGAGCTGGGCCGCGAGGCGTCCGGCTTTCGCGGCGGACTCCGAGGCCTGGGCGGCCTTCTCGTCGGCCTGCGCCTGGAGCTCGTCGGCGCGACGGGCCTGCGCGAAGAA
>JASBUD010000325.1 GCA_030148105.1 Microbacterium sp. | reverse complement strand
AGATTGCGGATGAGCTCCGGGATCTCGCCGATCAGGGTGAACAGGCTGTCGTCGTTGCGGTCACGGTAACCGCGCGGAGTCGTCATCGTCAGGCTCCGTTGCGGGAGTCGCCTGCGGCCTTCGCGATGTCGTCGAACGCGTCGTCGGCGGCATCCTTCACCGCTTCCGCGCTCTTCTGGGCGGACCGGCTCACGTCATCGACCTGGGCACGCCCGGTCTTGATCGCGGAATCGAGCTTCTGACCGGGGGTCCCCTTCGAGGTCGCCGCCTTCGTGACCTTGACCGCGCTGTCCCAGAGGGTGCTCGGCAGAGCCATCGCGGTGGACTTGGTGAATTCCTTGACCTTGGTCACCTGCTCCTGGACCGGGTCGAGGTTCCAGACCTTCTCGGCCTGAGCCTTGATCTGCTCGTAGCGCTCGCGACCCGCGCGGGTGCCGAGCACGTAGCCTGCGGCCAGTCCGATGACCAGCCCTACTTTGCCCCTCATGGGGTCTCCTCACGGTCGTTGGATCCTGATGTCTGCGACCAGGCTATCGCCGTATGCCGATTCCGACATCCGGTGGTCATCCGAAGGGCCCTGTGATAGGTCGGCGGCCCCGGGCGTCTCGCCGTTTGCCAGACTGGACGCGTGAGCATCGACGGGCGCGACACCGCGAGCGGGCCGTTCTCGGCCATGCTCGTCGTCGACCTGCCGATCGCCAAGCTCGACGCCCTGGATGTCATCGCGTTCGTGGCCGACAGTGCGGTGGAGCACGCCGGCACGGCGTTTCCCCGGGTGCCGCTCGAACCGGGCGCGTGGGCGGAGGTGCAGATCCCGAAGTTCGGCGATCCGCCGCCGTTCGCCGTCGACGTGTGCTCGGACGTCTCACCCGCGCACGCGGCCGCAGCGGCCGCGCGGCTGGCCGAAGCGCTCGAGCGGGTCGGCTGGTCGGTGCGGCTTCCCCGGCCCGGCGAGGCCTGACCGGCGTCAGGTGAGGGGTCGCTCGTCCGGGGATCCCCACAGCGCGGTGCGCCGCACGCGCTCCGCTTCGTGCGCGGCATCCGGAACGACCTGCGCGAGCCCCGTCCCCGCGAGCCACGCGCCGACGACGGCGAGTCCGTCCACCCCGTGGATCGCCGAACGCGCCGCCTCGGTGCGCTCGGCGTGCCCGAGCGCGGAGACGGGGTCGGGCTGGCGGTAGCGCCCGCGATGCGACGCCAGGAGCGCGTCGCCGTCCAGTGCGACGCCGCGCGCGGCCGAGACCTCCGCGAGGGCGACGGCGGCCGCGGCGCGGTCGTCGAGGTCCGCCGTCGCCGGACGCGTACCGGGCCCGCCGAACGAGACCTTGAGCACGTGGACGTCAGGGGCGGTCTGCATCCACGGCCAGCGCGCGGTCGAATCGGTGACGGATGCCGCACCCTCGCGACCCGGAACCGAGTAGACCGCCGTCGCGATCGGAGCAGCCGTCAGGGCGGGCGAGCGGACCACGAGCGTGAGGACCTCGAGCTCGGTCGTGGCCGGCTCGGCGAGCTCCGGGACGAGCGCGCCGAGGAGGCGGTGCGCGTCGGCCGCGCCCGTGGCGATCACGATCTGGTCGGCGGGCCCGACGGGATCGTCGTCCTCTCCCGCGTCGGTCTCGATGATCCACTGCCCGGCAGCGCGCTGCACGCCGAGCACCCGGGTGCCCGTGCCGATGCGCACCTCGAGGGCGCGCAACCGCTCGTCCAGGGCGTCCACGAGCCGGCTCATGCCCCCGTCCAGGCTCTCGAGCCCGGCATCCGCGGGCCGGCCCTTCTTCGCAGCGCTCGCCCGGTCGGCGCGCAGCTGCATCACGGCACCGGCGAGGGATCCCGTGCGGGTGAGGGCGGCGTTCAGGCCCGGGACGACCGCTTCGACGTCGACGTCGTCGGGGTCGATCGCGAACCCGCCGACGCTCAACGGCGCGACGATCCGCTCCAGGACGGCCTCGCCCATGCGGGTGCGCACGAGCTTCCCGAGGCTGCGCTCCTGCCCGATCGTCAGCGGGGGCCGGACGCGGTCGAGGTAGGCGCGCCACGCTCCGCGCCACCCGATGATGCGGCGGACGCTCTCGTCCCACGGGTTCTCCGGGATGCCGCGCAGCGTCGCCCCCGGCACCGGGGCGGCGCCGTCCGGCAGTCCCGCGATCCACTCCGCGCGCGGGGCGGTGGGCACGACGGCCCCGCCGAGACCGAGCTCGTCGACGAGGCGGCGGACGGCTCCGCCGCGGGTGGCCCACCCCTCGGCGCCCAGGTCGACGCGGACACCCGCGAGCTCGTGCGTGCGGATCGCGCCGCCGAGCGCCGTGTCCTCCTCGAGGAGCGTGACGCGGATGCCGACCTTCGCGCATTCGAGCGCGGCGACGAGTCCGCCGATCCCGCCGCCGATCACGACGACGTGGGAGTCGTGCGCGTGCGCGGCGAGGTCGTCCAGGGCTGAGGTGTCGGCATCCACCCCTCTATCTTCGACGCTGGCCTCTCCTCCGTGAAACGACATCTGCACGTCGAGACGGTGGGGTTCACCCATGGTCTCGACGTGCAGAAGTCGTCTCAGCGTCAGGCGACGCGGCCGTCGTGCAGCTCGACCACCCGATCGGCGCGCTGCACGAGCAGCGGATCGTGCGTGGAGACCACGGCGGCGATGCCCTGGCTGTGGACGAGGTCGCCGATCAGGTCCATCACGGTCGCCGCGGTCCGGGAATCCAGCTGCCCGGTCGGCTCGTCGGCGATCAGCACGCGGGGCCGCGCGACGATCGCGCGGGCGATGCCGACGCGCTGCTGCTGACCTCCGGAGAGCTCCCCCGGGCGCTGGGCGGCGTGATCGGCGAGCCCGACCAGCGCGAGGGCCTCCGCGACCCGCGCGTCGCGCTCCGCGGCCGCGACGCGGGCGATCCGCAGCGGGAGCTCGACGTTCTCGGAAGCCGACAAGACCGGGATGAGCCCGAAGGATTGGAAGACGAAGCCGAGCTGCTCGCGGCGCAGCAACGCGAGGGCGTCCTCGTCGAGCGCCGTCGCCTCGGTCCCACCGATCCAGACCCGGCCCGAGGTCGGCCGGTCCAGGCCGCCGAGGAGGTTCAGCAGAGTGGTCTTGCCGGCGCCGGAGGCCCCGCGGATCACGACGAGCTCGCCGGGCTCTGCCGCGATGTCGATGTCGACGCACGCGTGCACCTCGCCGGCCGACGTCGAGAAGGTGCGGGTGAGCGCCTCCGCGCGCACAGCGGTCATGACGCGTCCTCGTCGTCGCTCGTCCGCGGTGCCGGCCGGACGGCGACGTGGTCGGGTTCGAGCGCGAGGCGGACACGCTCGCGGAGGTCGAGGGCCTGCACGAAGTCGTCGGGCAGCTGCAGGCGGCCCACCCGATCGAGCACGGCGTACTCCTCCGCCACGTGCTCCTCCGCACCGTCCGCGTCGACCCGGGTCGAGCGCAGGACTTCGGTCGAAGTGCGCCCGTCGCGGATCTGCACGGTGCGTGCGACGTGCTCGGACACGCTCGGGTCGTGCGTGACGATGAGCGTCGTCACCCCCAGTTCGCGGTTGACCGCCCGCATCGACTCGAGCACGTGCGCGGTCGTGGCGTCGTCGAGCTCGCCGGTCGGCTCGTCCGCGAGCAGGACGCGCGGATTGTTCGCGATCCCGACCGCGATCGCGACGCGCTGCTGCTCGCCGCCGGACATCTCTGCCGGCCGGCGCCCGGCGCAGTGCGTGACCTCGAGGAGGTCGAGGAGCTCGGCCACGCGCGCGCGGCGCGCGGCGGC
>JASBUD010000222.1 GCA_030148105.1 Microbacterium sp. | reverse complement strand
CCGACGCTGCGCGCGATCGGCTGGATCGTGCGATCGATCTGCAGCGCGAGCTCGCGCGTCGGCGCCAGAATGAGCGCCTTGGGCTTGCGGCCGAACTCGCGGCGCTTGCCCGCGCCGGCGCGCAGGACGTTCTCGACGAGCGGTGCGCCGAACGCGATCGTCTTGCCCGACCCGGTGCGGCCACGTGCGAGCACGTCGCGTCCGGCGATGATCTCGGGGATCGTCGCGGCCTGGATCGCGAACGGGGATGCCGCGCCGAGGTCCGCGAGCGTGCGGACGATGTTGTCGCCGAGCCCGAGCGCGCCGAAGGTCACGCCGTCGACGTCGTTCGCCTGGATCGCCTCGGCCTGCAGGCGCTCGTGCACGACGTCGACGTGCTGCTCGTGGGCCTGCGTGCGCTCCGGGCCGCGCGACCAGTCGCTGCGGCTCGCCGCGTAGCCGGCGCCTGCCGCCGCACCGGCGGCGCGTCGGGGCGCGCTGTCGCGACGCGGGCGGTCGTCGTACGAACGCTGCGGGCGGTCGTTGCCGTACTCGCGACGGGCCGGACGCTCGTCGTTCGACCGACGCGCCGGACGCTCGTCATGCGAACGCTGCGGACGATCGTTGCCGTACTCCCGACGCGCGGGACGCTCGTCATTCGACCGACGCGCCGGACGGTCGTCGAACGAACGCTGCGGACGGTCATTCCCGAACTCACGACAAGCCGGACGCTCGTCATTCGACCGACGCGCCGGACGGTCATCGTACGAACGCTGCGGACGCTCGCCGTGCGCGTGCGTGCGGATGCCGCGCGCTTCGTCGCGGCCGGCGCGCTGCGTCGCGGTCCACCGGGTCTTCGGCGCACCGGAACCGGCGGTCGCGGCGGCCTCCTCGGGCGCGCGGTAGCCGCGGTGGTTCGGGCTCTTGCTGCCGGGTTTCGCCCCCGTGCGGGTGCGGTCGTGGAACGACGCCTTCTTCTCGCCGTAGCGCGGCTCGAAGTTCTTGGCGGCGCGGCCGCCTGCGGGCTTCTTGCTCTTGGGCATGATGTGTCCTTCTGGGTTGTCTCAGCGCAGAACTGCACTCGCGCGGCGCGACACCCGCCAGTTCGCACTGACGCGCACCGCCGCACACCGCATTGCGCGGTACGGAGTTGCCCGGACTGTCATCGGCCGGGGGCCATTCAACGTGATGGTCGCCGGAGCGGATTCGCTCCCACCATCGGCCCCTTGGACTCACAAACCCACCCGCGCGTCACGCGCGGTGTCCGAAGCCGACACTCCAGACTAGCGGATGGCGCTCCCCGCGACCTGGGAGGACACCTGACGCCCGGCATCCGCCGCTCTACACTGGCGCCATGACCGCGAGCTCCGCCGCCGACTCCCTCGCCCCCACGACGACGCTCCGCGCCGAATCGGAGGCCGTGTACGCGGCCGCGGCGGCCGGGGTCCTCGGAGCGCTGTACGGGCTGATCGTCGCTTTCGTCGCGCCCGACCTGCCGCTCGCCGACACGGACGGCGCGTTCGGCCTGCTCGCGGCGGCAGGGGCGGCCGTCGTCGCCGCCGGATCCTCGACCGCCGGCTACTGGCGCTCGCGCAATCGCCCGGGGCAGGAGTGGCGCAAGGCGCTCCCGTCGTGGAAGTTCACCGTGAACACCGTCTCGGTGGTCATCGTGCACACGGCCCTGACCTTCCTCGCCGTCCTCGCCGGCTTCCGGCTGCTCGCGCTCGGCTTCATCGGGCTGCCGGTGATCACGTTCTGGGCGATCGTGCTCATGACCGTCTCGCTCGGTCTGAGCGCCTATGTGGTCTACCTCTCCGTATCCCGGATGAACACCCAGCGCATGTCGACGCTGCTGATGGCGTTCGTCGTGATCGGCACGCTCACCGCGATGCTCACCACACCCGACCCGGAATGGTGGAAGGTCCACTTCAGCCAGCTGGGGTCGTTCCAGGACCTGTCCAGTTACGTCTTCAACGGCACGCTGATCGCCGCGGGGCTGCTCGTGACGACTTTCGCTGTCTACCTGGCGAACGACCTGCGGGCGCTCGTCGACGCCGGCGTCCTGCAGAACGAACGCGCCCCCCGGACGGTGTCGACGCTCTTCGTCGTGATGGGCATCATGCTGGCCTTCGTCGGGGTCTTCCCGGTGAACGTCAACCTGCTGATGCACAACCTGTCGGCGAGCGGCATGGCGGTGATGTTCCTCGTGCTGCTGATCGCGGGGCCCAAGCTGCTGCGTGGGATGCCGCGCACCTACTTCCTGTCCGCGTGGGCGTTCCTGGCAGCCACGATCGCCTCCGTGATCCTCTTCGCGGTCGGGTACTTCACCCTCACCGCGTTCGAGATCGTCGTCTTCGCGCTCATCTTCGGGTGGATCGCGGTCTTCATCCGCTTCCTGGGGGTCACTGGGCAGAGCGAACGCGCCGCATAGGGTATTGGATTGGCCGCGGAAGTCCAAAAAGGATACTCTCAACCCAAGCAAAGACTGCCGGGGGGGAGCCTTTTTGCCCACCAGCACCGACGATCCGGGGGACGAAGCGGCTGCGCCTGAGCACCTGTGAGGCGAGAGCGCTGATGCTCTCGCCTCACGAAAGGCCAAGACCGCAGCCGTGGCCCTCCTCGCCGACGCACCCTCATCCCTCCGCCTGGTCGCGCCCCGGCGCGCCGCTTCGCGCGCCCTGACGACCCTCGGTACCGGTAACGCCTCGCAGGTCGGCTATGCCACCGCCGCGCTTCTGGTCATCGGCCTGCTGATCTCGATCGCGACCACTCCCGACCCCCTGTGGTGGCACCTGCACTTCAGCAGGCTCGGCACCTTCGCCACGTTCTCGGGGTACGTGTTCAACTCGACGATCATCCTGACCGGGGTCGGCGTGGTGTTCTTCGCGCACCGCCTGCGGCGCCAGATGCGTCAGCACGCCGGTACCGCGGTTCTGCGCAACCGGCGCTCGGCGACCTTCGTGCCGATCATGGTGGCGTCGCTCGGCATCCATCTGTCCTTCGTCGGCGTGATCCCCGTGAACCTCAACGAGTTCTGGCACGACCGCTCTTCCACCGGCGCCGTGTTCTGCTTCGTGATCGTGCTGTCCTCGACGAAGTGGATGCTGCGCGGCATGCACGCGGTGATCGGGCGAGCGAGCCGACGCGTCGGGATCGGCCTGGTCGCGACCGTCGTCCCCTACGTCGCGGGCTTCATCAACCTCGCCGCCTTCGAGCTCATCGTCTTCGTGCAGGTGTTCTACTGGCTGCTGCTGTTCGCCGGCACGATCGGTCGTCCGACGGATGCGCCCGCCGCGCCGACGCCGTCGCGGACGGCCAGCATGCACCGCACGGTCGTGGTGGCTCCGCGGCTGCCGGCCGAGGTGGCTGCCGGCCTCTCCCGTCGCACCCCGCGCCTGCGCCCCGAGGTGATCGCGCGTCACACGCCGCGGCCCGAGCGTCGCGAACCGCGTGCGCCCCTCGTGCACGGACGCGCGGCCCGCTTCCAGTCTGCCCGCCGGGTGACGGCCGGCCGGGGCGATCCCGAGCGGCCGGCTCTCGTCTGATCCGTTCGCCGAGAATCGATACATGGCTGAGAACGACCCCCACCCGATCACGGTCGCGATCGAACGGCGCATAGACCCCGCGCGCGCCCCGGAGGCGACCGCGTGGATGCAGGCCGGCACCGATCTCGCGACGACGTTCGAGGGCTTCCTCGGGTCAGGGTGGGTCCGCGCCGGCGAAGGCAGCGACCTCTGGTACATGCTCTACCGGTTCCGGGACATCCCGACCCTGGAAGCGTGGGACGACTCTCCCCAGCGGGCGTGGTGGCTCGATTCCGGCCGCGCCTTCGCGAGCGAGGTCCGCGTCGAACGCCGGACGGGCATCGAGGGCTGGTTCGACGCCCCCTTCGCGACACACGTCGAGAGCCGACGGGGAGCCGACGCGCCGGCCACCGGTCCCATCCAGCATCCGATCCCGGCCGCTCCGCCCCGCTGGAAGCAGGCCGTCACGATCTGGCTCGGTTTCTTCCCGACGAACCTGCTCGCCTCCTGGGCCCTGGGTTACGTCCCGGGATTCGCCGACTGGCCTCTCGTGCTGCGGGTCCTGCTGGCGACGGTCCTGCTCACGCCGGTGATGACGTACCTGGTGCTCCCGTGGGTCACACGGATGCTGCGTCCCTGGCTGCAGCGCTGACCACGCTCTGCGACCGCGGTCCGCGGGACGCGCGGCCCCGGGCGACGCGCTCCTGCGAAGCGCGCGGAATCAGGAGCTTCGGCGAAGACAGGACGATCCGCGTCTGTTCTGTCCTGTTCTGGCCGAAACGCCTGTTCCGGTGCTCAGACCCGGCCGTCGGCGTGCGCGCCGGGCTCCCCCTGCTCGGACTCGGGCTCGGGCTCGGACTCGGGC
Source organism: Microbacterium sp. (assembly GCA_030148105.1). GTDB lineage: Bacteria > Actinomycetota > Actinomycetes > Actinomycetales > Microbacteriaceae > Microbacterium > Microbacterium lacus. Next base: position 579 of record JASBUD010000222.1, on the reverse strand, counting down.
GCGGGGTCCGGCTCCGGCTTGGGCGAGGACTCGGGCTCGGGCTCGGGCTCGGGCTCGAGCTCACCCTGGGTGTCTGACTCGCCCTCCGCCGCGGGTTCCGCGGCACGCTCGGGCGTCTCCACGTCCGGGCCCTCCTCGATGAGCGGAACGTCGGTCGTCGGAGCGCTCTGGACATCCTCGGTTCCGGGCGTCTCGACGTCCGGGCCCTCCTCGATGAGCGGAACCTCGTCGACGGCGGGCGCATCGGATGCCGCATCCGCGGATTCCGCCTGACCGACGACCGCCGCACCCGCAGCCGCCTCGCGGGCGCGCAGCTCGCGACGCGTGAGGACGGGCACCGCGGCGGCGCCGACGAGCGCCGGCTCGACCGCAGGGACCGACTCGCCACGCCGCGCGGCGCGACGCTCCTTCGCCCCCTCGACGAGGTTGTAAAGGGTGGGCAGCACGAGCAGGGTCAGGACGGTCGAGGACACGAGTCCCCCGATCACCACGATCGCGAGCGGCTGCGAGATGAATCCGCCCTGACCGGTGATGCCGAGCGCCATCGGGGTGAGCGCGAAGATCGTGGCGAGCGCAGTC
>JASBUD010000319.1 GCA_030148105.1 Microbacterium sp. | reverse complement strand
GCCGTTCGCGGACCGGACCGACATCGACCACGACGTGTTCCGCGCACACGGCGGATCGGTGCCGATCTTCGTCGACGGTGAGGTGGTCGGCACGATCACGATGTCCGGCGAGCCGGACGTCGTCGATCACGCGCTCGTCGCGGAGACGATCCGCCGGTATCGCTCCGTATGAGGCCGTGTCGGCGCCCCGCCGTAGCCTCTGACCTGGCGCGACGGCGCTCCCGACGGAAGGCGGCAGCATGGACTGGCGGATCGAGCTCATCTTCGTCCCGGTGACCGATGTCGATAGGGCGAAGGAGTTCTACGAACGGATCGGCTTCCACGCCGACCACGACCAGGTGCCCTTCGAGGGGCTGCGATTCGTGCAGATGACGCCGCCGGGGTCGGCCTGTTCGATCGCGTTCGGCGACGGGCTCGGGATCCGGCTCGAACCGGGGCAGCAGAACACGATTCAGGTCGTCGTGCCGGACGCCGATGAGGCGCTCGCGCATCTGCGCTCCGTGGGTGTGGACGCTTCCGACGTCGATCCGCAGTCCTGGGGGCGGTTCGTGACGTTCGCCGACCCCGACGGCAACACGTGGACACTCCAGGAGCTGCCGGCGCGCACGTGAGCGCTACTCGCGGCCGCCGGGCGGACCGAGGATCAGCAGCACCGTGAAGAGCAGGACGACGGCCGCGGCGATCAGCACCGCCAAGACCCACGGGCGGCGCAGCAGTGCGCGCATGAGCCGGTCGTGCCAGCGCGTGTCGCGCGGGTCATCGGTCTCCTCGAGACGCCAGTCACCCTGCAGCCGGCCGGTGCGGTGCAACCAGAGTTCGGTGGGGATCGTGGCATACGGGATCACCGCGCTCGCGATCGCGACGATCGTCGGCCACGCGCCCCAGCGCTGATTCTTCGCGACCAGGACGGCCGTCGCTCCGTAGGACAGGAAGACGAACCCGTGGATGCCGCCGCCGATCGTCACCGCGAGGGCGACATCGCCCACGGCACGCAGGATCAGCCCAGCGATCAGCAGAGTCCACGAGATCGCCTCGGCGATCGCGAGGACGCGGAAGAGGTTCAGCGGGGTCCGGAACACGGTGCTCCTCGTTCGGGTGGCGAGGCTTCCAGCCTAGGCTGAGCCGGTGCGTGAGTTTTTCGCGGGCATGGCCCTGCTCGGTCGCGGGTTCGCCTTCTGGCGCCGCCGGCCCGGGATGATGGCACTCGGCCTCGTGCCGGCCGCGATCGTCGGCATCCTTCTCCTCGCGGGCGTCGTCGCGCTCGCCGCGACGCTCCCGGGGATCACGGTCGCGGTCACTCCGTTCGCCGACGGCTGGCCGGGACTGTGGGCGATCGTCGTGCGCGCCGCGATCGGCACGGCGATGATCGGCGCCGCGCTCGTCCTCGTGGCGATCTCGTTCACCGCCCTGACCCTCGTCGTGGGCGACCCGTTCTACGAGCGCATCTGGCGAGCGGTCGAGCGCGACCTGGGGCCCGACGACATCGACCGCGGCACCGGATTCTGGCGTTCGGTCGCGGACGCGCTGTGGCTGTTCGTCCGCGGCATGGCGGTCGCGCTGCTCGCCGCCCTCATCGGACTGATCCCCGCGGTGGGTGGCGTGCTCGCCACCGTCACCGGCGTCGCCCTCACCGGGTGGCTGATCGCCGACGAGCTGTCCTCACGCGCCCTCGAAGCCCGCGGCCTCGACCGCGCTGCCCGGAGCGCCCTGCTCCGCGGCCGACGCGCCCGGGTGCTGGGCTTCGGCGTCGCGACGCAGCTGTGCTTCCTGATCCCGCTCGGCGCCGTGGCGACGATGCCCGCCGCCGTCGCCGGAGCGACCGTGCTCGCCCGCTCGCTGCGCGAGCCCGCCCCCGCACCCTGACCCTGAGGCCAGGCGCCCCGACTCGTGGCACGTGGCAGGGCTCGCGGCACGTGGCAGGAGACGTGCCGCGACATCGTGCACGTGCCGGGAGCGGCGCGGCCTCCGCCGAAGGGGCCGGACCGGCCGCGCGCCGCGCTCGGTGGACGGCATCCGTCGCTCGACCGTTGCTCGCGCGGCCGATATCGTCCACCGAGTGAACGGGTCTGACGCTCGGTGGACACGATCCGTCGCCCAGTCCTGCCGGTGCCGACGGATGCCGCCCACCGAGCCCTGCGACTGCACGCTCATGCGGGTTCGGGGCGCGAAAACGACCTGTGGGGCGCGAGAATCGCGCCCCACAGGTCGTTCTGCGCCCCGAACCCGGGCAGCCGGGGTCAGGCCGCCGTCGCGAGGACACCCGCCGAGCGCACGGCGAGCGCACCGTCGACCGCATCGACCGTCACGGCCCCGCCGTCGGTCAGCGAACCGCTCACGAACAGGTCGGCGATCCGGTCGTCGACCTCGCGCTGGATCAGCCGGCGCAGCGGCCGCGCGCCGTACTCGGGCTCGTACCCGTGCTCAGCCAGCCAGTCCACGGCGGCATCCGTCACCTCGATCGAGACCTCGCGAGCGTTCAGGCGCCGCGTCGTCGCGCCCAGCATGAGCCGGACGATCTCGCGCAGCTGCGTCTTCTCGAGCTTGCGGAAGAGCACGATCTCGTCGATCCGGTTCAGGAACTCGGGCCGCATCGCTTCGCGGAGCCGACCCATCACGCGGACGCGCAGGTCGTCCTCACTGCCGAACCCGGTCGCTCCCCCGCCGTCGGCGATGAAGCCGATCGCGCCGGAGCGCGACGCGAGAAACTCGCTGCCGATGTTGGAGGTCATCACGATCACGGTGTTGCGGAAGTCCACCGTCCGCCCCTGGCCATCGGTCAGGCGCCCGTCATCGAGCACCTGCAGCAGCAGGTTGAACACGTCGGGGTGCGCCTTCTCGATCTCGTCGAACAGGACGATCGAGTAGGGGTTTCGCCGCACGCGCTCGGTCAGCTGCCCGGCCTCGTCGTAGCCGACGTATCCGGGAGGGGCACCGACCAGGCGAGAGACGGTGTGCCGCTCGCCGTACTCGCTCATATCGAACCGGATCACGGCGGTCTCATCGTCGAACAGGTCCGCCGCGAGGGCCTTCGCGAGCTCGGTCTTGCCGACACCCGTCGGGCCGAGGAACAGGAACGAGCCGACGGGACGGCGCGCGTCTCCCATGCCGGTGCGATTGCGCCGCACGGCCTTGGCGACGGCGGTCACGGCCGCGTCCTGCCCGATCACGCGCGCGTGGAGGTCGTCCTCGAGCGTCGCCAGGCGCTCGCGCTCCGTCTCGGTCAGCCGCGCTGCCGGGATGCCGGTCGCCCGGCTGATGACCGCCGCGATCTCGGGCTCCCCGACGACGGCGTCCGCGGACGGGCGGGCGGTGGCCTCCTGCAGACGCGCCTGGACCTCGGTGATCTGGTCGCGGATCCGCGAGGCTTCCTCGTACTTCTCCGCGCTCACCGCCGCGTTCTTGTCGGCCTCGAGCTCGGCCAGCCGCGCCACGAGCGCCTGGGTGTCGACCTGCACACCGAGCCGCAGGCGCAGTCGCGCGCCGGCCTGGTCGATCAGGTCGATCGCCTTGTCGGGCAGCACACGCTCGGTGAGGTAGCGGTCGCTGAGCTCGACCGCGGCGCGCAGCGCGTCGTCGGTGAAGCGCACGCCGTGGTGCTCCTCATAGGCGGGTCGCAGGCCGCGCAGGATCAGCACGGCGTCCTCGAGGCTCGGCTCGCCGACGCGCACCGGCTGGAAGCGGCGCTCCAGCGCGGGATCCTTCTCGATCACCCGGTACTCCTTGAGCGTCGTAGCGCCCACGAGGTGCAGGTCGCCTCGGGCGAGGCGGGGCTTGAGGATGTTCCCTGCATCCATCGCCCCCTCGCCGCCACCTCCGGCGCCGGCGACGGTGTGCACCTCGTCGATGAAGAGGATGACCTCGCCGGATCGCGCGGCGACCTCGTCCATGGTCTTGGTGAGGCGCTCTTCGAAGTCGCCGCGGTAGCGCGTGCCCGCGAGCATCGCCGGCAGATCCAGTGCGATCACGCGCTTGTCCCGTAGCTGCTCAGGCACGGCGCCGGCGACGATCGCCTGCGCGAGCCCCTCGACGATCGCGGTCTTGCCGACA
>JASBUD010000309.1 GCA_030148105.1 Microbacterium sp. | reverse complement strand
GTGCGATCTCGGCGATCCTGCGGGCCGTACCGTCGACTTCGAGCGCCGCACGGCGGGCGAGCGCGGACGGCAGACCGTGCAGCGATCCCACACCCAGCGTCGCGCTGTGATCCGCCACATGCGTGATCGGCGCGCGCAGCGCCGCGATGGGGACGATCCCGAGCTCTCGCCCGGACGGGCCGCCTACTGACCGCACGCCGTAGCAGAACGCGCCGACCCGGACGAGGTCGTACCGGAATTCGGGCCGCGCGTGCGAGGCGGCGCTGGCCGAGAGATGGCGCGCCTCCAGCGCGAAGCCCGCAGCCTCGGCGGCGCCGAACGCGCGATCGAAGAGGGTTCTGGCCTCGTCGTCGTCGGCGTCGCTCGCCTCGGCGATGTGACTCCAGACGCCGACGAGGCGGAGCACCCCCTCGTCTTCGAGGACCCGCGCTCGGCGCAGCGCGCCGTCCCAGTCCTCGGGCCTGATCCCGTTGCGGTGCAGTCCGGTGTCGATCTTGAGGTGGATGCGGGCAGTCGCCTGCTCCGCCCGCGCGACCGACGCGATGTCCTCCAGGAACGCCGCGTCCCCGACGCCCAGATCGATGTCCGCGCGAAGCGCCTGGGCGATCTCCTCCCGCCCGACGGTGAGCCAGGAGAAGATGCGTGCGTCGGGACCCGCCGCGTGCCGTGCGCGCAGCGATTCGCGGACGTCGAACGCACCGAACCACCGCACGCCCTCTCTCGCCGCGCGGCGGACGATCGCGTCGAGTCCGTGCCCGTAGGCATCGTCCTTCACGACGAGCATGAGCTCAGCGGGCGCCGTGCGCGCGCGCACGGACCGGATGTTCGCGGCGAAGACGTCGAGGTCCACGTGCAGCACGGGCGCGCTCATGCGACATACTCCCGATGGTTGCGAAGCCCGACGGCGCACGCGATCTCGGCCGGCGTCAGGCCGCCGGCGGCGGCCCATTCCGCCACGACCGGGCCCTCGGGGGACTCGTCGAAGAACGTGACCTCGTCGCCGCGGCGGACGCGGGGCCGGGGTCCGACGTCGACGACGCAGACGTCCATCGCGACGCGGCCGACGATCGGATGCCGCTCCCCCGCGATCCGCACCGTGACGGCGTTTCCGAGCGCGCGGAGGACGCCCTGCGCGTAGCCGCCGGTGACCAGGGCGATCACGGTGTCCCGCGGGGTGCGGAAGGTGTACCCGTAGGAGACCGCCTCCCCCGTCTTCAGTTCCTTCAGACTCAGCACGCGCCCGCGCAGACTCAGCACCGGGATGAATCCGGCGCTGAGTCCGTAGACCGGGTCGCCGATCGCCGACGGCGATCCGCTCACGAGCACAGCCGCGGGCACGACACCGTCCAGTTCTCGGCGACCCTCCTCGTCGACGATCAGGGCGCGCACACCGCTTTCCAGGGCGGTCTGTGCGACGAACCCGAGTCCGTGACCCCAGCCGTCCGCGCGGACGTCGATGGCGGCATCCGGTTGCGTCGACAGCACCGCCCGCAGGTTCAGTCGGAGAGCCGACCGCGAGATCACGGCCGTGGGAGACACGCGATCCGGGAGATCGGGTGCTCGCCCGGGGCGGCCAGGTTTGCCGGAGGTCACGCCATCTAGACTATCCGGGGCGCTCTGCGCACCTTCCCCGTTCCCTGCCCCCGGAGTCCGCATGCCTCAGCAAGGCCTCGGCATCGCGCCGCGCCTTCGTTACCTCGTCGGCCGCGCGCGTCGGATCGATGTCGGATCCGTCCTCGAGCGCGCCAAGGAGGCGTCCGCGCAGCACAGGAAATGGACCCCCGCCGTCGTGGTGGACATGCTGTGGCAGGCGGGTTTCCGCAACGTCGGATTCCAGGACTACATCGACTACGACTTCGCGATCCTCACCGCCGCGGAGCGCGCGACCTACATGACCCATCCGGTCTCCAACCAGCTCTCGCAGAAGTTCGATCACCCCGATTTCCGCTACATCTTCCAAGACAAGGTGGAGTTCGACCGGGTGTTCTCCGAGCACCTGCACCGTGAGTGGATGGTGGTGGAGGAGGGCAACGCCGCGGAGGTGTTCGCCTTCGCGCAGCGCCACGGGACGATCGTCACGAAGGAGCCGGTCGGCCAGGCCGGGACGGGAGTGCACCGCTATCACGCGGCGGAGATCACGGATGCCGAGGAGTTCCATCGCGGGCTCCTCGCGCGCGGCGAGCTGCTGATCGAAGAAGTCATCGTGCAGCACACGGCCCTCGCCGCGGTGTGCCCGGGCACGGTGAACACGACCCGCATCACGGCGTTCTTCGACGGGGAGCGCACGCACATCCTCGCGATGGCGCAGAAGTTCGGCCGCGGCGCGGTGAGCGATCAGATGACGTTCGGCGGCTTCTACACGATGCTCGACGACGACGGGCGCGCCGTCGGGCCGGGCTATGACTCGCACGGGCACGTGCACGCGCGGCATCCGGATTCGGGCTTCCTGATCGGCGACTTCCAGCTGCCGATGATGGACGAGGTCCGCTCGTTCATCGACCGCGTCGCCCGGGTCGTCCCGCAGGTGCAGTACGTGGGATGGGACGTCGTGGTCACCCCCGACGGGCCTGTGCTCGTCGAGGGCAACTGGGGTGCCGGGGTGTACGAGAACAAACCCAGCGCGACCGGCATCCGCACCGGGCATAAGGCCCGCTACCGCGAGGCGATCGGCTTCTAGTCCCCCGCTGCGCGGACGACGCCGAGGGGCGTGGACTCGTGACCCTGTCCGAGCGGATTGTCCTTCAGGATCGCGACCAGCCGCCTTTCGGCGGCCTTGTCGAGCGTCGAGCCCAGGATGTTCCCGCCCAGGTCGTTGATGTCGACGACCGCCACCTCGGCCATCCCGCCGATCAGCGTCTTCAGATGGCGCGCGACCTCGCGCGGCCGCTCCGGTCCGAGCACGACGGCCTTGTTGTAGGGCGGGATCGTGCCGCTCGTGGGGCCGTCGATCGCACGGGCCTTGTCGCCGGCGATGCGGTAGAAGTCGCCCTTGCGGCCGAAGAGCTTCGTGACGGCGGAGACCGCCGCGGCGAACAGGATGCGGATGGTGCCGCACTCGCGCAGCGCCATCTCCATCGTCTCCGGCATGCCCAGACCGATGCCGTACGGAGTGCGCACCACGAACTTCGACAGGAACAGGGCGAGTCGGCGCGGGGTGATGTCCTCGACCAGGTACGACCGTCCCTGGGTGATCGCGACGATCTTCTCGGTCACGAAGAAGATGTCACCGGGTTTCACCACGTCCGTCGCGTATTCGCGGACGAAGGCGTCCAGATCGTCCCCCGGCATCACGACGCGCGTGCGGATCGGGATGCGGGAGTACGACGATCCGTCGACTTCGACCGTCAGCGCCTTGCCGGCGTTGGCCGCGCTCATCACTCGAGGTAGTCGCGCAGCGACTGCGACCGCGACGGGTG
>JASBUD010000299.1 GCA_030148105.1 Microbacterium sp. | reverse complement strand
CCGGACGACGAGCCGGGGAGGCAATCCGGGTGGCGTCCGACGGCGGGCTTCTCGCCTGTGGACTCCCCCACGCTACCTGAAGGTAACGAATATGTCACGTTGCGCGCCTGGCAGATGCCTGGGCGCGGGGCTAGCGACGGTCGTCGACGAGGAAGATGTGCGAGGCGACCTCGACCGGCAGTTCGAGTCCTTCGGCGTTCCCGTCCATCTGCACCAGGACGTAGCCCTCGCTGTAGCGGTACTCGCCCGATGCGCCGGGAACGACGCCCGCCGCCTTGAGCTGCTGCAGCAGTTCGGGGTCGACCTGCACGGGCTCGGCCAGGCGGCGCACGGTGCCGGTGATGGGTCCGCCCTCGGCATTCAGCCGGCGAACGAGCCCCACGACGTCCTGCTCGAAGCCGTTCGCGGGCAGGTCGCCGAGCTGAGCCAGACCCGGGATCGGGTTGCCGTACGGCGACTCCGTGGGATGCCCGAGCAGCTCGACGAGGCGGCGCTCGACCTGCTCGCTCATGACGTGCTCCCACCGGCATGCCTCTTCATGCACGTACGCCCAGTCCAGTCCGATCACGTCGGAGAGGAGGCGCTCCGCGAGGCGGTGCTTGCGCATCACATCGACCGCCTTGCTGCGCCCGGCGTCGGTGAGCTCGAGCGTGCGGTCGTCCGAGACGACCACGAGACCGTCGCGCTCCATCCGCCCGACCGTCTGCGACACCGTGGGACCGGAGTGGCCGAGACGCTCGGAGATGCGCGCGCGCAGCGGCGTGATCGCCTCCTCCTCGAGCTCGAGGATCGTGCGCAGAGACATCTCTGTCGTGTCGATCAGGTCGGTCATCATGCCTCGCAGACGCGGAAATCGGTGCAAGGACAGCCTATCCAATCCTCCCGACGGGCCCTCCCGGGGTGGGCGTCACAGGGATGAGAGGCCACGGGTCCCGCCCATAGAATCGTGGGATGCCGCACCTGCAGATTCCGAGTGACCTCCTGCCCGCTGACGGACGCTTCGGATGCGGCCCCTCGAAGGTGCGCCCCGCTCAGCTCGAGGCCCTCTCGACGCGCGGAGCGACGCTGCTCGGCACGTCCCACCGCCAGGCGCCGGTGAAGAACCTCGTCGGCGACGTGCGCTCCCGACTTGCCGAGCTCTTCGGCGCCCCCGAAGGGTACGAGGTCATCGTCGGCAACGGCGGATCGACCGCGTTCTGGGATGCCGCCGCGTTCGGCCTCATCCAGAACCGCAGTCAGAACCTCGTGTTCGGTGAGTTCGGCGGCAAGTTCGCGGCAGCCGCGAAGGCTCCGTGGCTGCAGACCCCGGACGTGCGGAACGTGGCCGCAGGCACCCGCACGGTCGCCGAACCCGTCGAGGGCATCGACGTCTACGCCTGGCCGCACAACGAGACGTCGACCGGCGTCTCCGCGCCGATCGCGCGCGTCACCGCAGACGAGGGCGCACTGACCGTCATCGACGCGACGAGCGCCGCGGGCGGCATCGACTTCGCGGCCGCCGAGGCGGACGTCTACTACTTCGCGCCGCAGAAGAACCTCGGTTCGGACGGCGGTCTGTGGTTCGCCCTGGTCTCGCCCGCCGCGATCGAGCGGATCGAGAGGATCGCGGCATCGGATCGGTACATCCCCGAGTTCCTGAGCCTGAAGAACGCACTGGACAACTCGCGCCTGAACCAGACGCTGAACACCCCGGCGCTCACCACACTGCTGCTGCTGGACGAGCAGCTGCAGTGGATCCTCGACAGCGGCGGCCTGGCGTGGGCGGATGCGCGCACGCGGGAGTCCTCCGGAGTCCTGTACGCGTGGGCCGAAGCGTCCGAGGTCGCGACCCCGTTCGTGGCGGATCCGGCCGACCGCTCCCCCGTCGTCGTCACGATCGACTTCGACGACACGGTCGACGCGGCGGAGGTCGCCAAGACCCTGCGCGCGAACGGCATCGTCGACACGGAGCCCTACCGCAAGCTCGGCCGCAACCAGCTGCGGGTGGCGACGTTCGTCTCGATCGAGCCGGACGACGTGCGTCAGCTGGTCCGGAGCATCGACTTCACACTCGCACACCGCTGAGCCGACGTCTCGGTCATGGGCCGAGACGGATCAGCGGTCGGTGTCGGACTCGTCGGTGTCGGACGCGTCGGTGTCGGACGCGTCGGTGTCGGACTCCTCAGCATCGGCGTCCTCGTCCGCGTCGTCGGAGAGCACGTCGATGTCCACGCCGTCCACGTCGCCCGAGTGCAGGATCGGCGAAGCGTCCTCGTCGAAGTCCGCCGCGTCCAGGTCGTCGACGTCGTCGAGTTCGTCCTCGAGCTCTTCGTCGTCCTCGAGCTCGTACGTCGCCAGCCCTTCGGCCGCGAGTGCGGCCTGCGCCGCTTGATACTCCGCGAGCCGCTCGGCCCACGGCAGCCAGTCCGGCGCGGTGAGCGCACCTTCGCCCGGCATGAGCTCCGCCTCGAGCACCGTCGGGGCGGACTCGTCGACTTGCGCGAGGCTCACGGTCCAGAACCATCCGGGGTACCCGGGCATACGGTTGCCGAACCGCACGGTGAGCACGCCCTCGGCATCCGTCGACGAGTCGACGAACTCGCCGATCGTCGCCGCCGGCGTGATCTCGTGCAGCGCGGCGAGCGCGAGCTCGCGCGCAACGGTCTCGTCGATCGGTGCCACGGCGACCGCAGGAGCGTCCGCAGCAGCAGCGTCCGCCGCGGGGACCTCGACGCCCTCAGCGGTGAGATCGGTGGAGGAGGCGTCCTCAGGCGTCGAAGTCATCGGCGACCTTGCGCAGCACCGCGGCGACCTTCTTGCCGTGCGAGGAGCTCGGGTAGCGGCCGCGGCGGAGGTCTCCGCCGATGCCGTCGAGCAGCTTCACGAGGTCTTCCACGATGATCGCCATGTCGTCCGCGGGCTTGCGCTGCGCCTTGGACAGGCTCGGGGGCGCCTCGAGCACGCGAACGGACAGCGCCTGCAGCCCGCGCTTGCCGTCGGCGACGCCGAACTCCAGCCGCGTGCCCGCCTTCGGTGCGGGGGATCCTGCGGGAAGGGCGGTGGCGTGCAGGAAGACATCCTGACCGTCATCTCCGGCGATGAAGCCGAAACCCTTCTCCTCGTCGTAGAACCTGACCTTGCCGGTGGGCATGGAAACCTCGCTGTGTCGTGCGCCACGGATGCCGGGCACGGGGAACACGGGACCGATCGATCCCGATCCACCAGCCTACGCCACGCCCGCCGGACGGATAAGCTGGGGCGGATGAGCACACGCACCCCCGGCGACGACGTCCCGGTCCGCCGCCTGGACCGGATCCTCGCCTTCATGTCGCTGGGACTCGCGGTCGTCTCGATCGGGTGCTTCTTCGCCATCATCATCGCGCGCCCGCTCGGGGTGACCGACTTCACGGTCGGCGCGTGGCCGATCGTCGCCGTGCTGCCGATCATCGCCCTGCCGATCGCATTCCTGATGATCCTGGCGCTGCTGATCATGACGTTCCTGCGAAGGGCACGCGCCAACCGCGGAGAGTAATGGTCTCCGACGAGCGGGCACTGGCCGGGCGACTCGCCTCGGCCGACGATGACGCCCTGGCGCGCGTCTTCGAAGCCCGCGGCGTCGCCCCGACCGCACCGTGGCACGACTTCTTCGACGCCGCGGCCGCACTTCTGGATGCGGCATCCGTCGAACGTGCCCTCGTGCGCCTCCCGCGCAACGCTCTCGTCCCCCTGAAGGCCGCGCTCGAGGGGGCTCCCCTCTCGGATGCCGACCGTGCGGCCCTGCGGCCGCTCGCTCTCGTCGATGACGCCGGCGCGCCGTTCACCGCCGTCGCCGTGCAGCTGGACGCGGTCGCGGCCGCCCATCCCGGTGCATTCGTCCTCTCACCCGCGGAGGGCGCGCCGGTCGCCTCCGAGACCGACACCGCCGCGGCCGCCGAACGCGCGTTCGCCACGGTCGGCTCCCTCGCCGACATCCTGGTCGCCGGCCTGCACAGCCCCCTCGCACGCACCGGCACAGGATCGGTGAGCGCCGTCGAGAGACGCCGACTCACGGATGCCGGCGCCCTCGGCGAGACGGACGACGTCGACGACCTGATCGTCGCTGCCGGTTCCGCGGGTCTCGTGACCGCGGTCGGACGCGAATGGGTCGTCACGGCGGTGGGCGGCGCGTGGCTGGAGACCACGACCGCCGAACGCTGGGCGCAAGTCGTCGAAGGATTCCGCGGCGCCCTGCCGACCGGACTGCGGACCGCGGACGGCGGGTTCCTGTCCGCCGCGCAGTGGGCGCACGCGTATCCGCTGAACCCCGAGTGGCCCGAGCAGGCCGAGCGGCTGCTCCGGATCGCCGAAGCGTGGGGGCTCCTCACCCCCGCGGGCAGCGAGCCGGCGTGGACGGCGGCGCTGCGCGCCGGGGAGCCCGCGTCGCCGGCCGACCTCGCCGCGCATCTGCCTGCCGAGATCGACCGGGTCTACCTTCAGGCCGATCTCACCGCGATCGCTCCGGGTCCGCTCGCGCCGGCGCTGGACCTGCGGCTGCGCACGATCGCGGCGCGCGAATCGCGCGCGCAGGCCTCCACGTACCGCTTCAGCACCGAATCCCTGGGTGCCGGGATGACCGAGGGTGAAACCGCGGAGTCGATCCGCTCGTTCCTGCGCGGACTCTCGCTGACCGGCATCCCGCAGCCCCTGGACTACCTGATCGACAGCACCGCCGCCCGCCACGGGCTCGTGCGCATCCGCGCCGCGGCGGGCCGGACCCTGCTCGAAGCCGCGGATCCGGCGCTGCGCGAGACGATCCTGGTCGACCAGGCGCTGCGCCCCCTCGGCTTCCTCCGCGACGGCGACGAACTCGTGACGCGCGTCGAGCGCGACGCGGTGTACTGGGCGCTCGCCGAGGGTCGCTATCCGGTGGTGGCCCTGGACGACGCCGGCGAGCCGGTGTCGCTGCGCCGCCGCGGACGCGCGGCCGATCGCGGCGACGACACCGACCCTCGGCAGGCGTACGCGCGCCTGATCGGGGCGCTGCGCGAGGGTCAGGAGACCGACTCCGACGCCGCCTGGCTCGGGCGCGAACTCGAGCAGGCCGTGCGGGCGAAGTCCGTGATCGTCGTGGTCGTGCGGATGCCGGACGGGTCGGACCGGTCGCTCACGCTCGAGGCCTCCGGTCTCGGCGGCGGACGCCTGCGGGGTCTGGACCGCGCTGCGGACGTCGAACGCACCCTGCCCGTCTCGAGCATCGTGAGCGTCCGGTCCGCCTCCTGACCGCACGCACGGCCGGTAGGCTTGATCCTTATGGCTGACGGTCCTCTCATCGTGCAGAGCGACCGGACTGTGCTGCTGGAAGTAGCGCATCCGGACGCGGAGACCGCGCGCCACGAGCTCGCGATCTTCGCCGAGCTCGAGCGCGCGCCCGAGCACATCCACACGTATCGGATCACCCGGCTCGGCCTGTGGAACGCCCGCGCCGCGGGACACGACGCGGAGGACATGCTGGGGACGCTCGATCGCTGGTCGCGCTTCCCGGTGCCGCCGTCGGTGTCGATCGACATCCGCGAGACCGTGGGCAGATACGGCCGGCTCATCATCGAGCGCAACCCCGAGGGCGAGCTGCTGCTGACCGCGACCGACACGGCGGTGCTCGCCGAGGTGTCGCGCAACAAGCGGATCCAGCCGCTGCTGGTGGGGCACCCGACGCCGAATTCGTTCGTGATCGACGCGTGGGCGCGCGGACACATCAAGCAGGAGCTGCTGAAGATCGGCTGGCCGGCGGAGGACCTCGCCGGCTACACACCCGGCACGCCGCATCCGATCGACCTCGCCGAGGACGGCTGGACCCTGCGCCCGTACCAGCGCAAAGCGGTCGACATCTTCACCGACGGCGGCTCCGGCGTCGTCGTCCTCCCCTGCGGCGCCGGGAAGACGCTCGTGGGCGCGGCGGCGATGGCCGACACCAAGACGACCACGCTCATCCTCGTCACGAACACCGTGAGCGCGCGGCAGTGGCGCGACGAGCTCCTCAAGCGCACGACGCTCACCCCGGAGGAGATCGGCGAGTACTCCGGCCAGGTCAAGGAGGTCAAGCCCGTCACGATCGCGACGTACCAGATCCTCACCGCGAAGCGCGGGGGGCAGTACGCGCACCTCGCCCTGCTCGATGCGCTGGACTGGGGGCTGATCGTCTACGACGAGGTGCACCTGCTGCCCGCACCGGTGTTCAAACTCACCGCCGACCTGCAGGCCCGACGCCGGCTCGGGCTCACCGCGACCCTCGTGCGCGAGGACGGCCGCGAGGGCGACGTGTTCAGCCTGATCGGGCCCAAGCGGTTCGACGCACCGTGGAAGGAGATCGAGGCACAGGGCTTCATCTCCCCCGCCGCGTGCTACGAGGTGCGCGTCGACCTCCCCGCCGATGACCGACTCGAGTACGCCGCCGCCGCGGACGAGGAGCGCTACCGCCTCGCCGCGACCGCGCACGCGAAGATCGACGTGGTGCGCCAGCTCGTGAAGCGGCACGAGGGCGAGCGGATCCTCGTCATCGGCCAGTACCTCGACCAGATCGACATCCTCGCCCAGGCCCTGGACGCCCCGCAGATCACCGGTGCGACTCCGGTGGACGAGCGCGAGGAGCTGTACCAGGCGTTCCGGGTCGGTGAGATCTCGCTGCTCGTGGTGTCGAAGGTCGCGAACTTCTCGATCGACCTCCCCGAGGCATCGGTCGCGATCCAGGTCTCGGGATCCTTCGGCTCCCGACAGGAGGAGGCGCAGCGCCTCGGCCGGCTCCTGCGACCCAAGGAGTCCGGTCACACCGCGAGCTTCTACACCCTGATCGCCCGTGACACGGTGGATCAGGACTTCGCGCAGAACCGCCAGCGCTTCCTCGCCGAGCAGGGCTACAGCTACACGATCCTCGACGCCGACGCCATCGCCGCCTGATCCCCGCGCCGCCGAGCGCACGGCTTCGCGCCCACTGCACGGGGTGTTCACGCGCAGAACCCGTGCACTGGACGCGAGGTCGTGCACTCATCTGAGGCCGAGGCGGGACCGGGTCCGGGCTCAGCCCTGGACCGCGGGCTCGGGATCGCGCAGGACGAGCACACGGGGCAGCCGCGTACGGCGCATGAGCACCTCCACCCCCGCGACGTAGACCCCCACGAGCAGCGCCGACC
>JASBUD010000275.1 GCA_030148105.1 Microbacterium sp. | reverse complement strand
GCTCTCCCAGCGGTCCGGGGCGACGAACGGGTCGAACACGGTCGACATGCCGAGCTTCGTCGCGGCCTGGAAGACCTCGTCGGGTGTGGGGACGGCGATCGTCGGGTCGAACGGGTTCTCCGTGCCGGAGGCGAGCGAGGCGTGGCCGGTCGGGGAGGCGAGTCCGTGTCGGGTGAATGCCTCGGCGAGCTCGTCCGCCCGGGTCACGAAGCCGAACGCCTCGACGTTGCGGAAGCCGATCTCGCGGAGCGACGCGAGCGTCGCGTCGGCGTCGGCGGTGAGCTCGTCTCTCACCGTCCACAGCTGGACGGAGATTGCGGGGGTGGTCATGGAGCGGTCCTGCTTTCTTGCGGGCGGGCGAGCATTTGGGAACGGTACCACAGAAAACCACCATGTGGAGGTTTTTCCGACTAGACTTCGGATATGCCCGCGCCGACGCCCTCCGACGAATCAGGCACGAGTCGTCGCCCGTACGCGAAGGGCGTCGCACGGCGGCAGGAGATCCTCGACCGGGCGATCGAGGTGTTCGCGGCGAAAGGCGCCGAGGGTACGTCGCTGCGAGCGATCGCCGAGCGGATCGGGGTCTCGCACGCGGCCCTGCTGCACTACTTCGGCTCACGCGAAGAGCTCCTCGTCGAGGTGCTGCGGCACTGGGAGGCGCTGCGTGGGGGAGCCCCGCGCGAAGTGGTGGGCGCGATGGTGGCCGCGGCCGAGCGCAACGTAACCGTTCCCGGATTCGTCGCGCTGTACACGTCCCTCCTCGCCGGCGCGGTCGAGCCCGACAAGGCCTACTCCCGCGAGTTCTTCTCGGCGCGCTTCGCGCGACTGCGCGGGGAGATCGCACGTCTGATCCGTCTCGGTCAGGCAGACGGGACGATCCGCACGGACGTGGACGCCGAGGAGATGGCTGCCCTCGTGATCGCCGCCTCCGACGGGCTGCAGACGCAGTGGCTCCTCGATCCGGCCGTCGACATCGCCCGGAGTCTGCTGCTGCTGGAGCGCATCCTCGCCGTCCCGCACGTCGCTCAGAAGAATTCCGACGAACCCGCGTAATGGACGGCGCGGCCCGGCGTCCTGGGTGTGTGAAGTAGAGCTCCATGTACTTCACGGTGCTGCCCCAACAGTGCCTGGGCCGTCGCTGCTTGGTTTCATCCCCAGAAGTCAGCGTCGGCCCTCAACTGTCTCCGCGGGCTTCGTCGAGCGCTTCGGCTATCTTTGCCGGCATCCGCGTGATAGGCATTCCTCATGGCAGACGATCTGGGGTCGTCGCATGTTCGCAGCGATTTTGGGGAATTGAGCGACGCCGAGCTCGTGCGTGCAACCCGCGAGGGCTCGCGGCGTGCGTATGCCGCGCTGTACGCGCGGCACTCTTCGGGCGCGCTCAAGTACGCGCGCACCCTCACCTCGTCGGATGCCGATGACGTGGTCTCCGAGGCGTTCCTGAAGGTGTACTCCGCCCTTCGCGCGGGGAAGGGCCCCGAGGAGGACTTCCGCTTCTACCTCCGCTCAGCGGTGCGCAACACGTTCGTCTCCATGGTGCGTGCGCGCCGGACGGTCGACGCGGGTGACGCGATCGAGGACGTCGTCGGCGATCGCGGCGCCGATGTCGCCTCTCTCCGCAGCTTCGACGGATCGACCACGGCCAAGGCTTTCCTGTCGCTGCCGGCGCGGTGGCAGGAGGTGCTGTGGTACCTCGAGGTCGAGGGTTTCAGCCGGGAGCGCACGGCC
>JASBUD010000269.1 GCA_030148105.1 Microbacterium sp. | reverse complement strand
CGACGACGACGTCTCCAGCAGCTTCGGAATCGCGCACTGCCGGCCGCGCGAATTGCCGTGGCAGCAGGTGGCCTTCCGGGCGGTCACGATCGATCCGGCGCCCGGCGACGTCAGCGACGACGTGGATTGCTACGGCAACGTCGTGTCGTACTTCCACGTCACCGAGCCGCCCCTGCAGCTCACGAGCGACGCGCTGAGCGAAGTGACGGTCGGACCCACTTCCTACGATCCCGACGCGCTCGCCGAACCGTGGGAGCGGGCGCGCCCGATCCTGCACCCGGAGATCCGCGGCGCGTGGTCGGCGGCCGAATTCGCTCTGGAATCACCGAAGGCCCGGCACGTGGACGCCGCCCGCGCGTACGGCGCGGCATCCCTCACGCCGGGGCGCCCGATCGGCGAGGCCGTGACCGATCTGATGCACCGGATCAAGACCGATTTCCACTACGACAAGACCGCCACGACGGTCACGAGCACTGTCGCCGACGTGTTCGACAAGCGGGCGGGTGTCTGCCAGGACTTCGCCCACCTCGCCCTCGCGTGCCTGCGCAGCCACGGCGTCGCCGCTCGCTACGTCAGCGGGTACCTCGCGACGACACCGCCCCCGGGGAAGCCCCGCATGGTCGGCGCCGACGCGTCGCACGCGTGGGTGGCCGCGTGGCTGCCGGGTTCGGACCAGTGGCTCGCGTTCGATCCGACCAACGACCAGTGGACGGCCGACCGGCACGTGACGGTCGCGTGGGGCCGGGACTACGGCGATGTGCCGCCGGTGAAGGGCGTGATCTTCACCGAGGCGAAGAAGTCCACGCTCCGCGTCGCGGTGGATGTCGCCCCGCTCACCGAGCTCGCGCAGAGCTGACCGCAGATCATCCCCCGATCCGCAAGGGCCGGGGGCCGATCGGTTCGACGTGCGAGCCTGAGAAGGTGAAAGCCTATCGATGCCGCGTGTGCAGCAGTCCCCTCTTCTTCGAGAACTCCCTCTGCGTGACCTGCCGGACGGGCCTCGGGTATTCGCGTGACGAGCGGCAGATCGTCCCGGTCGACCTGCAGGGCCGCTACGTCGACGCGACCGGGCTCATCTGGCACGTCTGCCGCAACCTCGACCTGTCGGGATGCACGTGGCTCGCGCCGCTCGAGGGCGGCCAGTGCTTCAGCTGCGCGCTCACGCGAACGCGCCCGAACGACGCGGATGCCGCGGGCATCGCGAACTTCCCGGTCGCCGAGCGGGCGAAGCGCTACCTGATCGCGGAGCTCGATGACCTGGGCTTCCCCGTCATCGGCAAGGATGCCGCCACCGGCGGCGATCCCGTCGACGGGCTGTGCTTCGACCTGCTCTCCAGCACCGACCGCAACGTCGTGATCGGGCATGACGAGGGGGTCATCACGATCGACCTCGCCGAGAGCGATCCCACGTACCGTGAGCGCGTCCGCGGCGAGCTCGACGAGCCGTACCGGACGATGCTCGGCCACTTCCGGCACGAGATCGGGCACTACTTCGAGTGGCAGCTCGTGGAGAAGGCGCCGGATGCCGGGCTCCTGGCGCGCGCACGTGAGCTGTTCGGCGACGAGACCGTGGACTACCAGGAGCAGATCGACCGGCACTACGCCGACGGCCCGCCCGCGGGATGGGAGGAGCGATACCTCACGATGTACGCGACGATGCACCCGTACGAGGACTTCGCCGAGACCTGGGCGCACTACCTGCACATCTGCGACACGCTCGACACGGCGGTGCACTACGGACTGATCAGCGACGAGCGCGGCTCCCGGTCGTTCCGAGAGCTGGTCACCGAGGTGTGGGTGCCGCTGTCGACCGCGCTCAACGCGATCAACCGTTCGATGGGCAAGGACGATCTCTATCCGTTCGTGATCCCGGCTCCGGTCCTGGACAAGCTCGAGTTCGTCGCGTCGCTCAGGCCGTAGCGGGAACGACGAAGGGCGCCGACGGATGACCGTCGGCGCCCTTCGGATGATCAGGCGCGCTTGCGGCGTCCGACGATGAGGCCGTAGATCAGCAGGACGATGATCGAACCGCCGATGGCCAGGAGCCAGGTCTGCAGCGAGAAGAAGTCCTGCAGCGGCGCGCCGAAGAGGACGCTGCCGAGCCACCCGCCGAGCAGGGCGCCCACGACGCCGAGGAGCAGGGTGATGAGCCAGCCGCCGCCCTGCTTACCGGGGAGGATCAGCTTGGCGATGGCGCCGGCCAGCAGGCCGAGGATGAGGAATGCGAGGAAACCCATGGTGTGTCTCTGTTTCTGTCGAGGTGATGTGCTGTGAACCTCCGCTCCGGGCGAAGGCCGTGCCCGAACCTATCCCAGGCGCGACAGCCCGGAGGGGGGCTTGCGCACTAGGGTGAAATGCCCTTCGCGTGCGTCGGGCGCGCGCGGGACGGACCCGCGGGAGTCAGGAGGATGCCGTGCTCGACGTGATCGGCGACCTCATTCCGTTCGGGATCGGCGTCGCGCTCAGTCCGTTCCCGATCATCGCCGTCCTGCTGCTGCTCACCGCCCCGGTGGGGCTCGGCGGGAGCAGCCTCTTCCTCCTCGGCCGCGCGGCGGGCTTCGCGCTGCTCACCGCGGTCTTCGCCGTCGTGTCGGACCTGATCGATCAGGCCGCGGGATCTTCTCTTCCGGCAGCTGTGCTGCGGCTCGCCCTCGGCGTCGTGCTCGTGGGGGTCGGCATCCGCAAGTTCATCCGGCGGCCGCGGGCGGATGCCGCACCGAAGCTGCCGGGCTGGATGCAGTCGATCGAGCGCACCGGCAGGGGCGGTGCACTCCGGCTCGGGTTCGTGCTGACGGTCGTGAATCCGAAGGAGATCGCGTTCGCCGCGGGAGCCGGGCTCACGATCGGCGGGGCGTTCCTGCCGATCGGTCAGGCGATCGGCGCGGGCGCGCTCTTCGTCGTGCTCGCCTGCCTGAGCGTGGCGGTCCCCGTGACCCTGGTGGCGGTCGCCGGCGACCGGGTCACGCCGGTCCTGCAGACCGCGAAGAACTGGCTCATCGCGAACAACGCGATCGTGATGGCTCTCGTGCTGATCGTGATCGGCGCGATGCTCATCGGGAGCGGCGTGTCGGGGCTGTCCGGCTGACCGCTTCGGGTTAACCCGACGGGAGGATTCCGGATGCCCCCGGCGCGCGCGGCGGCGCGCATCAATACCGTGGAGCCATGACCTCCTCCACCCTCGCTCCGAGCGCCGCTCCCGTCGTCCCGCCGCCGTCACGATCGCCGCTGCGCGACCCGCTGCGGATCGCCGGAGCCATCGCCCAGCTCGCCGCCCTCGGCGTCGTGGGGCCCGTCGTCTTCACGGTCCTCGCCACGCTGCTCGGGGTCGGGCTCGGACTCGTCCCCGTCCTCGGCATCGGCCTGGTCGTCCTCCTCGGCTTCGTCTACGCGCTGTACGGGGTGGCGTGGTTGGAGACGGCACGCGTGGACGGGCTGTATGCGCTGGGCCTGCCGGGCCTCGCGCCGCGTCGGCGGACCACGCCGGGCTTCGGCGGCTTCCTCCGTGTCGTCTGGCGGCAGTTCATCGACCCGTCGATGTGGCGCGCGATCGCGAGCGCCGCGATCGGCACGGTCCTCGGTCTGATCGTGCTGCCGCTCGTGTCGGTCTTCGCTTCGGCGATCGTGCTCGTCTTCGCGCCGCTCTTCGCCCGCAGCGGCGCCGTCACCCTCGCCGGCACCGGCATCGAGGTGCCCGTCTCGTGGGCGGTCGTCACCGGGATCCTGGTCGCGCTCGTCGCCGTGGCCGCGATCATCGGTCTCGCCGTGCTCCACGCCGTGCTCGCTCGCGCGATCGTGGTGCCCACCCGTGAGGCCCAGCTCGTCGAGCAGGCGCGCACATCCGACGTCCGCCGCGAGGGGGCGATCCGGGCCTCCGAGGTCGAGCGCACCCGCATCGAACGAGACCTCCACGACGGGGTACAGCCCCGGCTCGTGTCGGTCGGGATGACGCTGGGTCTCGCGCAGCAGAAGATCGACGACGACCCCGAGGCGGCGAAAGCGCTGCTCGCGGAGGCGCACACCTCGACGAAGGCCGCCATCACCGAGCTCCGGCAGCTCGCGCGCGGCATCCACGCGTCGGTGCTCGATGATCGGGGGCTGGATGCCGCCCTCTCGGCTCTCGCCGGGCGCTCGCCCATCCCCGTCCAGCTCGACGTCCGCATCGATCGGCGCTGCGACAGCAACGCCGAGGCCGCCGTCTACTTCTGCATCGCCGAATCGCTCACGAACGCCGCGAAGCACTCCCGCGCAACGGGCTGCCGCGTGCTGGTCCGTCAGCGCCCGGACGGGAGCCTGTGGGCGCGCGTCGAGGACGACGGGATCGGCGGCGCGCAGGTGACGCCCGGTGGTGGCCTGGACGGCATCATGAACCGCGTCCTCGCCGCGGGCGGCACGGCACGGCTGGACAGCCCGCAGGGCGGTCCCACGTCTCTGGAGGTGAGCGTCCCGTGCGCATCCTGATCTGCGAGGACTCCGTCCTGCTGCGCGAAGGGCTCGTCCGCGTCCTGGAGGACGCCGGCCACGAGGTGGTCGCCGCCCTCGCGGACGCCGGGACCCTCGAGGAGACCGTCGAGCAGACGATGCCCGAGCTCTGCCTCCTCGACGTGCGACTTCCGCCCACCTTCACCGACG
>JASBUD010000267.1 GCA_030148105.1 Microbacterium sp. | reverse complement strand
GGGGGTAAACCCACCATCTCGGCGGGAAACGCACCATCTCGGGGGTAAACCCACCATCTCGAGGGGAGAACCACCATCTCGGGGGGAGAACCACCATTTCGGGGGGAGGACCACTCTCTCGGGGACACGGATCGGAGAGCGGGTATCTGAGAGGCGGCTTGTCGCTCCTCGTCCCCAGGAGGAGGATCAGGCTCACGAGGAGGTCAGCGATGACACAGACATCCTTCGACGACACTCGATCCGCCCCCGCGGCGGCAGAGGCCCTCGATCGGGCGCACGCGGCTGCCGTGGACTGGTTGACGCGGATGCCGGAGCGCGGCATCCCGGCGACGACCGGCGTCGCCGAGACCCAGTCCCGTCTCGGGCTGGAGCTGCAGACCGATCCCGAGCCGCCCGGCGACGTGATCGACGCCCTCATCCGGGCGGTCGAGCCCGGGCTCATGGCGTCGCAGTCGTCGAGATTCTTCGGCTGGGTGATGGGCGGCACCCTGCCGGCGTCGCTCGCGGCGGACTGGCTCGTCTCGGCATGGGATCAGAACGCCGGGATGCGCGAGGTCACGACGGGCGTCGTCGCCGCAGAGGACCTCGCCGGTCGCTGGCTGTGCGAGCTGCTCGGCCTCGACCCGGCGTGCGACGTCGGCTTCACGACGGGGGCCACGATGGCGAACCTCACCGGTCTCGCGGCTGCCCGCACGCGCGTGCTCCGCGACGCGGGGTGGGATGCCGATGAGCGCGGGCTCGCCGGGGGTCCGCCGATCCGGTTCCTCGCGGGTGCGGAGAGGCACGGCTCGGTCGACCTCGCCGCGCGGCTTCTCGGCCTCGGCGCCGCGGAGCTCATCGACGCCGACGATCAGGGTCGCATCCGGACCGATCTGCTGGCAGAGGCGCTGGCGGGCAGGTCGGGCCCCACGATCCTCGCGCTGCAGGCGGGAAACGTCCACTCCGGCGCGTTCGATCCGTTCGCGGAGTGCGTGGCTGTCGCGCACGACGCTGGCGCCTGGGTGCACGTCGACGGCGCTTTCGGACTCTGGGCGGCCGCGAGTCCACGATCGCGTCACCTGATGCGCGGCGCGGAGGATGCCGATTCGTGGGCGACCGACGCCCACAAGACGCTGAACGTCCCGTACGACTGCGGCGTCGCGATCGTCCGCGACCGGGTGAGTCTGCGCCAGGCGATGGGCACCCACGCGAGCTACCTGACCGCAACCACGACCGCCGATGCGGATCCGCACGAGCGTGTGCCGGAGATGTCCCGCCGGGCGCGGGGCGTCCCGGTGTGGGCGGCGCTGCGATCGCTCGGCACGTCGGGGGTCGCGGCCCTGATCGACCGGCTGACGCGGTCCGCTCAGCTCCTCGCCGACGGGGTCACCGCTGTTCCGGGGCTGCGGGTGCTCAACGACGTCGTCTTCACCCAGGTCTGCGTCGCCGCGAGTACGGACGAGGCGACCAGAGCGCTCGGCGAGGTGCTCCGCGCCGACGGGGTCGCGTTCGCATCCTCCTCGGAATGGCACGGCCGCGCCGTGCTGCGGTTCTCTGTCAGCAACGCCGGCACGGACGACGAAGCGGTCGCCGAGTCCCTCGCGGCGCTGCGCCGCGCCGCAGAGAGGATCGGAGAGCAGTGAGCGCGCGCCCGGTCAGGTGACCGGGCCGGTCCACTTCTCGCCGGGGCCTTTGCCGATGGGGTCGGGGATGACGGATGCCTCACGGAAGGCCAACTGCAGCGAACGCAGTCCGTCGCGCAGCGACCGCGCGTGCATGTCACTGATCTCGGGAGCCCCCGCCGTGATGAGTCCGGCCAGCGCGTTGATGAGCTTCCGCGCTTCGTCCAGGTCCTTCTGCGCACCGGGGTCGTCGGCGAGACCGACCTTCACCGCGGCGGCACTCATGAGGTGCACCGCGGCGGTCGTGATGACCTCGACCGCAGGGACGTCCGCGATGTCGCGGGTCGCGGCCGATGCCGCGCGCTCCTGAGCCTCCCACCGCGCCTGCCGCTCGGCATCCTGAGCGAGCCGCCCGGCCTGAAGATCGTCGTCGCCGTCCCGAATCGTGTCCACGTGTCACTCTCTGCTAGACTTGCGCGGGCTTCGGAGCGTTGTGCTCCGGAACGAAAGAGGATCAGATCCCACCCGCGCTTGCCGCTCCAGGCTACCGGGTCATGCACTCCGCCCCGTCCGCTCGCGGACGGGGTCGCTCCACCGGAACCGCGGTGGGGGTCGGGTGCGCAAGCCGGCGCTCCAGCGCTGTGCGGGTGGAATCGAGTCGCTCTTCCGCCCGCGATGCATCCCGCTTCGCGGTGGCCGACACCCGCATGAAAGAGGAGCTCCGCATCAGCGATCCCCGCACCAATGACCGCATCCGCGTGCCCGAGGTCCGCCTCGTCGGCCCGAACGGAGAGCAGGTCGGCGTCGTACGCATCGAGGTGGCCCTGCGTCTGGCGCAGGATGCCGACCTCGACCTCGTCGAGGTGGCACCCAACTCGAAGCCGCCCGTGGTCAAGATCATGGATTACGGGAAGTTCAAGTACGAAGCAGCGCAGAAGGCCAAGGAGGCCCGACGCAATCAGGCGAACACGATCCTCAAAGAGGTGCGTTTCCGCCTGAAGATCGAGGCCCACGACTACACGACCAAGCTCAAGCGCGCCGAGGGCTTCCTCAAGGCGGGCGACAAGGTCAAGGCGATGATCCTGTTCCGCGGGCGTGAGCAGTCCCGTCCCGAGCAGGGCGTGCGTCTCCTGCGCAAGTTCGCAGAGGACGTCGCGGAGTTCGGAACCGTCGAGTCGAGCCCCACGATCGACGGTCGCAACATGGTCATGGTCGTGGCTCCCCACAAGAACAAGTCCGAAGTGAAGACCGAGCAGAACGCCCAGCGCGCTGCGAACAAGGAGGCGGCCCGCTCGGCCGCCCACGGCGGTCCCGCCGCGGACGAGGCTCCGGCCGCGGCCGAGTAAGCCCCACAGACCCCCGCCTCGCGGGAACACCCACGAAGCCCGCGAGGGCGACACACGAAGGAACATGAGATGCCGAAGCAGAAGACCCACTCGGGTGCCAAGAAGCGGTTCAAGATCACCGGCAGCGGAAAGCTGATGAAGCAGCAGGCCGGTATGCGCCACAACCTCGAGGGCAAGGCCAGCAAGCGGACCCGGCGCCTCAACCAGGACCAGGTGCTGTCCCCGGCCGACGCCAAGCAGGCCAAGAAGCTTCTCGGCCGCTGAGCGCGCCGAATCACGATAGGAACATTCAGAAATGGCTAGAGTCAAGCGGGCCGTCAACGCCCACAAGAAGCGTCGCGTCATCCTCGAGCGCGCCTCCGGTTACCGGGGTCAGCGTTCGCGCCTGTACCGCAAGGCGAAGGAGCAGGTCACCCACTCGCTCGTCTACGCGTACCGCGACCGTCGCAAGCGCAAGGGCGACTTCCGCCGCCTGTGGATCCAGCGCATCAACGCCGCGAGCCGCCAGAACGGCCTGACGTACAACCGTCTCATCCAGGGTCTCGGCCTGGCCGGCGTCCAGGTCGACCGCCGCATGCTCGCCGAACTCGCGGTCAACGAGCCCGCGACGTTCGCGTCGCTGGTCGCCACGGCCAAGGCCGCGCTGCCCGAGAACGTGAACGCGCCCAAGAGCGCGTAACACCGGCATCCGCCTGTCGAAGGGGCGTCCTCCCGTTTCGGAGGGCGCCCCTTCGCATGCGCGCGGCACCGCCGCTCTACACTGAACTGTGCTCGAGAACCCGCGCTCGCCCCGCGTCCGCGCCGTCGCGAAGCTGACCAAGCGCAGTGCACGGCAGGAGACCGGTCTGTTCCTGCTCGAAGGTCCGCAAGCAGCCCGCGAGGCGCTCGCGTATCGGCCGGACACCGTCCTGGAGCTGTTCGCGACGCCTTCAGCGCTCGAGCGGCACACAGATGTGCGGGATGCCGCGCTCGCGGCCGGCCTCGAGGTGGTCTTCACGACCGAGGACGTGCTCGACGCGATGGCCGACACGGTCACGCCGCAGGGCATCGTCGCCGTCGCCCGCCAGACCCCGAGCTCGGTGCGCGAGGTGTTCGCCGCATCTCCGCGCCTGGTCGCGATCTGCGACGAGGTGCGCGACCCCGGCAACCTCGGGACGATCATCCGCGCCGCCGACGCCGCGGGCGCGGATGCCGTCATCCTGACCGGCCGGACGGTGGATCCGTACAACCCCAAAGTCGTGCGGGCGACTACCGGGTCGCTGTTCCACCTGCCGATCGCGGTGGGTGTCGACCTCGCCTCCGCGATCGACCGCGCACACGCGGCCGGGGTTCGGGTGATCGCCGCCGACGTGGGCGGCGAGGATTTCCTGGCGTCGCGGCAGATCCTCGCGGAGCCCACCGCATGGCTGTTCGGCAATGAGGCGCGCGGCCTCGAGGACGATGCTCTCGCGCTCGCCGATCTGGCTCTTCGCCTGCCGATCTACGGCAGCGCGGAGTCGCTCAATCTCGCCACTGCCGCGAGCGTGTGCCTGTACGAAACGGCTTTCGCGCAGCGTTCGGGGAGCTGACCCACGGCGGTTCCGATCTGATTACAGTCCGGTAAAGGCCGCTGTCAATCACTCGATCGGTCCACAGCCCGCGCATAGGGTGACGGGATGACGACCCCCGACCCCTCGGCACCGAAGACGTCCAACATCGACGTGCGCCGCGGCGAACCGCTCGTGGTGATCACCGACGTGCAGAAGCACTACGGAGACTTCCAGGCGCTGCGCGACATCGATCTGACCGTGCACCGCGGCGAAGTCGTCGTCGTGATCGGGCCCTCCGGATCGGGCAAGTCCACCCTCTGCCGCACGATCAACCGCCTCGAGACGATCACCTCCGGCACGATCACGATCGACGGGAAG
>JASBUD010000260.1 GCA_030148105.1 Microbacterium sp. | reverse complement strand
TGGAAGCGGAGAACGCGTACACGCGGGACCGCACGGCGCACCTCGCCCCGCTCCAGGAGCGCATCTTCGGCGAGATCAAGGGACGCACGCTCGAGACCGACCTCTCGGTGCCGACGCGCCGCGGCGACTGGTGGTACTACGGCCGCACGGTCGAGGGCAGCCAGTACGGCATCCAGTGCCGGGCACCGCTGACCTCGCCCGACGACTGGACCCCGCCCGTCCTCTCCCCCGATACCCCGGTTCCGGGCGAGCAGGTCCTCCTCGACGGCAACGTCGAAGCCGAGGGCGAGGAGTTCTTCTCGCTCGGGAGCTTCGAGGTGACCACCGCCGGCGACCGGATGCTGTACGGGGTCGACGTCGCCGGGGATGAGCGCTACACCGTGCGGGTCCGCGATCTCGTGACCGGCGAGCAGCTGCCCGACGTGATTCCGGACACGTTCGCCGGTGCGACCTTCTCCCCCGACGGCCGGTTCATCGTGTACACCACCGTCGATGACGCGTGGCGCCCCGACACCGTGTGGCTGCACGAGCTCGGCACGCCCGTCGAGGACGATGTGAAGCTCTTCCACGAACCGGACGAACGGTTCTGGCTCGGCGCCGGGTTCACCCGCAGCGACCGCTACCTCGTGATCGGCATGGGGTCATCGATCACCTCCGAGGAATGGCTCGTGGATGCCGACGACCTGCGCTCCGCGCCACGCCTGGTGTGGCCGCGCACGGAGGGGGTCGAATACGACTCGTCGCACGCCGTGATCGACGGCGAAGACGTGCTCTTCATCCTGCACAACGACGGCGCCCTCGATTTCGAACTCGTGAAGGTATCGGCATCCGACCCCACCGGCCCGCGCGACGTCGTCGTGCCCCATCAGCCGGGCCACCGCCTGCTCGGTGTGTCCACGTTCCGGGACTGGGCCGTGCTCGGCTACCGCCGCGAGGGTCTGGCACGCCTCGGGATGCTGTCCTACCGCGACGGCTCGATCTCCGAGCTGGAATTCGACGAGCCGCTGTACTCGGTGGGCTCGGGAGGCAACCCGGAGTGGGCTCCGCCGCTCATCCGCATCGGATACGGCTCGTTCATCACGCCGGGGACGGTGTTCGACTACGACGTCGCGACCGGCGAGCTGCTCCTGCGCAAGCGTCAGCCGGTGCTCGGCGGCTACGACAGTGCCGACTATGCACAGGCGCGCGTGTGGGCGACCGCGCAGGACGGCACGCAGGTCCCGGTCTCCCTCGTGTGGAAGCGCTCATTCGGCGAGGCCGGCGCGGCCGCGCGTCCGGTGCACCTCTACGGCTACGGGTCGTACGAGCACTCGATCGAGCCGGGCTTCTCCGTCCCCCGACTCTCCGAGCTCGACCGCGGTGTCATCTTCGCGGTCGCGCACGTGCGCGGCGGCGGCGAGATGGGCCGCCAGTGGTACGAGGACGGCAAACTCCTGCACAAGCGCAACACGTTCACCGACTTCGTCGACTGCGCGCGTCACTTGGTGGCCGAGGGCTACACCACTCCCGAGCAGCTGGTCGCCGAGGGCGGATCGGCGGGTGGGCTCCTCATGGGCGCGATCGCGAATCTCGCCCCCGACCTGTTCGCCGGCATCCTGGCCGATGTGCCGTTCGTGGACGCCCTCACGACGATCCTCGACCCCTCGCTGCCGCTCACGGTGATCGAGTGGGACGAGTGGGGCGACCCCCTGCACAACGCCGACGTCTACGCGTACATGAAGTCGTACACGCCCTACGAGAACGTCCGCGACGTCGCCTATCCCCGCATCCTCGCGGTCACCTCCCTCAACGACACCCGCGTGATGTACGTCGAGCCTGCGAAGTGGGTCGCCCGGCTCCGGGAGGTCGGCGCGGATGCGCTGCTGAAGTGCGAGATGGTCGCCGGACACGGCGGCGTCAGCGGGCGCTACAACGCGTGGCGTGAGCGCGCGTTCGAGCTCGCGTGGCTGCTGGACGTCGTGGGCGCCGCCGACGCCTGACCCTCGGCATCCACCTACGGTTTCGCCCGCGCTGTCCCCACACCCGCGCCCACACCCAGATCAGGCGTTTCGGCCCACGCAGGATGTTAACTCCGCTGATCAGCATGCGTTCGCCGAAACGCCTGTTCTGGGAGCGTGCGAGCCGCCCCGCGACCGTGCGAGCCGCCCCGAGTCCGCGCGACCCGGCCGCTCCTCCCCAGCGGGCCTGCGCTGCAAGTCCCCCACAGATCCTTTCGCCGACGCGACATCGAGGCGGACGCCCGACTCGTGGCCCGCGGCTACGTCGTGCTGCGCTTCGACTACCACCAGATCCTCTTCCAGTGGAGCGCGGTACGGGACACGGTGCTCATGGCTGTGGCGCAGGGTCTTCACCGCCAGCGGGTGCTTCAGAACAGGTGAAGCGACCAGGACAGGTAGAACCAGTCACCGATCCACCTGGCTCCGCCGAAAAACCTGTCTCGAGAAGCGGATGCCGCGCGGTCGGCGCCCGGGTCGGCTCAGCCGAACAGCGCGGCAGCCTCTTCGTAGCGGTAGAGCGGCACGGTGTTGAGCTCGCCGAGGGCGTCGGCGAAGGGCACGCGCACGATGTCCGTGCCCTTGAGCGAGACCATCTGCCCCCACGCACCGGCGACCACCGCGTCCGCGGCGGCGAGCCCGAGGCGGGTGGCCAGCACCCGGTCGAAGCCGGACGGCGAACCGCCGCGCTGGATGTGGCCGAGGACGGTCGCGCGGGTCTCGATACCCGTGATCCGCTCGATCTCCGGCGCCAGCACCTCGCTGATGCCGCCCAGTCGAGGTCGGTTGAACGCGTCCAGCCCCTTGTCGCTGAAGGCCTCATCCATTCCGGCGAGCTTGAAGCCCTCCGAGACCACCACGAGTGGGGCACGACCACGGTCGTGCGCCTTCGTGACGAGCTCGCAGACGTCGTCGATCGTGAGGGGCACCTCGGGGATGAGGATCGCGTGCGCGCCCGCGGCGATGCCGGCGTGCAGCGCGATCCAGCCGACATGGCGGCCCATGACCTCGGCGACCATGCAGCGCTGGTGCGAATCTCCGGTCGTGCGCAGACGGTCCATCGCCTCGGAGGCGATGTTGACGGCCGTGTCGAATCCGAACGAGTAGTCGGTCGCCCGCAGGTCGTTGTCGATCGTCTTCGGCACGCCGATCACGTTGATGCCGTCTTTGGACAGCCGGTCGGCCGCCGCCAGGGTTCCCTCGCCGCCGATCGCGATGATGCCGTCGAGGCGGTGCCCGTACAGGGTCTTCGCGATGTTCTCCGCGCCTCCACGGGTGCCCTCGTAGGGGTTCGTTCGGCTCGTCCCGAGGATCGTGCCGCCGACTTTCGACAGGCCTTTCACCTCGTGGCGGGTCAGGGGGAAGAAGTCGCCGTCCACCACGCCGCGCCAGCCGTCACGGATGCCGACGAACTCGAGATCGTAGGCGGTGGTGCCCTTCAGGACCACGCCGCGGATGACCGCGTTCAGTCCGGGGCAG
>JASBUD010000248.1 GCA_030148105.1 Microbacterium sp. | reverse complement strand
GATCCAGGCGCCGGCCGGTCGTGTGCGAGCGGTCCGACGCGATGTGGGCGCCGAGGTACTCGGGCGGTGCGAGTTGCACCGACCAGCGCATCATCGACTGCCGGTCGTGGGGGTCGCTGTTGTCCGAGACCCAGATGCGGTCCGTGAGCTCGAGCACCCCGAGGTCGACCCGGCCCCCGCCCGACGAGCACGACTCGATCTCCAGTCCCGGGTGCGCGTCCTTCAGCTCGCGGAGGAGTCGGTAGAACGCGAGGGTCTGCGCGTGCACGACCGGCCGACCGCCGTGCTCGCGGTCGCCGGCTTCGGTGAGGTCGCGGTTGTGATCCCACTTGATGTAGTCGATCGGGTACTCGTCGAGCAGCGCGAGCATCTGGGTCTTGACGTGCTCGTACGCGCCGGGCGCGGCCAGGTTCAGGACGTGCTGCGCGCGCGATTCGACCGGCAGCTCGTCGCGGGCCGCCATGATCCATTCCGGATGCCGTCGGGCCAGGTCGCTGTCGAGGTTGATCATCTCGGGCTCGAACCACAGCCCGAACTGCATGCCCTTCGCCCGGACGTGGTCCACGAGCGGGTGCAGACCGTCCGGCCAGACGTCGGAGGCGACCACCCAGTCGCCGAGTCCGGCGCGATCGGTGCGTCGTGCGCCGAACCAGCCGTCGTCCAGCACGAAGCGCTCGATGCCGATGTCGGCGGCCTTGTCGGCCAGGGCGATCAGCTCGCCCGCGTCGTGGCGGAAGTAGACGGCCTCCCACACGTTCAGGGTCACGGGGCGCTCCGCCGGTCGGCCGGAGCCCACCGCGCGCAAGTGGTCGTGGAAGCGGTGGGCGACCTCGTCGAGGCCATCGCCGTACGAGCCGTACACCCAGGGCGTGACGTACTGCTCCGCCGCCTGCAGCACCACTTCGCCGGAGAGCAGCACCTCGCCGCCACCGAGGACCTGCTCGCCGGTGTACACGCGCTCGGCGTAGTGGCGGTGATTTCCGCTCCACGCGGTGTGCACCGCCCAGACCCGGCCCTTCTCGAAGCCGAAGCCGGCCTCGCCGGCGTGCAGCACGAACGCGCTGTCGGCTCCCGTGCGTCCGCGCCGGTTCTCCCGGAGATGGATGCCGGCCCGGAGCGGGCCGCGCTGCGGGAAGCGCTCGTAGTTGTGCTGGCCGGTGAAGTCCAGGAGCTCGGTGGCCTCTGCGGGGAGGGGGAAGGCCAGCGAGACGTCGTCCACCGTGTAGGCAGCGTCCCGCTCGTTGCGGAGCGCCGCTCGTGCTCGGATGAGCCCGCTGTCCAGGAGTTCGAGCTCCAGCCGCAGCGACAGCTCCCCGCGGTCGTCGACGGCGTCGAAGACGAGGAGTCCGGCATCCGCCTGGACGAAACCATCGACCCGCGCCCCGTCGAGCGTGAGCGCAGTCGTGCGGAACAGCGGCGACCAGCCGCGCCCCTGCGCCGAACCCGAGATGCCGGGCCGGCCGGTCCACCCGGTGTGGTGCTCGGGGAGGAGGGCGACGCGCGGCGGAGTGTCGACGTTGTTGGACCCGACGACAGGGACCGTCGCATCACTCAGGCTCGCCAGCGCGGTCTCGTCGAACTCCTCGAGCTGCTCGCCCCAGTGGACGATCGCGGGGAGCGCGCCGGCGCGGGCGTCGACGACGAGGGAGACGCCGGCGTGCGCGAGGTGGATCAGGGCATCGGGAGGGGTGCTCACAAGCGACCATTCTCCGGCATCGACCGCGCCACCGCACGGCCGTGCGGGTCATACAGTGTGATCCATGGATGCCGCCACCGACGTCGCCGCGGACGCGCCCCGCACCGATCCCGACCGCGGGCTCGCCCCGGGGGAGGTCGCGGAGCGTCAGGCGGACGGCCGCTCGAACGCCTTCACCGCCGATACGAGTCGCAGCGCATGGAACATCGTGAGCGCGAACGTCTTCACGCTCTTCAATGCGATCGTGGGGGGCTGCTTCCTGGTGCTGCTCCTGCTCGGCCGGTGGCAGGACGCGCTGTTCGGCCTCGCGGCGTTCGCGAACGCGATCATCGGGTGCGTCCAAGAGTTCCGGGCGAAGTCCAAGCTCGACAGGCTGGCGCTGCTGAACGCCCCCCGCGCCCGCGTCCGGCACGACGGCGTCGAGGTCGAGATCGCCCCGGGCGACGTGGTGCAGGACGACATCCTGGTCCTCCGGGCCGGGGACCAGGTGCCCGCGGACGCGGTGGTCGTCCGCGCCCGCGCACTGCAGATCGACGAGTCCATGCTCACCGGCGAGTCCGACGCGGTCGACAAGAACGACGGCGACGAGGCGCTGTCGGGCTCGGTCGTCGTCGCGGGGGAGGGCGATGCGCAGGCCACCCGCGTCGGAGCGGATTCGTACGCGAACAGGTTCGCCGATGAGGCCAAGCGCTTCTCGATGGTCGCCTCCGAGCTGCGCACCTCGATCGACCGCGTGCTCACGTGGGTCGGCTGGGGCATCGGGCCGATCGGCCTCCTCGTGCTCAACGCCCAGATGATGGTCGCAGGCGGCTGGGTACAGGCCTGGCAGAGCGGCACGTGGGTGCAGGCGGTCGTCAACACGACCGCCTCACTCACCGCGATGATCCCGCTGGGCCTCGTGCTCGTGACCTCGATCGCGTTCGCGGTGGGGGCCGCGAAGCTCGCGGGCCGCCAGGTCCTCGTGAACGAACTGCCCGCGGTGGAGGGGCTCGCCCGCGTGGATGTCATCTGCCTCGACAAGACGGGCACGCTCACGGGCGGCGAGATCGCATTCGACGACGCCCACGCGCTGGACGTCACGGCTCCCGGGTGGGAGAGGACGCTCGCCTGGTACGGCGCCGCCCCGGACGCGAACGCGACGGCGCGCTGCCTCCGCGACCCCTTTCCCGTGTCCGCGCCCGAGGCGGTGGCTGCGTACATCCCGTTCTCGTCCGCCCGGAAGTGGAGCGCCGTCTCCTTCGCGGGTGCCCCCGGTACGTGGGTGCTCGGCGCGCCGGAGATGGTGTTCGGGGATGCCGCGAGCGACGTCACCGCGGAATTCGGGCGTACCGTCGTCGAGCGCGCTTCGTCAGGTCGGCGCACGCTCGTCCTCGGCTTCACGCCCGCGAGCCTCGACCCGGGCGATGTCGACGCAGAGCGCCTGCCGGACGGAGTGGAGCCGGCGGTCGTGCTCACCTTCCGCGAGCAGGTGCGGCCCGATGCGCGGCAGACACTGTCGTACTTCGGCGAGCAGGGGGTCGGCATCAGGATCATCTCCGGCGACAATCCGCGCACCGTCGCGGCCATCGCCCGCGAAGTGGGGCTGGATGTCGCGGACGGCTTCGACGCGCGGATGCTCCCCGAGGATGATGCGGCGCTCGCCGAGGTGCTCGAGGAGCACACCGTCTTCGGGCGGGTGACCCCCGAGCAGAAGAAGCGCATGGTGCTCGCGCTGCAGTCGCGCGGGCACGTCGTCGCGATGACCGGCGACGGCGTGAACGACGCTCTCGCGATCAAGTCGGCCGACATCGGCATCGCGATGAACTCGGGCGCGGCGGCCACGAAAGCCGTCGCGCGTCTCGTGCTGCTGGACGGGCAGTTCTCGCACCTTCCCGATGTCGTCGCAGAGGGGAGGCAGGTGATCGCCAACATCGAGCGCGTCTCGATGCTGTTCCTCACCAAGACGGCGTACGCCACCGGACTCGCGATCCTGTTCGGGATCCTCGTGATGGAGTTCCCGTTCCTGCCGCGTCAGCTCTCGATCACCGACGGCCTGACGATCGGCATCCCGGCGTTCTTCCTCGCCCTCATGCCGAACACGCAGCGCTACGTCCCGGGGTTCCTGCGTCGGTCGCTGAGCTTCGCGATCCCGTCCGGCCTCATCATCGCGATCGCCCTCACCCTGTACACGCGGGGTGCGATGGCGCTCGGCGTCGACGAGCCTCAGCTGCGCACGGGGTCCACGATCATCCTCGCGATCGTCGGCATCTGGGTCCTCACCGTGCTCTCGCGGCCGATCAACCGGTACAAGGCGGTCGTGATCGGCGCGATGTTCATCGCGCTCATCGCGATCTTCACGATCCCGCTGTCCACCGAGTTCTTCCAACTCGTGGATCCCGGCGAGGAGTGCGCCTACCTCGTGACCCTCGTCACGATCCTCACGATCGGCGCGATCGAGATCGTCCGGTTCTTCCACCGGCGCTACGTGGCGCGCATCCTCAGCGGAAGTAGCGCGACCCCGGCGGTGTCCAGACGGCGACGCCGATGAAGGCGTAGAGCGCCACTTCGGCGATCGAGGTCCAGTCCCACGTGTCGGCCGTGACGATCGTGACGATGTGCAGCACCGTCTGGATCACCAGGTAGATCGTCAGGAGAAGACGCGCCCCCGGGCGGCCCCGCGCGATGCCCGAGGCGACGGCGACCGTGAGGAGTCCGAAGAGGATCACGCCGGCGCCGAGCAGCGAGACGGGCAGGACCTCCGCCCTGTCGACCTGGTACCGGCTGAGCAGGACCAGGATGCCGATCGCGACGCTCACGAAACCGCTGAGGTAGACGAGCACGACAGCGACGCGCACCAGCAGCGGCTGGACCTTCACGGTGGGTGCGGCGTCGCTCACCCGATCACTGTAGCGAGGCGGTGCACCCCAAGCGCGCCTGCATCGCGGTCATCGCGTCGATCTCGGCCGTCTGGCCGGCGCGCATCGCCTCGGCGACCTGACGCACGCGCTCGACCGAGCCCAGGTCGATCGCCGCCTGCGCCATCGGGATCGCTCCCTCGTGGTGGCGGATCATGAGCTCGAGGAACAGGCAGTCCGCCTCGGAGCCGGTCGCCGCCGCGAGGGCGTCGAGCTCGGCATCCGTCGCCATGCCCATCGCGGCCCGCGCCTCGTCGTCGCTGAGGGCGGATCCGCCACCGCCGTGCTCGTGACCGCCGGGAGCCCCGCTCATCCACGCCATCATGGGGCCGCCGGACTGCGGCAGCCCCCACTGGACGAGCCAGTCGTACATTTCGCCGCGCTGCCCGGCTTGCCCGGTCGCGATGTCGTACGAGAGCACGCGCAGCTCGTCGTCCTCGGTCTTGCGGTAGATCTCCATCGCCATCGCGATCGCCTGTGCGTGGTGCACCTGCATGTCGCGCGCGAAGCCCGCATCAGCGGATGCCGTGCCCGGGGTCGCCGGCACGGAGCCGAACGTCGAGAAGCGACCGACCGCGAAAGCGAGACCGCCGATCGCGAGACACGCCAGCACGATCGCGAGCCAGCGCGGCAGCGACGAGCGGGGGGCGTCCTCGGACGTCATGCGCTACTGCTTGCCGGGGGCGTTCAGTGCACCCGAGCAGGAGGCGTTGGGCTCCGGGGCGTTCTGGCTGCGCCAGTAGGCCGAAAGGAATTCGGACACGCGTGCGTCATCGGCGGAGTCGAGCTTCAGCTGGGCGTTCCATGCGCTCATCACGATGGGGGAATCCAGGCCCTCGTACGGCGAGAGCACGATGTAGGAGGAGGGCAGTTGGGCCTTCAGGGCGTCGAGTTCGGCGCCGGCGACCTGCTCGGCGTCGTACGTGATCCACACCGCGCCGTGCTCGAGCGAGTGCACCGCGTTCTCGTTCGGCACGGGCTGGTCGTAGATGCCGCAGTTGAGCCAGATCGCGTTGTGGTCTCCACCGGTCGGCGGGCTCTGCGCGTAGTCGACGGAGCCCTCGACGTGGTTGGCGGTGTTCTCGAACGTCTCCACACCCTGGATCGACGATCCGTCGCCGTCGCCCGGCTGCAGCGTCGGCGCCTGCGCCGGAGCGAACACGATCGACGCGATGATCGCGGCGATCACGCCGACGGCGACCACCGAGCCGACGGTCCACCAGACCACCTTGCCGCGCCGGCGCTTCGCGAGCTGCTTCTGGTACTCGACCAGCTTCTCCTGGCGCTTCTGCTCGCGCTGCTGCTTGACGGTCTGGTTGATCTGGGCCTGGGTCGCGGGGTTGCCGCTGGTCTTCTTGTCGGCGGGGCGCGGGGGTGTCGGGGTCATGGATCTGATCTCGGCTCGGGCGCCCTGAAGGCGGCTCGGAAGGTAGGCACATCCTATGCGAGCGCATACGAGAGAGGGCTGTGAGGAAGGGGCCTGTGTCCGCTATCATGGGAGTTCGAATCGATTCGACGACGCTCTGTCGCGATTCCCGCCGCACCTCCGGCACCCCCCCGTCACCCGCGCTGCCACGAAACGAATCCCTGTGCTCGATACCGCATCCACGCCCACCCAGAAGCCGCACGTCCCCCGCACGACCGGTGCGATCCGCACGCTCGGGAGCAACCCCGCGACGGCGCCGATCATGCTGCATCCCGGGGATGCCATCACGCACCGCCGCCGGGTGCTGTACATCGTGCTTCTCGGCGCCCTCACGGCGCTGGGGCCGTTCACGATCGACCTGTATCTGCCGGCCTTCCCGGTGCTGGAAGAGGACTTCCAGACCACCGCCGCCGTGATCCAGCTCACGCTCACCGGGACGATGGTCGGCTTCGCACTGGGCCAGCTCATCGTCGGACCGCTCAGCGACAAGGTGGGTCGCCGCGTTCCGCTCCTCGTGGTGACGGCTCTGCACGTCGTGGCGAGCACGGCGGCCGCACTGGCCCCGTCCATCGAGCTCCTCATGGTGGCGCGCGTCGGCATGGGAATGGGCGCGGCCGCGGGCGGCGTCGTCGCGATGGCGATCGTCCGTGACCTGTTCGGCGGAAAGCGCCTCGTGGTCATGCTGTCGCGCCTCGCGCTCGTCTCGGGCGTCGCGCCGGTCGCCGCGCCGCTGGTCGGATCGGCGCTCCTGGCCGTCATGCCGTGGCGCGGCATCTTCGTCGTGCTCGGAATCTACGGAGCCGTCCTGCTGGCCTGCGCCATCTTCGTGATCCCGGAGACCCTGCCCAAGGCCCGGCGCAGCGACAAGGGCAGCACGACCGTGCTGCAGCGCTACCAGAGCGTGCTCCGCGACCGCGTCTTCATCGGCACGCTCGTGATCGGGGCGATGACGTTCAGCGGTCTGTTCTCCTACCTCTCGGCATCCTCGTTCCTCTTCCAGCAGTCGTTCGGCTTCGACGCTCAGCAGTACGGACTGCTGTTCGCCGCGAACTCGCTCGGCGTCGTCACCGGCGTGCAGTTCGCCTCCCGGCTCGCCGCGCGCTTCGGACCCCAGTGGGTGATGGCGTACTCCACCGGCGTGCTCGTCGTCTCCGCGGCCGCGATCATCGTCTTCGACCAGTTGGGCTTCGGCCTCTGGGGAACGGTGATCCCGCTGTTCTTCTTCATGACGGCGTGCGGCTTCACGTTCCCGTGCGTGCAGGTGCTCGCCCTCGACCGCCACGGCAAGGCGGCCGGTACGGCCGCGTCGCTCATCGGAGCGACGAACTTCGGCATCGCGGGCGTCATCTCGCCCGTGGTCGGCTGGATCTCGCGCGATGCGGGCATCACGGCGACCACGATGGCGGCGGTCATGTTCGGGTGCGCCGTAATCGGCGTGATCGCCCTGTGGACGATCGTGCGGCCGCGTACGGTCGCGATGCTCACTCCCTGACGGAGACGACGCCCCGCCGGCGACCGGAATCAGCGGGAGCGTCGGGAGCATACACGGTCGTGACCGCGCGCCGCGGCCCGCGATTTCTGCGGAGATACCGGCCAGAATGGGCGGATGACGACGGTTGACAGCGCGCGCGCGGAGAATCTGAATCGGCCGCTGCTCTTCAGGGTGGGGGCGCTGCTGCTGCTCGCGGCCGCGGGCCTGGGCACCCTGATCTATTTCCGCACCGAGACGTTCGACGTCGACGTGTGGTGGAACGGGATCCTCGCCGCCAACGACGTGCCGTTCCTGGACACCTTCTCGTACGTCATGAACTTCATCGGCGCCGGGTGGTTCGGCGTCTTCGCCGTCCCGATCGTGGCGACCGTGGCACTGCTGCTGCTGAAGCGGCCGTGGTCCGCCGCGTTCTTCATCGTCGCCGAGGTCGCCGCGGCGGGCGTCGTCCAGGTGCTCAAGCACGTGTTCGGCCGCGCGCGTCCCGAGGAGATCATCGTCATCTCGGACTTCGGATCCTTTCCGTCCGGTCACGTTGCGAACGCGGCGACGCTCGCGACCGCCGCCTTCATCC
>JASBUD010000244.1 GCA_030148105.1 Microbacterium sp. | reverse complement strand
GTCAAGAGCGGGCGCGGATTCCTCGCGACCCCACCCGAGCAGCTGCCGGAGCTGGTCGCCCACCGGGACGCCGCCTACGCGGCGATGCGCCGGCTCCTCGATGAGCTCGGAGATGCCCCCGTCACGTACTGACCGTCCCCGACGACGTCGCCCCCGCCTCTCGACGGGGGCGACGTCGTGCGTGATGTCGGCGTTTCGACAGGAAGTTTTCGGAAGGGTCTTGACACCCGCGCGAGCATCGGGAATAGTCAGTTTGCAACGTTGAAAGTACAACGTTGCAAACGCGATCGCACAGACAACCTCGCCCTCTCGGCGGACCCGTAGCGCCCTGTCCCAGGGCGGTCTGTCACGATCGCGGGCGCTCTGACAAAGATGTCCAGCATCCGAAAGGAAACACAGTGAAGACGAAAGCGGTCATCGCTGGAGCAGCAACACTGGTGCTCGCCGGCGCCCTCGTGTCCTGTTCCGCAGGTGGAGACGACAGCGGCGACGGCGGTGGTGGCGGAGGAAGCGACGCCAGCAACTGCACCAACACGATCACGAAGACCGACCTGCCCGTGGTCACCATGTGGGCGTGGTACCCGAACATGGAGACGGTCGTCGACAACTTCAACGAGGCGAGCGACGACGTCCAGGTCTGCTGGACGAACGCCGGCGCCGGTGGGGACGCGTACGACAAGTTCCAGACCGCCATCTCGGCCGGGAGCGGCGCCCCCGACGTCATGATGGTCGAAGCCGACCGCATCCCGACCTTCCAGGTCCAGGACGCGCTCGTCGACCTGAGCGACCTCGGCTATGAAGACGTCAAGGACGACTTCAGCGAAGGCGCCTGGAAGGACGTCTCGGTCGGCGACGGCATCTACGGCGCTCCGGTCGACGGCGGCCCGATGGGCATGATCTACCGCACCGACATCTTCGAGCAGTACGGCCTCACGGCTCCCACGACGTGGGAAGAGCTCGAGAGCACCGCTCAGGCGCTCAAGGATGCCGGCGGCCCGGTCTTCGCGAGCTTCGCGGCGAACCAGCCCGCGACGACCACGGCGTACTTCTACGGCAACGGCGCCGAGCCGTTCACGTACGACCCGGCGAACGAGGGCGAGATCGGGATCAACCTGAACAGCCCCGAGATCAAGGAGGTCCTGGACTACTGGGACGGCCTCGTGGACAAGGGCCTGGTCGGCACCGAGGACCAGTTCACCCCCGAGTACATCGCGGGCGTGATCGGCGGCGACTACGCCACCTACCTTTCGGCCGCGTGGGCCCCGGGCTACCTCCAGGGCGCGGGCGTCGGCGAAGGTGCGGACGCCGGTGTGTGGGGCGTGGCTCCCATGCCGCAGTGGGATCCGGCGAACCCGATCTCGATCAACTGGGGCGGCTCGGCCTTCGTGGTGAGCAGCCAGGCGTCGAACCCGGAACTCGCCGCCAAGGTCGCGTTCGGCGTCTACGCCGACCAGGCCTCGCTGGATGAGGGCTGGCAGCAGCAGATCATCTTCCCGCTGAACGCCAACGTGCTCTCCTCGGCCGACTTCCAGGATTACGAGGTCCCGTTCTTCAGCGGCCAGCAGGCCAACAAGGAGGTGTACGTGCCGGCGGCCGACGCCTACACCGGCATGACGTACACGCCCCTCGGGCAGTACTACTACACCGCGCTGACGAACCAGATCGCCGCCATCATCGATGGCTCGGCGACCGGCTCCGAAGCGGCTGACGCCCTTCAGGCGGACGTGGTGGCCTACGCCGAGGAACAGGGGTTCACTGTCGTCGAGTGACCTGAGCCGGGGGTCGGTCCGTCTCACGCGGGCCGACCCCCGGTCATTCCCTCCCCAGACCCGGAGAAACCATGACCACCACGCTCGAAAACGTCGACATCCCGACGAAGCGCCGCAGGTCCGTATCAGCTCGTCAGAACCTGATGGGCTGGCTCTTCGTCGGACCGTTCGGCATCGTCTTCATCGCACTCCTCATCGTCCCGATCTTCTACGCGCTCTATCTGAGCCTCTTCCAGAAGTCGATGATCGGCGGCACGCGGTTCGTGCTGTTCGGTAACTACGCGAAGGCCTTCACCGACCCGTCGTTCCTGGACGGCGTCTGGTTCGTGATCAGGTTCTCGCTGGTGCTGATCCCACTGCAGATGGCGGTCTCGCTCGCGATCGCGCTCATCCTCGACATCGTGATCACGCGGTACGCCCGCTTCTCGCGGCTCATGATCTTCATGCCGTACGCGATCCCGACCGTGATCGGCGCCCTCATGTGGGGCTTCCTCTACAGCGACAACTTCGGTCCGCTGGCGGAGATCTTCGAGGCCTTCGGTCAGCAGGCCCCCGACTTCCTCAGCTCGAGCCTCATCTTCTACGGACTGCTCAACATCGTCACGTGGCAATGGGCCGGCTACTACATGATCATCATCTACGCGGCCCTGCAGGGGATCGACCCGACCCTGTACGAAGCCGCACGCATCGACGGTGCCTCGCAGTGGCAGATCGTCCTGCGGATCAAGATCCCGCTCCTCACGCCCGCGCTTCTGCTGATCCTCGTCTTCGCGCTCATCGGCACCCTGCAGTTCTTCAACGAGCCGCAGATCCTCCAGCAGCTCGCCGCAGGTGCGATCCCGAACGACTTCACCCCCAACATGTACGCGTACCAGCAGGCGTTCTCGCTCGCGAACTACAACTACGGCGCGACGATCTCGTTCGCCCTGG
Source organism: Microbacterium sp. (assembly GCA_030148105.1). Lineage (GTDB taxonomy): Bacteria > Actinomycetota > Actinomycetes > Actinomycetales > Microbacteriaceae > Microbacterium > Microbacterium lacus. The sequence goes on along the minus strand of JASBUD010000244.1, from coordinate 13,696 downwards.
GTGCCGTGGTGTTCGTGTGCGTCTACATCTTCCTGTTCGCGACCCGCAAGCGAGGGAGCTTCACCTCATGAGTGTCACACCCGTCGAGAGCAAGCGCGAACGCCGCACCTCTCGGAACACCATCGAGCGCCGCACGATCCCGCGCGCGCCCGGCCGCGTGCCCCTGAACATCGTGCTCGGACTGCTGATGGTGTACTTCCTCGTCCCGTTCTGGTGGCTCATCGTCAACAGCTCGAAGAGTTCGGCGGGCCTGTTCGGCGGAGGCAGCTCGCTCTGGTTCGCGGACGACATCGACTACGTCCAGAACTTCATCGATCTGTTCACCTACGGCGGCGGCATCTACGCGCGCTGGCTGGCCAACTCGGCGCTCTATGCGATCGTCGGCGGCATCGGCGCGACGGCGCTCGCCGTGCTGGCCGGCTACGGACTGGCCAAGTACGTGTTCGCCGGCCGGCGGTTCTCGTTCGCGATTCTCCTCGGCGCCGTCATGGTGCCGACCACGGCGCTCGTGATCCCGACGTTCGTGCTGTTCGCGCAGGTGGGCTGGACGAACACGATCTGGGCCGTCATCTTCCCGACGCTCCTGAACCCTTTCGGGGTGTACCTCATGAACGTCTATGCGCGTGATGCCGTCCCCGACGAGCTCCTCGATGCCGCGCGCGTCGACGGAGCGGGCGAGTTCAGGACGTTCTTCACGGTGGCCCTGCCGCTCCTGCGCCCCGCGATCGTGACGGTGCTGCTCCTGTCTGTCGTCGCCTCATGGAACAACTACTTCCTGCCGCTCGTGATGCTCTCCGACAACCGGCTCTTCCCGGTGACGGTGGGGATCGGCCTCTGGCAGTCGACCGCGTCGACCTACGGAGCGGCGGGTGGGCAGAGCCTGTGGAGCATCATCGTGCTCGGCTCGCTGGTCTCGGTGATCCCGCTGATCATCGCGTTCCTCACGCTTCAGCGCTACTGGCGAGGGGGGCTGGCCATCGGAAGCCTCAAATAGTCACCGCCGACCCTCCACACAAGAGATCGATCCAAGAAGAGGACCATGACCCCCGCACGTCTCGTCATCGACCCGCATTTCGCGGTCGGGCCCATCAATCGCCGGCTGTTCGGCTCCTTCGTCGAGCATCTGGGCCGTTGTGTCTATGACGGCATCTATGAGCCCGGACATCCCAGCGCCGACGAGCACGGCTATCGGACGGATGTGATCGATCTCGTTCGCGAACTCGGCGTGTCCACCATCCGCTATCCGGGCGGCAACTTCGTGTCGGGCTACCGCTGGGAGGACGGCGTCGGTCCCGTCGACGAACGTCCCCGTCGACTGGATCTCGCCTGGCATTCCACCGAGACGAACGAGGTCGGGCTGGACGAGTTCGCCGTCTGGCTGGGCAAGGTGGGCAGCGAGATGATGTACGCCGTCAATCTCGGCACCCGAGGCGTGCAGGAGGCTCTCGACGTCCTCGAGTACGCGAACATCCGCTCCGGCACGGCGCTGTCCGACCAGCGCGTCGCCAATGGCACCCCGGAGCCCCACAACGTCCGCATGTGGTGTCTGGGCAACGAGATGGATGGTCCGTGGCAGCTCGGGCACGGCACCGCGCTCGGGTATGCCGAGCTCGCATCCAAGACCGCGCGCGCGATGCGCCAGATCGACCCCGATCTGGAACTCGTGGTCTGCGGAAGCTCCGGGGCGCAGATGCCGACGTTCGGCACCTGGGAACGGGTCGTGCTGGAGCAGACCTACGACGACGTCGACTTCATCTCCTGCCACGCGTATTACGAGCCCGTCGACGGAGACTACGGAAGCTTCCTCGCGTCCGCGGTCAACATGGATCGCTTCATCGACTCGGTGGTGGCGACGGCTGACCACGTGAAGGCCGTCCGCGGCAGCGACAAGACCATCAACATCTCGTTCGACGAGTGGAACGTCTGGTACCAGTCGCGATACCACGACGTCGACCGCATCACCGCGGTCGATGAGTGGCCGGTGGCTCCTCGACTCCTGGAGGACACCTACTCCGTCCTGGACGCCGTCGTCTTCGGGAACCTGATGATCTCGCTCATCCGTCACGCCGACCGGGTGACGGCAGCGAGCCTTGCGCAGCTCGTGAACGTGATCGCCCCGATCATGACGGAGCCCGGCGGGCCCGCGTGGCGCCAGACGACGTTCTACCCCTTCGCGGTCACATCCCGTCTTGCGCGCGGGGTCACCCTCGAACTCAAGCTCGACTGCCCGACCTACCAGACGGCACAATACGGCGAGGTACCCCTGGTGGACGCCGTCGCGACGTGCGATGCCGAGAGCGGGGAGACTTCCGTGTTCCTCGTCAACCGCAGCCTCGAGGAGGACATCGACATCGACATCGACGTGCGCCTCCTCGGCGACATCGAGCTGGGCACGGTCCAGTCGCTCTGGGACGAGGACATCCACGCGACCAACACGCTGCAGAACCCGCATCGTGTGGGTCTTCGTGCGAACGAGTCGGCGCGTCTGGAGAGCGGTACCGTGCGCGTCACCCTCCCGCGCGCATCCTGGACCGCGCTCACGCTGGCCTAGGGGTGAGCATGACCCATTTGCTGAAGGTGCACGGTACCCGCATCCTGAACGGTGCGGATCCGATCGTGCTGCGCGGCTTCGGCCTCGGCGGCTGGATGAACATGGAGAACTTCATCACCGGGTACGCCGGAACCGAGTCGCAGATGCGTCGGGCGCTGCGCGGCGTCCTCGGCGACGAGGGGTACGCACGCTTCTTCGACCGGTTCCTCGCGGTGTTCTTCACCGATCGCGATGCGGCGTTCCTGAAGAGCCTCGGCCTGAACTCCGTGCGGATCCCGTTCAACTACCGCCACTTCGAGAGCGATGATGCACCGTTCGAGATCCGCGAGGAGGGCTTCCGACTTCTGGACGCCGTCGTGGACGTATGCGCGCGGCACGGCATCTACGCGATCCTCGACCTGCACGCGGTCCCCGGCGCGCAGAACCAGCACTGGCACAGCGATAACCCGACGCAGTGGGCGCACTTCTGGTCGCAGCGGCAGTTCCAGGATCGCGTCGTCAACCTCTGGGAACACATCGCCGCGCACTACCGAGGCAACCCGTGGGTGGCCGGATACAACCCGATCAACGAACCGGGTGACGCGGAGGGCTCGACCATCGGGCCCTTCTATCGTCGCCTCGAGGCCGCGATCCGCGCCGTCGATCCGGATCACATCCTGTTCTTGGACGGGAACCGCTATTCGACGCAGTTCGACCAGCTCGGCGACCCGCTCCCCAACTGTGTGTACACGGCTCACGACTACGCCCTGCCCGGGTTCGTGGACGGCGGACCTTACCCCGGCGTCAGCCGCGGCCAGTACGTCGACCGCGACATCGTGGAGCAGACGTTCCTGGCCCGCACCGCGTACATGCGTGAGACGGGGACCCCGATCTGGGTGGGCGAGTTCGGCCCGGTCTACACCGGCGACCCGGGATGGGACGGGCAGCGGCTCCGACTGCTCGAGGACCAGCTCGAGATCTTCGCGCGACACGACGCGAGCTGGGCACTGTGGACGTACAAGGACATCGGGCTGCAGGGAGTGGTCACGGCGGACCCCGACTCGGAGTACATGACGCGCATCGCGCCGTTCCTGGAGAGGAAGAAGCGATTCGGAGTGGACTCATGGGGAGCGACGGACGAGGGCGTGCGGCACCTCCTCGAGCCCATCGAGGCACTCTTCCGCGAGGAGTTCCCCGACTTCCAGCCTTATCCCTGGGGGGCGCCCCGCTGGATCCACGGTCACGTGCGGCACGTCATGTTCGCCGAGGCGATGGTCGGCGAGTATGCCCGAGCGTTCGAGGGTGTCGGACCCGAGGACGCGGAGCGCATCGCCGATGCGTTCGCGTTCGAGAACTGCCGCGTCAGAGAGCCGCTCGCGCAGATCCTCCGTCGATCCGTCGGCGCTCTCCAGAGATGACCGCTCCAGGGACGGCATGGCTGCGTCGACGCGGGTGACGCTGGCGACGATCGCGGCGGAGACCGGGGTATCGGTAACCACGATCTCGAAGGTGCTCAACGGCCGGGGAGATGTCGCCGACGCGACACGTACCCGGGTGGAGGCTCACCTTCAGCGGCGGGGCTACTCCCGGCGGGGCTCCGACCGCAGTGATTTCGTCGAAGTCGTGCTGCACGAGCTCGATCCCAACTGGTCGCTCGAGGTGATCGACGGCGTCCGGGAGGTCGCCGCGGAATCCGGGCTGACAGTCTCCCTGTCCGTCAGCGGCGATCGTCATGCGCCTGCCGCGGATTGGGTGACGGACGTGCTGCGTCGCCGACCCGCCGGTGTGGTGCTCGTTTCCGCGGGACTCCCGGCGGCGGGAAGGCGCAAGCTCGGCGCGCGCGGCATCCCCTTCGTCGTCCTCGACCCTGCCGGCGACCCCGCGCCCGCCGTGGCAGCGGTCGGCTCCGCCAACTGGCAGGGTGGGCTTCTCGCCACGCGTCACCTCATCGAGCTCGGCCACCGGGCGATCGCCGCCATCACCGGGCCGGCAGACATGATGTCGTCATTGGCGCGGGTCGACGGCTACCGGTCGGCGATGAAGGCGGCGAATCTGGACGCTCGTCCGGAGTGGGAACGATACGGGGACTTCCGCGAGTCGGGGGGAGAACGCCACGCCGCCGACCTGCTCGCCCTCGAGGAGTCCCCGACCGCGATCTTCGCAGGCAGCGATCTGCAGGCGCTCGGTGTGCTGCGCGTCGCCGCGCGCGCCGGCATCGCCGTGCCGGGGGATCTCTCGGTGGTCGGGTACGACGACATCCCCCTCGCCCGGCTGATGACTCCGGCGCTCACGACCGTCCATCAGCCATTGCGGCGCATGGCGGAGGAGGCGACGCGGCTGGTCCTGAAGATGAAGTCCGGCGTCGAGGTCGAGGCGGCTCGGATCGACCTTGCGACCTCTCTCGTGGTGCGGGACTCGAGTGCCCCGCCGCGACGGTGACGAGCCCCGCTCAGGCCCCGCCGAGCGCCTCCGCGACGACCGCGCGGGCCTCCTCCTGCACTTCGCGCAAGTGGTCCTCGCCGCGAAGCGACTCGGCGTACAGCTTGTACACGTCCTCCGTGCCCGAGGGGCGCGCCGCGAACCACGCGTGCTCGGTCTGGACCTTGAGGCCCCCGATCGCCGCACCGTTGCCCGGCGCGTGCGAGAGCTTCGCGGTGATCGGCTCGCCGGCGAGCTCGGTCGCGGTCACCGCCTCGGGTGCGAGCTTCGCGAGCGCGGCCTTCTGCGCCGGCGAGGCGGGGGCGTCGACCCGCTGGTACGCGGACGAGCCGAACGTGTCCTCGAGTTCGCTGTAGCGCTGCGACGGGGTCTTGCCCGTCACCGCCAGAATCTCGGCGGCCAGCAGGCACAGCAGGATGCCGTCCTTGTCGGTCGTCCACACGGTTCCGTCGAATCGGAGGAAGGACGCGCCGGCGGACTCCTCGCCACCGAACGCGACCGAGCCGTCGAGCAGGCCCGGGACGAACCACTTGAAGCCGACCGGCACCTCCAGGAGCGAGCGGCCGAGCGACTCCGCCACCCGGTCGATGATCATCGAGCTCACCAGGGTCTTGCCCACGGCGGCATCCGCGGGCCACCCCGGGCGGTGCGCATACAGGTAGTCGATCGCGACGGCGAGGTAGTGGTTCGGGTTCATCAGCCCGGCGTCCGGGGTGACGATGCCGTGGCGGTCGGCATCCGCGTCGTTCCCGGTAAGGATGTCGTAGTCGTGGCGCTTCGCGACGAGGGAGGCCATCGCGCTCGGCGAGGAGGGATCCATGCGGATCTTCTCGTCCCAGTCGAGCGTCATGAACTTCCAGGTCGGATCGACGTCCGGGTTGACCACGGTGAGGTCGAGCCCGTAGTGCTCGGCGATGAGCGCCCAGTACTCCACGGACGCGCCGCCGAGGGGGTCCGCGCCGATGCGGACGCCGGCCTTCTTGATCGCCTCGATGTCGATGATGTTCTCGAGGTCGCGGACGTACGCCTCGCGGAAGTCGTACTCGCCGAGCGCGTCGGCGTCGATGTCCTTGAACGGGGTGCGGCGCACGCCCGCGAGTCCGCCGGCGATGAGCTCGTTCGCGCGGTTCGCGATCCAGCCGGTCGCGTCGGTGTCGGCGGGGCCGCCGTTCGGCGGGTTGTACTTGAAGCCGCCGTCGCGCGGCGGGTTGTGGCTCGGGGTCACCACGATGCCGTCCGAGCGGCCCGGGTCATCGAGCGCGCGCCCACGGTTGTACGCGAGGATCGCGTGGCTGAGCGCGGGCGTCGGCACCCAGGAATCAACGGTGTCGACGCGGACGTCGACACCGTTCGCGACGAGCACCTCGATCGCGCTGCGCTCGGCCGGCAGCGACAGGCCGTGCGTGTCACGGCCGAGGAACAGCGGGCCGGCGATCCCCTGCGCGGTGCGGTAGTCCACGATCGCCTGGGTGGTGGCGAGGATGTGGTCCTCGTTGAAGCTCGTGCTCAGCGACGATCCGCGGTGGCCGCTCGTACCGAACGCGACCCGCTGCTCGGGGATGCCGGCATCCGGCTTGCGGTCGTAGTAGGCGTTGATCAGCTCATCGATGTCGATGAGGTCTGAGGCTTCTGCGGGCTGTCCGGCACGAGTCATGCGCCTAGTCTGCCCCGGTCCCGACCGGTGCGCGACAGAGGATGTCGTTCACAGACGCGCGGCGCGGTGGACGACGGCATCCAGTGCCACTTGAAGGGCGGGGGAGTCGGCCTGCGTCCGCCGGTGCACGGCCAGCACGTCGCGGGTCGATTCCGGGTCGATCGTCGGCACGGCGACGAGGTCGGGCCCGAGGTCGCCGCGGCCCAGGCGCGGCACGAGCGCGACCGCGAGACCGGCGCGAGCGAGCTCCAGGTGGTTCTGGAATTCCATCGACTCGTGCACCACGCGCGGCGCGTTCGGCACGCCGTCGAACAGGCGCCGCAGCCACTGCCGGCAGATCGTCGCCTCGAACGTGGCGACGAACGGCTCGGCGGCGAGGTCGGCCGGATGCAGCACGTCGCGATCGGCGAGCGGGTGGTCGCGGTGCATGACGATGTCGGCGACATCGGTGAACAGGGGCGTGGCGACGAGATGGTCGGGCATCGCGAGCGCGACGCCGCCCCAGCGGTGCACGATCCCGAGGTCGCGCTGGCCGGAGGCGACCAGCGCGATCGTCTCCCACGGCTCGCTCTCGCGCAGCGGCAGTCGCAGATCCGGATGCCGCTCGGCGAGCTCCGCGAGCACCGGGGTGATCAGCCCGCGGACGACGGTCGAGAACGCGGCGATCCGGATCTCTCCGACCACTCCGCCCTCGGCGGCGGAGAGCTGGAGGTCGGCGCGCAGCCGCTCGACATCGGCGAGGATCGGCGTGGAGGCGACGACGAGGCGCGTGCCGGCCTCGGTGAGCACCACGCCGCGGCCGACGCGCTCGAGGAGAGCCACGCCCGTGTCGCGCTCGAGGCGCTTGACCTGCTGCGACACCGCGGACGGGGTGTACCCGAGGGCCGTCGCGGCGGCCGCGACGCTGCCCTGCGTGGCCACGGCGCGGAGCGAGATGACGGCGTCCAGATCAATCATGAAGCGATGCTACCGAATCAGGCGGAGATATCATCGCTTGTTCTTCACGGTCTCGCGCGGTGAAGTGGAGCTGTGAACAGACGCGACATGATCCTCGCGGCGAGCGTCGCGAGCCTGTGGGGCTTCAACTTCGTCGTGATCGATTGGGGGATGCGCGGCATCCCGCCCCTGCTCTTCGTCGCGATCCGCTTCCTCGTCGTCGCGGCGGCGGTCGTGTTCGTGCCGCGGCCGGCGACCTCGTGGCGGACGATCGTCGGGGTCGGGCTCTTCATGAGCCTGGGGCAGTTCGGTCTGCTGTACACATCGATGGCGCTCGGCCTGCAGCCCGGGCTCGCGGCGCTCCTGCTGCAGGCGCAGGCGGTCTTCACGATCGTGATCGCGGCCGGCGTCCTGAACGAACGGCCGACCGTGTGGCAGGTGCTCGGCGTCGCCGTGGGCGTGATCGGGCTCGCGGTGGTCGCGGTGGGTCGCGGCGGCAACGCCCCGGCGCTCGCCGTCGTGCTCGCCCTCGCCGCCGCCGCCTCGTGGGCGATCGGCAATGTGATCTCGCGGCGGGCGGGGGTCCGGCGCGGCTCGGGACGGTTCGGCGCGCTCTCGCTCACGGTGTGGTCGGCACTCGTCGTCCCTCTGCCCGCCCTCGCGCTGTCGTTGGCGATCGAGGGTCCCGCGGCGATCGGCACGGGGCTCGCCGCTTTCGGCTGGCGGCCCGTGCTGTCGACCCTGTACACCGCCGTCCTGTGCACGATCATCGGCTACGCGATCTTCAACGGACTGCTCGCCCGCAACCGCTCGGCGGCGGTCGTGCCGTGGGTGCTGCTGGCGCCGGTCGTCGCCATGGCCTCGGCGGCACTGCTCCTCAGGCAGATCCCGACGATCGCCGAGGCCGTCGGTGGGCTGCTCCTGGTCGCCGGGGTGCTCGTCACCAACCTGCGCCGTCGGCGCGTCGCCGCCCAGCCATCGGGCCCCGATTTCGGCCCCGGTGCCGAGTCCGGCCCTCGACCCGGGGCCGGTCTGCCGGCATCCACCGTGCCGAAACACGGCTGAGTGGGACTCGGCACCGGCACGGGTCGCAGAATTCCGGGAGGCGTTCATCCCACCCGCCCCGCCCGGCAGTACTTCGGCACGTGGATAGGCTGACACCCGTGACCACCGAGCCCGAGACTCCGCCGCGACGCACCTACAGCTACCTGGGCCCGGCCGGTACGTTCACCGAGGCGGCGCTCGCGCAGGTTCCGGAGGCGCGCGGACACACGTGGCGCCCGGTCCGCAACGTCGGGGAAGCGCTCGCCGACGTCGTCGAGGGCCGTTCGGATGCCGCCATGATCGCGATCGAGAACTCGATCGACGGCGGCGTCTCGACCGCCCAGGACGCCCTCGCGACGATGCCCGGCCTGCGGATCGTCGGCGAATACCTCGTCCCCGTCGACTTCGTGCTCGTCGCCCGACCCGGCACGAAGCTCGAGGACGTCTCCCTCGTCGCCGCTCATCCTGTCGCCTACGCGCAATGCCTGCGGTGGCTCACCGAGAACCTGCCCGCCCACGCGCACCTGCCCGCGGCGAGCAACGTGGCCAGCGCGGTCGGCCTTCTCGACGGGACGAGCGATGCGGATGCCGCCATCTCGCCCCCCGGAATCCTCGAGCACCACGAACTCGAGCTGCTCGCCGAGAAGATCGGCGACAACCCTGAGGCGGTCACCCGGTTCGTGCTCGTCGCCCGGACGACCGCTCCGCCGGCCCCGACCGGCGCCGACAAGACCTCGCTGATCGCGGAGCTGCCCGAAGACCACCCCGGCGCGCTGCTGGAGATGCTCGAGCAGTTCGCCACGCGGGGGATCAACCTCTCGCTCCTGGCCTCGCGCCCGATCGGCGACGCCCTCGGCCGGTACCGCTTCGTGATCGACGCCGACGGGCACATCGAGGACGAGCGCATGGCGGACGCCCTTCTCGGCCTGCGTCGTTTCAGCCCGAAGGTGATCTTCCTGGGCTCGTACCCGCGCGCCGACCGCGCGATCGTGCGCTACCCCGAGCGCTACTCCGACGACGTCTTCGTCGAGGCGCGGGACTGGCTGCGGGCCCTGGTCAGCGGCGAACCGGAGGTGTGACGATGCCCATCTCCGATGCTCCCTTCGTCTTCGATCCCGCCGATGAAGTGCACGCCCGCGCGCTCACCCGCCTGGATTCCGAGCAGATCGGGTGGCTCGCCACGACCGGACGCGACGGGTATCCGCACGCCGTTCCGATCTGGTTCCTCTGGCGCGACGGTCGCGCGCTCATCTTCAGCGAGCCGGCCACCGCGAAGGTGCGCAACATCCGCCACGACCCGCGCGTCGCTTTCCACCTGGAGGCGGGCGACGATCACGAGCAGCTGACCGTGCTGCGGGGGAGCGCCGAGCTGTCGGCGCAGCCGACGATCGAGTGGCTCGAGTCGGTGGGTGAGGACTACGCGCGCAAGTATCGCAGCGGACTGGCGGGTCTGAATCTCACGCTCCCGCAGATGGCCGCCCGCTACAGCGTGGTGATCGAGATCACGCCTCGGCAGCTCATCTCCTGGTAGCCGGGCCGCCGCCGGCCGTCAGGCCGCGAGCAGCTCGAGCGTCTGCCGGCGGGCGAGCGCGGCATCCATCGGCTCGCCGTCGAACGCCCCCGCGACGGGCGAGATCATGACCTCGTCGACCCCGTGCCGCGTGGCGAACTCGGTGAGCCCGGTGCGCACGTCTTCGCCGCTGCCGACGAGCCACCGCCGACGGGCGGCGGCCATGATGCCTTCGGCCTGGACATCGCCCTCGGCCGCGAGGGCGGAACGGGCCTGCTCGACGGTCTCGAGGGCGGTGAGCGGCTTGCCGGTGCGCAGGCGCGCCATCATCCGCAGCTGCGGAAGGGCGCGGGCCTCTGCTTCCTCGGCGGTGGGCGCGGCGACCGCGTTGATCGTGAGGAACGTCGCCGGTTCGGGGTGCTCCTCGGACGGCCGGTAGCCGGTGCGGTACAGATCGAGCGCGCGCTCCAACCCCTCGCCGGAGAAGTGGTTGGCGAAGACGTAGGGCAGACCCAGGGATGCCGCCAGCTGGGCCGAGTAATCGCTCGAGCCCAGCAGCCACACCTCGGGCACGGTCGTCGCCGCGGGGGTGGCGTGCACGTCGTACGTACCGCCGCTCGTGAAGCGCACGGTCGCGCCGTCGCCGGAGAGGAGTCCGCGGATGTCGCGCACGTGCTCGGGGAAGCGCTCGACATCCGAGGTCGTGCCGGCCATGCGCAGGAGCTGCGTGATCACGGGGTCGCTGCCCGGCGCCCGGCCGATGCCGAGGTCGATGCGTCCCGGCGCGAGCGCCTCGAGTGCGGCGAACTGCTCGGCGACGACGAGCGGTGCGTGGTTGGGGAGCATCACTCCGCCGGATCCGACGCGGATGCGCGTGCTGCGAGCGGCTGCCGCCGCGATCAGCACGGGCGGGGTCGTCGAGGCCACGGCCGGCATGTTGTGGTGCTCGGCGAACCAGTAGCGGCGGTAGCCGAGCTCATCGGCGCGCTGCACCAGATCGAGCGAGGACGCGATCGCCTCCGAACTGGTCTGCGCGGTGCGCACCGGAACGAGGTCGAGGACGGACAGGGCGGGAAGCGCGGGTGAGGACATCTCAGGGCACAACCGGCCGGCGCGGGCGGCTATTCCGGCGGCTCCGCCTATGCGAGGCAGGTGTCCGGCGCGGTGCGTGAAAGCACGGGGAGAAATCGGCGCTTCGGCTGCCGATCGGGGCCCGAACCGCTCGATTCACCCCGCGCTTTCACTGCGGTCGCGCGCAACGCCTGCCGGACTCAGCTCCGCGGGGTGCGGCGCATCTCCTCATAGGCGGCGAGTGCGCGCTTGCGGGTCTCGCCGAGCTCCACGATCGCGTCCTCGGTCGCCTCCCCGCTCGAATACTCCGGCGCCCACTGCCGGATGTACAGCGCGCGCGGGTCGAACTTCTTGGCCTGCAGCTCCGGATTGAACACGCGGAAGTATGGCGCCGCATCGGCGCCCGAGCCCGCGACCCACTGCCAGTTGAACGGGTTCGAGGCGCCGTCGGCGTCGACGAGCGTGTCCCAGAACCACTCCTCGCCCCGCCGCCAGTCGATCAGCAGGTTCTTGATGAGGAAGGAAGCGGTGACCATCCGGATCCGGTTGTGCATGATGCCGGTGTGCCAGAGTTCGCGCATTCCGGCGTCGACGAGGGGGATGCCGGTCTTCCCCTTCTGCCAGGCTTCGAGCTGCGTGGGCTTGAGCCGCGGCCAGGGGAACGCGTCGAACTCGGACCGCAGGTTCTTCGTCGCGAGATCCGGGAAGTGGAACAGCGTGTGCGCGGCGAACTCGCGCCAGCCGATCTCGGAGAGGAACCGCCCCGCGGACGCGGCCTTCGCCCCGGTGCCACGGGCCTCCGCCGTCTCGTGCCACACCTGGTACGGGCTGATCTCGCCCCACCGCAGGCGCGGCGAGAGCCGGGAGGTCGAGCCGGTGGACGGCTCGTCGCGCGAGTCGTCGTACGAGCCCAGGTCCTCGGCGCGGAAATCGCGCAGCCGCGCCCGCGCCGCCGGCTCGCCCGGCTCCCATGTCTCGCGCAGACCCGCCGCCCAGTCGGGCTTCGTCGGCAGCAGCTCCCAATCGTCGAGGTCGTCGCTCTTCGGTGTCCGGCCGGGCGCCGGCACCTCGCGCGGCTCGGGGAGGGGCGCCCGCGGCGCGGGCATCGCCTGGCACGCCCGCCAGAACGGGGTGAACACGGCGTACGGGGTGCCGGCACCCGTGGTCACGGTCCACGGCTCGAACAGCAGGGAGCCCGCGAAGGATTCCACCGTGAGCCCGTCCGCGCGCAGGCCGTCCTTCAGGTCGGCGTCGATCGCCCGCTCGGCGCCGCCGTAGCGCCGGTTCCAGAACACCGCTCCCGCACCGGACTCCTTCACGACGTCGCGGATGACCCGCCCCGCGGGGCCGCGGCGCAGCACGAGCGCGCCGCCCCGCTCGGCGAGGCGCTCGCCGAGAGACGCGAGCGAGCCGTGCAGCCACCACTTCGCGGCGCCGCCGAGGGGCCGGATGCCGTCGGACTCCTCGTCGAAGACGTACAGCGCGATGATCGGCTCGTCCCGATCGATCGCGGCGCGGAGGGCCGGGTTGTCGGCCAGACGCAGGTCGTCGCGGAACCAGACGATCGAGGGCGCAGTCATCCTCGGATCGTAACCGCGCCACGGCGCCCCCCGGCCCGGTCGCGCCGGGCTTGACACGGCCGCGGGATACGCTGATCACCTGGGGATCGGGCCGGGGGCAGGGGTGCTCATGCACACGACGAAGCGAGCTCTCGCGGGAGCGGCGCTGTGTCTTGCCGTCGTCATGTCCGGGTGCACGGCGCCCGCGCCCGAAGCGAGCCCGACGGCGGCCACCCCGGCGGTGTCCGCCGATGGCGGCGAGGTCGCGGCGATCCAAGACGCCGTCGAGCGGACGATGGCAGACGCGCACGTCCGCGCCGCGATCGTCCGGGTCCTCCGCGGCGATCAGGTGGTCATCACGCAGGCGTGGGGGGAATCGATGCCCGGGGTGCCGGCGACGACGGACATGCACTTCCGCAGCGGCGCCGTATCGATCCCTCAGGCGGCGACCGTGCTGTTCCAGCTCGTCGATGACGGCACCGTGAGCCTCGACGACACGATCGACCAGTGGCTGCCCGACGTCCCGCACGCGGATCAGGTCACCCTCGGGCAGCTCGCCCAGATGACATCCGGCTACGCCGACTACGTGCAGGACGCCTCCTTCATCGAGGAGTTCACCCGCGACCCGTTCCGCCAGTGGACGCCGCAGGAGCTCTACACGTACGGCACCGACCAGCCTCTCCTGTACGAACCGGGCACCAATTGGGATTACGCCCACACCAACTACGTGCTGCTCTCACTCGCGCTGCAGGAGATCACCGGACGGCCGCTGGCGACCGAGATCCAGGACCGCATCCTGGACCCGCTGGGGATGACCGAGGCGGCCGATCCCGGAACACCGGAGATCCTGACGCCGGTGCTCCACGCGTTCGACAGCGAACGGCGCGAGTATCTCGGCATCCCCGCGGACCGGCCCTTCATCGAGGACTCCACGTACTGGAACCCGTCGTGGT
>JASBUD010000241.1 GCA_030148105.1 Microbacterium sp. | reverse complement strand
GAAAGGGCCGGTCCGCTTCGCGGCGGGCCCTTTCGCTTTGCCGGGGTCAGCCGGCGGTGAGCGTGGGGGTGCCGGCCTCGTACTCGGTCACGTCGCCCGTCTCGCCGCGCCGATGCGCGCGGCCCCCGACGAAGACCATGTAGAACACGAAGACCCCGAGCGCGAGGGTGCCGATGCCGATCTTCACGGGCCACGGCCAGGGCTGGGCGGTCACGAACCCCTCGATCAGGCCCGACAGTCCGAGGGCGATCACGAGCCCGAGCGCGATCGTCGCGAGGGAGCGACCGGCAGCGGCCAGCGCCTCCCCGCGGGAGCGCCGTCCGGGGGCGACCCAGGCCCAGAAGATATGGAGCCCCGCCGCGCCGGCGACGAAGATGCACGTCAGCTCGAGCAGGCCGTGCGGGAGGATGAACAGCAGGAACACATCCCCGCGGTCGAACGCGAGCATGACCGCGGCGGCGGTGCCCACGCCCACGGCGTTCTGCACGAGCACCATGATCGGCCAGATGCCGGTGATGCCGAAAAGAACGCACTGCGCGGCGATCCACGCGTTGTTCGTCCACACCGTCCCGGCGAACACGGCGGCCGGGTTCTCGCTGTAGTACCCGGTGAACTCGTTCTCGGCGTAGTACTCCAACTGCGCCCGGCTGCCGAGCGACGCGACGAGCGCCTCATCACCCGAGATCCAGAACGCGACGAGCGCGGTCACCGCGATGAACAGCACGGCGATCACGAGCGTCGTCCACCGCACCCGGTACAGCGCCGCGGGCAGCTGCAGCGCGAAGAACCGCGGAATCTGCCGAAGCACGTTCTCCGGAGCCCCGGTCAGGCGCAGCCGCGCCCGGGCGAGCATCGTCGAGACATGGTCGCCGTGCGCGGTGCGGCCGGCGGACGTCTTGATGTCGGCGAGATCCGCGGATGCCGCACGGTAGCGCGTGACGAGCTCGTCGACCTCGCTCCCAGACAGCCGGCGCGAGCGACTGAGCTCGTCCAGCCGCGCCCACTCGGCGCCGCGCGCGGCCGCCAGAGCGTCGAGGTCCATGCGGTTAACTGTACGCATGCCCGCACCGACACCCCCTGCCGCCCGGGTGGTGGATCTCGCCCAGGACGAGATCCTCACGGGCGAGGCTGTGGCGCTCGACGTGCAGCCGGTCGGGTACTTCCTCCGTGCGTTGGGCGCGCTGATCGACGTTCTCCTGGGCGTCGTCGTCTTCGTGCTCCTCGCGCTGGTCGCGATGTGGCTCGTCGGGCAGGGGGCGCTGGATGCCGTCACCCTGCCGATCCTCACGATCGTGGTCCTGGTCACCGTGACCGTCGCGATCCCCACCGTCGTCGAGACGATCACCCGTGGACGCAGTCTCGGCAAGCTCGTCGTGGGCGGACGGATCGTCCGCACGGACGGCGGCGCGTCCGGGTTCCGGCAGGCGTTCATCCGGGCACTGGTGGGCGTGTTCGAGATCTGGCTCACGGTCGGGGCGGTCGCCGCGCTCGTCGGCGCCTTCACACCCCGCGCGCAGCGGCTCGGCGACCTGATGGCCGGCACCTACTCGGAACGCACACGCACGCCGAAGCTGCCGCCGCCTGCTCCGCCGGTGCCACCCGCCCTCGCCGGATGGGCGCCCACCGCCGATGTGGCCCGCCTCCCCGACCGCCTGTCGCGCCGCGTCGCGCAGTTCGTGCAGAACGCCGACGCGATGCAGCCGCCGCAGCGGGCCCGGCTCGCGCAGGCCCTCGCGGCGGAAGCGTCGGAGCACGTGTCCCCGGTCCCTCCCGTGGATGCGGAGACGTTCATCCGCGCGGTGGTCGCCGTCCGCCGCGACCGCGAGCTGCGCGCGCTTCAGCTCGAGGACCAGCGTGTCGCCGCGCTCACGGCATCGGCATCCGGCACCCCACGGGGGTTCCCGGAGCGCTGACCCGCGGATTCAGTACCGGTAGTGCTCCAGCTTGTAGGGCCCCTCCACCGGGACGCCGATGTACGCGGCCTGCTCCGGGCTCAGTTCGGTCAGCTCGACACCGAGCGCCGCGAGGTGCAGCCGCGCCACCTTCTCATCGAGCGCCTTGGGCAGCGTGTAGACACCGACCGGGTACGCCTGGATGTTGGTGAAGAGCTCGAGCTGGGCGAGCACCTGGTTCGTGAAGGACGCACTCATGACGAACGAGGGGTGCCCGGTGGCGTTCCCGAGGTTCATCAGGCGACCTTCGCTGAGGACGAGCACACTGCGCCCGTTCGGCAGCCGCCACTCGTGCACCTGCGGCTTGATCTCGATCGCCTCGGCGCCCGGGAGCGACTCGAGCCCGGCCATGTCGATCTCGTTGTCGAAGTGGCCGACGTTCGCGACGATCGCGAGGTGCTTGAGTCCCAGCAGGTGCTCGACGGTCACGACGTTCTTGTTGCCGGTCCCGGTCACGACGAGATCGATCTCGCCCAGCACCGACTCCAGGCGCGCCACCTGGAAGCCGTCCATCGCGGCCTGCAGAGCGCAGATCGGGTCGACCTCGCCGACGATCACGCGTGCCCCCTGGCCGCGAAGCGCTTCCGCCGCACCCTTGCCCACGTCGCCGTACCCCACGACGAAGGCGGTCTTGCCGCCGATGAGCACGTCGGTGGCCCGGTTCAGTCCGTCGGGGAGCGAGTGACGGATGCCGTACTTGTTGTCGAACTTCGACTTGGTCACCGAGTCGTTGACGTTGATCCCCGGGAACAGGAGCTGCCCCGCTGCGGCGAGCTCGTACAGGCGGTGGACGCCTGTCGTGGTCTCCTCCGTCACTCCGATCAGTCCCTCCGCGAGACGCGTGAAGCGCTCGGGGTCGCGCTCGAGGCTCGACCGAAGCGTGTCGAGCACGATCCGGTACTCCGCGGAGTCCGAGGGGGCGGCATCCGGCACCGCGCCCGCGCGCTCGAACTCGACGCCCTTGTGGACGAGCAGGGTCGCGTCGCCGCCGTCGTCGAGGATCAGGTTGGGTCCGGCGAAGCCTTCGGCCGACCAGTCGAAGATGCGGTCGGTGCACGCCCAGTATTCGGCGAGCGTCTCGCCCTTCCACGCGAAGACGGGCACACCCGCGGGTGCGTCGACCGTGCCGGTCGGACCGACGGCGACCGCGGCGGCGGCTTCGTCCTGCGTGGAGAAGATGTTGCAGCTCGCCCAGCGCACCTGCGCACCCAGAGCCGTGAGGGTCTCGATCAGCACGGCGGTCTGCACGGTCATGTGCAGCGACCCGGCGATGCGGGCACCGGCCAGGGGCTGGGCGGGGCCGAACTCCTCGCGCAGGGCCATGAGACCCGGCATCTCGTTCTCGGCGAGACGGATCTGGTGACGCCCGGCTTCGGCGAGGCTCAGATCGGCGACGTGGAACTCGAGGGCGGCGGCGACATCAGTGCTCATCCGCCCATTCTCCCAGACGGGCCGGCGCGTCAGCGCTGCGCGAGCGTCTCGTGACGGACGACGACCCAGCCCTTCGGCATCGACAGCCGGTCGGTGTGGATCGCGCACAGGTCGTGGGCGTGCGGGTCGCCACCGAACCCGAGGGGTCCGAGGACCGCCATCTGGTCGCCGTAGTCGTAGGTGAGGGTGGAGACGGCCTCGCGGGCGCATCCCACCTTCGAGCAGAGTCGTTCGCGCATCGCCTCCACGCTATCCGCGCCCGCCGCACCCGCGTCGCCGCCGCGCCGCGCACCCCACCCCTCCCCCACGTTGGCGACACCAACCTGCGATGGCGCTTCAGATTTCGTGGGGCCATCGCAGGTTTCCGGCGCCGACGCAGCGAGCGACCCCGCGACGTAGGATCGGAGCATGGCATGGCGGCGCAGCAAGGAGCATGCACCCACTCCCGCGCGCCGGCCGTCCCGCCACGGCCGCCACGGCCGAGAGGGCCGGAGTCCGATCGTGCGCCCGCCGCTGCCGCCGCTGGAGACCCGCGTCGATCGCTTCGACCTCGCTGTCGGCACGGCCGCGGAGTTCCTCCGTTCGGCCTGGCCCGAACTGCGCGATGTGAGCTTCGAGGTCGGCGACATGCCCCCCTCGACGGACGACGACGGCATCCCCCGCTGGCGGGCACTGGTCGACGAGAAGCGCATCATCATGTACCGCCTCCCGATCGAGCGACTGAGCCACCTGCACCGCGACGACG